>JAYSXP010000501.1:0-10274 GCA_043717125.1 Polyangiaceae bacterium | reverse complement strand
GTTGGGGCGTGCCACTCCTCGCACCGCTTGCCCTTGGGTTCACCTACTACTGGGGGCTCGTCGCCAACCTCGTTGGCTTCGCCGCGTTTCTCGGCGCGCTGCCGACGCTCGACCGGGCTGCCGCTCGTCCTTCGCCGCGCAGCGCGATGGCGGCGTGCGGACTGCTCGCCTTCCTCTTCTTTGCGCACGAGGCAATGTTCTTCGCGGCGCTGGGCCTGGTGGGTGTGCTCGCCATCGCGTATCCGGTCGAGCGTCGGAAAACGGCAATTCGCGCCGTGCCCGTCGCCTTCGCCATGCTCTTCATGGGCGCGCACTGGCTCTACCAGCAGCGCTCCTTCACGCGCGGGCAGATCACGCCGCCGATGAGCTTCGATCCGTTCGTCGAGAAGGTCGTCTCGATTCCGAAGACGCTCTTCGGTGCCCATGACATCGCCGCGCTGCTCATGCTCTTCGGCGTGAGCCTCATCGCGATCGGCGCCCTCGTGGTCCGTCGCGTGCGCTCGACCGAACGCGCTGAGGACCCCACGACAGCCGAGGCCAACGCACAGGCGGCGGCCGCTGCGAAGGAGTCGGCGCGCACGAAGCGGGCGCTCCTCTGGATCCGCGCGGCGCTGTTGCGCTACCGCTTCGAGACGACGGGGCTGGGGTTCCTCGCCCTGTACTTCGTCATGCCGTACGAGTGGCGCGGCGCCACGCTGATCTATCAGCGGTTCCTCGGACCGGCGTGGGCCCTTCTCGTCATCTGCGCGTCCCCGCGCGAGGCGCCGTGGGTCGCAAAGGTGGCGAGTGGGGTGGTCCCCGCGGCGCTCCTTCTGTTCTCGTGGTCGCAGTTCGTCGACTCGGATCGAACCTACCGTGACCTCGACGTCGTGATCGCACAGATCCCGAAAGGGAGCTCGGTTGGGCTCTGCGCCCTGGAAAGGCCGCTGGTGGTCGACGCGCGTCTCTTTTCGGCGGGGGTCGGTCCCGCTCGAGCGGTCGCGGACCGGGGGGGGCGCGTGTCACTGTCGCTGACGGTGGGTCCGCTCTCTCCGGTGCAGATTCGCCCCGAGTGGCGCTGGGACGACTTCGACGTACGCACCCGCACTGTCGGTTCGCGCGCGCTGAAGCCGGCGCATGACCTCGATCGCTATGGTTGGGTCATCGTGCACTCGCGGGACGTGCCCATGCGGCGCGTCCTGATCGAGGCCTTCGAGCCGGACGCTGAGTACCTGATGACCCGAGGCGAGTTCATGCTGTTCCGCTCGAGACATCCGCAAGCGCCACTCACGAGCCCCGACGTTCCTGCTCCTTCGGACATGGATACGGTCGTGGACCGCGTCAACAAGCTATGGCGCACACCTCGCGGCCGCGAGGCTCCGTGACAGACGGCGTATCGGCGTTTCGTTTGTCGTTCACGGAGCCATGCGCCCGGCACGCGCGCGTGTAGGATTTCGGGCTGGATGCTCTATCTGCTTTTCTTCGCGTCGGGGTTTGCCGGCCTCGTCTACGAGGTGTGCTGGGTACGCGAGTTCGGGAACGAGTTCGGGAACACGACTTATTCGGCGTCGCTCGTGACGGCGGTGTTCATGTGCGGGCTCGGTGTCGGGAGCCTCGGCGCGGGCGGATGGGCGGACAAGCGCGCCGCGCGCGCGAGCACACTGCGATCGCTCCTGCGCGCCTATGGGGCCGCGGAGCTCGGGATCGCCGGGTTCGGGATCGCCCTCGCGTGCACGCTGCCGCGTCTCGGCGGACTGTCGGCGCTTTTCTCCACCTACGCCCGCGGACCCGAAGGCTGGTTCGAGCTGTCTCTCAGTTCGACCGCGCTACGGTACGCGACGGCGATCATCTTGATGGCGTTGCCGACGTTCCTGATGGGCGCGACGCTCACGCTTCTCGTGCGCTACGTGACCGGGCGCGACCCTCTATCCGCGTCTGCGAGCGATGCCGCGCCACGCTGGGCAGGATGGCACGTCGGAACCCTGTACGGGGTGAACACCGCGGGCGCGGCGGTCGGCGCACTCCTCACGGATGCGCTCCTCGTACCGCGCATCGGGATCTTCCGCACGCAGCTCGTCGCCGTGGCCGTGAATGTCGTCGTCGCCATCGGAGCACTCGCGTTGGCGCGTCGTCTCGGTCAGCCAGTCCACGACGACGTCGCGCGAGCGGTCGACGCGGCCGACGCCGTGGAGCCCGCCCCGCCCGACAGCAAACGACCGATTCTTGCTGCGTGCATCGCGCTTGCGCTGTCGGGGTTCGCAGCGCTCGGCATGGAGATCGTTTGGTTCCGATTTCTCAGCGCCTCGCTTGGCGCATACCGTCCCGTCTTTTCGCTACTGTTGACGGTCGTCCTGGTCGGCATTTGTCTCGGCGCCATCGCCGGAGGTCATTGCCATCGCCGCTTCGGGCGCACGCTCGAGCTCTTCCTCGGTGCGCAGGCGCTGTTCGGCGTTTCGTCCCTTGCGCTCATGGCCATGTTTACAAAGGCCTCGGGCACGCCGTACGGGAGCGCCTTCGTGTCTATCGTCGCGGTCGTGGGTCTCCCGTCTCTGCTCATGGGGTTTTCGTTTCCACTCGTGAACGCGCACGTTCAGGACGCGGTCACGTCCGTCGGGCGGCGAATCGGATTATTGTATCTTGCAAATACCTTCGGTTCTGTCGCGGGGTCGCTCGTCGCCGGGTTCGTGTTCTTGCCGTGGCTCGGTGGGCAGACGAGCGTGGTGGTGTTTGCCGCCTGCGCGGTGTTGGCACCGTTCCCCCTCGTCGCCGCTGCGGGGAAGCGCGGGCGAGCGCTCTGGATCCCGACCATCCTGAGCGCAGCAGTGTCCATCCCGGCGCTCGCAGCCTGGGCCGCGCTCCCGGACGGCTATCTGCTCGACCGCTTTCTACCGGTCCTCCCTATTCCTCATCGCGTCCTCGAGACGCGCGAGGGTACGAACGAGATCGTGTCGATCGTTCAGGTCGAAGATGGCTACCGCTTCCTCGTGACCAACGGGCACCCGATGTCGGGCACGGCGATCGGTTCGCAGCGCTACATGCGCGCGTTCGCGCATATCCCGCTCCTGATGAGCGAGCGCCCCGCAAGCGCCCTCGTTATCTGCTTCGGCGTAGGCAACACGCTTCGCGCCGTGTCGCTTCATCCGTCGCTCAAGCGTATCGAGGTCGCCGACCTCTCGCGGAACGTGCTCGCGCACGCCAACTTTTTTGCCGACGCAAATCAGGGTGTCCTCACCGACCCGCGCGTCTCGGTCTTCATCGAAGACGGCCGGCAACACGTCCGACAACAGCCTCCCGACTCCTACGATCTGGTGACCCTCGAGCCGCCGCCGATCGTCTTCGCAGGCGTGGGATCACTTTACTCGCGTGAGTTCTACGAGCTCGTGCGAAGCCGGCTCAAACCCAACGGATTCATGACGCAGTGGCTTCCGGCGTACCAGGTGCCCCCCGAGACGGCGCTTGCGATGGTGCGTGCCTTCATCGATGTGTTTCCGGAGTCGGCGCTGCTCTCCGGCGAGGGATCGGAGCTCATCCTGATCGGCACGCGCAGGAAGGAGCTGCGCTTCGATCTCGACCAGCTCGACGCAGGGTTGCGCGCGAACGGCGCGGTGCAGGAATCCCTCCGGCAAGTGCAGATGGGCACACTCACGGAGCTCGTGGGCTCCTTCGTCGCCGATGCTGACGCGTTGCGGCGCGCCACTGCCGGGGTTCGCCCCGTCACCGACGATTGGCCGATCATGGAGTACACGTTCGGTCGAGACCTCGAGGTGCCTCGCGCGCTCTTCGCGACCGAGGGATTGAGGCAGTTCTGCCCGACATGCTTCCACGGGGATCGGCCCGACCCGCGGGTGGCGTTGCTTCCCCGCTACATGGCGGCGCTCGATCGCCTCTATGCGTCCCAGGACTTCCGCAGGAACACTCACCCGGTCGTTACAGACGTGAGTGGCGAGGTCGCCGACACGATCGGCCGCAGCGAGTACCTGCGAGCGTCATTCGGCGCTCCCCGAACGGGGTGGCCGAGCGTCCCCGAGCTCCGCGCACGGGCGGCACGCAACGACGAAGACCCGAAGGTTCTCTTTGCGCTCGGCTATGCGCTCGGACGTTCGGGGAATCTCGTCGAGGCCGCGGGCGCTTACGAGCGTGGCCTCGCGCTGACTCCAACGGACGTCGAAGCGCGCTACAACCTCGCCGTCGTGTACGCGTCGTCTGGTCGCGAAGACGACGCGGTCGGCGAGTGTCAGAAGGTGCTCGCGGCACAACCCACCCACGCCAAGGCCCGCGCGATGCTTTGCTCGCTACGCGGCACCGCCTGCGGACCGTAACCCAATTGGCAGACCACAATCGTCGGATGCCTGTCCTCTACGTCCTCGTCTTCGTTGCCGGCGCGGCGGGGCTGTCGTGGGAAGTGCTCTGGCAGCTCGAGACGTCGCTCGCGATCGGCGTCTCCGCGAAGGGCACGGCGATCACACTCGCGACGACGATGGGTGGCATGGCGATCGGAGCGGCCCTGATGGGGACCGCGCTGCGCGGTCGGAAGGTGCGGCGCCCGTTACGCATCTATGCCGTGTGCGAGGCTGTCGTCGGGCTCGCAGGGGCGGTGATTCTTCTGCCGGGCTTGCGGCTCGTCGAGCATCTCGATGCTTCGACGTTCACGGCGCGACCGGCCTTCGCGTCCGTCGTGCAGATCGCCGGCATGGCGTGCGTCCTGGGTCCGCCGGCGATCGCGATGGGCGCGACGATCCCCGTTCTCGGCCTCGCCGCCCGAGGCACGCGCACGTCGCTCCCGGCCCTGTATGCCATCAACACGGCGGGAGCCTGCGGCGGCGTTCTCTTCGCGAGCTTCGTGCTGCTGCCGTATCTCGGCATCGAGGTCAGCGCCATCGCGACGGCCTGCGTGAATCTGAGCGTCGCCGCGGCGGCCTTTCTCCTGCGGCTCGAGCGGCTGCCCGCGGAGGTCGCGGAGGTCGCGGAGGTCGCGGCGAGCGACGACGTTCTGCGCCCGGCTCCGCCGCGTGCGATCTGGTTGGTCGTGATCGCGTCGGGCTTTCTGACCTTCGCTCTCGAAGTCGCATGGTTCAGGGCACTCCGGGCAGCGTTCCTTGCGACGACGCACAGTTTCGCCGTGATGCTCGCCGCGGTCTTGCTCGCGCTCGCGGGCGGTGCACGTCTTGCTACCTGGGTCCAGCGTCGCGGGGGCTCGCTCGGCGCTACGCTGGCCGCCGGTGGGATCTCGGTGCTCGCCGCCACGCCGGTCCTCGAGCGCTTCGACAAGCTGGCCGTCGCGACCGCTCCGCTTGGCCCGACGCTCCGTCCGGTCGCATGGTTCCTCGCGACGCTGGCCGTGGTCGGGCCGGCGGTCCTGCTCCTCGGAGCGTCGCTCCCGTGGGTGCTCGGGCAGTACGTCGATCCCCACCGCTGGGGACGCGTTTACGCGCTGAACACGCTCGCGGCGGTGGCGGGCTCGCTCGGGGCCGGCTGGGTCCTCCTGCCCGCGTTCGGATTTTCCGGGACGGCATGGCTCCTCGGCGGAGCGACTGTGGCCTGCGCAATGGCGCTGCTCGAGAGCCGACGGACGCGTCGCATCGTCTTGGGCACGACGTACGTCGCCCTCGCGCTCGCCTTCGTGGCAGAGTCCGGCCTCGGGCGCGCCCGCGTCTTGAGCAACATCTACAGCAACCTCTCGCGTGTTGTGGCGTTCGAGGAGGGACCCGATTCGACCGTCGCTGTCGCAGAGACGGCAGATGGAACGAGGGTTCTCCTCATTGACGGCTTCGCCGCAGCGGCTGGACCAGGCGCGGGCGCCCACTACATGGTCTGGATGGGTCGCTTGCCGATGGTGCTCCACGCGGCGCCGAAGCGCGCCCTGGTCATCTGCTTCGGCACCGGCCAGACCGCGAACGCCGTGCGTCGAGAGAACCCCGACTCGCTCGACATCGTCGATCTCGACGCCGCCGTCTTCAGGATGGCGCAGCACTTCCCCGCCAACGAGAACGTCCTCGAAGACCCGCGCGTTCGGTCGATCGTGATGGATGGCCGCGCCTGGATGCGCCGAACCGATCGTCGCTACGACGTCATCACGCTCGAGCCTATGCCGCCCAATTTTGCCGGCGTGAACTCGCTCTACTCGCAGGAGTTCTACGAGCTGGCGGCGCAGCACCTCGAGCCCGACGGGATTATCGCTCAGTGGCTGCCCATTCACATTCTCTCCGTGCACGACGCAATCGCCATCGCAGCGACGTTCCGCGACGTGTTCCCCGATTCGCTGCTCTGGCTCGATCCGCTCGGGGCCACCGGCATCCTCGTCGGCCGTCGTGGCGAGGTCCGCGGCTTCGGCGCGGACTGGCCAGGCCTGGCGCGCGCCGGGATCGCCCGCGATCTCAGCCCGGAGGTGGTGCGCAGCCGCATCGTCCTCGGACCACACGGGATGGCCGAGTACGCGCGTGCCGGGGAGATCGTGACCGACGACAACCAACTCCTTTCCTACGGGCCGCGCCGTTACCGCTTCTTCGGCGGCCAGGCAACGAGCCTCGACGCAGAGAACCTCCTCGTCATGAAGCTGGCGCAGATGAGGGCGGGCCCGGAGACGGTGCCCCGACGCGCTCCGACGGCCGCTCCGCCGGCAAGCCCGTAGCGCATGATAGGCTGAGGAGGATGTCGCTGGCGGAGCGGAGGCGCTTGCTCGTCCTCCTCGCAGGCATGGCGTCGGTCTTGGCCGTCATGCTCGCGTACTCGCCCTGGGCGGCGCGGACGCTCGTGCGCGACGACCACGTCCTCCTCGCCGACGGAGCGCCGTTCCGCACGGTCGCACCGCTCGCGCTGTTCACGGAGCCGTTCTGGCCGGATGGCGCGCTCGGCGACGCGAATGTCAGGTACTACCGGCCGCTCGCCCTCCTCTCGCTGCGCGTCGATACGCGGCTTGGCGGAACGCCGGTCGAGTTTCACTTCACGAACGTGCTCCTTCACGCGCTCGCGTGCCTGTTGCTCGCGGTCGCGGCCACGAGGCTTGGTGCGAGCGGCCCCGCGGCTGTCGTCGCGGCGCTCGTGTGGGGGCTCGCGCCGAGGCTCACCGAGTCGGTCGCGTGGATCTCGGGACGCACGGACGTGCTCGCCGCGGTCTTCGTCTTTGCGGCGCTTGCGCTCTCGCCGGATGTTCCCGCCGGCGCCCCGCCGGAGGTTCTCCGCGGAAGGGTGCTCGCCGTCGCCTCCGGCGTTTGTCTCTTCGCGGCCCTTGCGAGCAAGGAGGTCGCGGTCGCGGGCGCCGCCGCGGTTGCGGTGCTCGCGTGGCGCAGGCGTCACGTCGATGACGGCACGCCTCCAGTCGAACGGCTCGTGCGTCCTGCCCTCGGGATCGCACTCCCCTGCGCCGCGTACGCAGGCCTCCGATTCATCGCGCTCGCAGGGACATCGGCCCACACGCGCGACCTCGGGCCCGGCCTCCGTGCGCTCACTGTCCTCGAAGCGATCGGTCGGTACCTCGAGATGACGGTCGATGCGCTGCGCCCGCGGACCGTCATCGGGCTGGTCGGTCACGTCGACGCCACCCGGGCGTTGCTCGGTGCCGTCGCTCTGCTTGCGGCGGCCGTGCTCGTCGTGCATCGCGCGCGCAACGGGCGCCGGAGCTCGGACGGGACCGCCGCCGCGATCGTGCTCGGGGTCGTCGCGCTCGGACTCGTCGTGCATGTGGTTCCCATCTCGACTGCGGGGACCACGGCGTCAGACCGCTTGCTCTACCTCCCGCTCGCGGCGCTTGCGCTCGCGGCAGCCGTGGGGGCGCAGGCGTTGCGTCCGGCTCGGCGCTCGGCGCTCGGGATCGTAGCGCTCGTCCTGGCGATCCCGTTCGCGCGCGCAACGCACGCGCGTGCGCGCGACTATGAGGAGGAGGTGCGCTTCTGGCTCGTCGCCGCGGAGACCGGGCACCCGGCGAACATGATGCCGCTGAACGCGCTCGCCAACCTGCTGGCGACCCGCGACCGAGCAGATCTAGGGTGCGCCGTCTTCGAGCACGCGCGCACCGTGGAGGAGCGTACCGCTCAGGCGAAGACGCCCGTGCATCGGCGGACGCGCGAAGGGCTAGCGGGCTGCCTCGCACGGATCGGTCGCTACGAAGAGGCGGCCCTGGTCACCGATCAGCTCGTCGCCGATCACCCGGACTTCGGGCGCGGCTACATGGCTCGAGGCTTCGCCCACCTACACCTGCTCGACTTCGACGGCGCACAGGCTTCGTTCGAGCGCGCGCGCGTGCTCGAACCGCCGCTCGCGAGGTACGTCGACGGGCCGCTCTCCGAGATCGCCCAGGCTCGCGTCGACTCGGCGCGTTACGCGGACCCCGCGGCGCGCGAGAGAGACGAGGCCGGCTACGCCGCGTTCCTCCGGAGCGTTGGCCGGCTGCGCGAGGCGGCGGATGCCTCGCTCGTCGTCGCGCGCGACGAGAGCGCGAGCCATGCCGTGCGCGTGCGCGCCACGGACTTCCTCGCGGTCGCCGGGAGCATCGACAAGGCTCGCGCGGCGGCGGCGTCCTTTCGTTTCGACGACTCCGCCTCGAGGCTGCTGGCTGCCCGCGAGGGACGACTTGCGACGCTCGGCGTACTGGAGCCGCGCATCACCCGGCTGCTCGATGGGCCGCGCGTGACGTCGTCGTCGGTCGCTCCGTGACCTCTCCTGCCCAAGGATCCCGCCTCGGGGACGCGTTCTCGGTCCGGAGAAACCTCGGGTCGCTGTGGCAGCGAAGAGCCGACGCGCACGAGCCCGTCGACGGGATGCGCGCCCTCTCGGTTCTCTGGGTGATCGGGTATCACGCATTCACGTTCGTCGGGCGGCCGCTCCGGCATAGCGGCTCCGAGCCCGTATTCCGGATCGTGAACCGCGGCCTCCTTGGCGTCGACGTATTCTTCGTGCTGAGCGGATTCCTCATCGGTTCCATGCTCCTGCGCGAGCACGCAGCCCTCGAACGCATCTCGTTTCGTCGCTTCTACTTCCGACGCGCGATGCGGATCCTCCCCGCCTACTACGTGTCACTCGCGCTCTATTGCGCCCTCATCGGCAAGAACGTGGACACGGTCTGGGCGAACCTCCTCTTCGTGAACAACTTCATCCCCGATGCGCGCCAGTGCATGAACTGGGCGTGGTCACTCGCGATCGAAGAGCAGTTCTACATCGTGTTCCCGGTGATGCTCGCGTTCTCGTTCTCGTTTTTCCGGGTTCGCCGTTCGTTCTTTCTCGTTCTCATCGCTCTGAGCATCGTCGCGCGGATGGCGATCGTCGCTCGTCACGGGCTCCACATGCCCGGCCCGGAGCACGCGCGTCTCCTCTATGACATGCTCTACGACAAGCCCTATGCGCGGTTCGGCGAGCTCCTCAGCGGCGTGATCGTCGCTTATGCGTTCGGCTTCACGAAGGCGCCGGAGGTGTTCCGGCGTTCGCCCCGCCTGGCTCTCGCGGGAACCACGTTGGCGCTCGTTTGGATTGCCGGGATCAGCGTCGTCGAGCAGCCGTTCTTCAAGTATGGGCTACCGCCTTCGATCAACTTTGCCTACTACTCGCTCTCGACAGTGGTCTTTGCGGCGAGCGTCGCCTACGTGCTCTTCGCGTGCCTCTGTCGCGCCGGCGGCGGCGGCTTGCTCGGCGCGATCCTCGCGTGGAAGCCTTTCTTCCCGATCGGCCAGCTCTCCTACTCGGCGTACCTGCTTCACATGATCGTCATCGTCGTGGGCCTCGAGATCGGAGCATTTCACGTCGCGACGACGGTCCGCGCCATGTGCGCGTACCTCGTCGTCGTTCCCGTTGTCACGCTGCTCGCGTCCGTGCCCATGTACCTGTTCGTCGAGAAGCCACTCATGAACCTGCGCGAGCGTTCGCGACCGGTGAGGGCGTGAACACGCTCGGAGAGACCGCCCTCGAGACCGCGCCAGCGCCTAGGTGCGTTAGGATCCACCGATGCCGGTCTCGGTGAGTGCGCGAAAGCGCGTGCGGTTGGGCTCCGTCCTCCTCGCGTTCGTCGCCGTCATCGGTCTCGGCGTCGCGGTCAGCGTCGTCGTGTCCGATCGCTATTTCAAGCGGCTCCATTGCACAGTGGGCGATGGCTCAATCGACGAGGTCTGTCTCCGGAGGAACGAGCTTCGCGCGTCCCTTGGAGCGGCCGTCTATTCGCAGTACGACGAGGCGCTTCTCGTCAGGGACTTCCTGGGCGACGCGCGCAACGGGCTCTTCGTCGACGTGGGCGCGGGACACTACCGTGACATGAACATGACGTTCTTTCTGGAGGAGCGGCGTGGCTGGCACGGCATCGCGGTGGACGCGAA
>JAYSXP010000051.1:0-7027 GCA_043717125.1 Polyangiaceae bacterium | reverse complement strand
CGCGGCGTCCCGGGCCGACTCCCCGCCGCCGCAATGGACGAGGATGAACGCGACGAGACTCGTCAGTAGCCACTTGAGTGCGCGCATGGGGAGAACCTCCGCCTTCGGCGCGACGTGGGTTCGCGGAGTCGGCTTGAACGGTGTGAACATCCACGCTTCGAGTGCAAGGCGCACGCCGTAACCGTCGGCATGTCCCTCCCCGCGCGAACGTCGTCGCATCCGCCGTCGACGGCTTGCTCGCGCTGGCGTCGCCGCACCGCTTGCGCGGAGGCGCAGCGTGAGCGTGTCGTCGCCGTCCGCGGGCGCGTGTTCCGCGCCTCCTCGTCGAAGGGCTTACTGGGTGCGAAAGACGAGCAGCGTCGCGCTCGAGGGTGGCGCCGAGTAGAGGTACGCGTTGTTCTTCGTCAGCGTGTCGCGCGCGGCGAGAAACGGGTTCGGATGCGCGGCGTCGACGCGATGGGCATCGACCGTCGTCAGGCTCGTCGCATTCGACACGCGCACCCCGAACCGTCGCGTCGTGCTCGTCTTGTTGATCACGAGCACCGTGACGCGCGAGAGGCGATCCCGTCGCGATCCGAGACCTGACGCGCGCGGCGCAAGAGAGCGCTGCACGACCGCTTTGCGCGCTCCTGCATGGCTTGCGTGAGCGAGAGACCCGTGCCCGACCCTCGAGCTCGCCGAGGTGCTCGTGGGGCGCGAACGTAGGCCTCTTGCATGACGTCCTCGGTCTCGTCGGTCTAAAGAATCGCTCGAGGCACGAGCCGCCGCAGGGCCGCCTCGTCGTTTCGCTCCATCGCCGCTTCCGCTTCGAGGCTGACGAGGTCGCGTCCGAGGGTCGCAACGGCGAGCGTCTTGTCGCCGCGCCGGAACGCAACGGCGCAGTCGCGCTTCTCGATGCTCCCGTCGACGTCGATGCGGTCCCAGGTCACTGCGTGGCCGACGTAGGAGATCGTGACGTCGTAGTGCGCGCTCCAGAAGAACGGGACGGCGTCGTAGGGGCGATTTTTCCCGAGCATGTTCAGCGCGACAATCTCGCCCTGGCGCGTCGCCACGACCCAATGCTCCACGCGGATCTTGTCGCCGGCGTGCGTGTCGGGCCAGCGCGCGATGTCACCGGCCGCAAACACGTCGGGCGCGCTCGTGCGGAGGTATTCGTCCACGACGACACCGCGGTCGAGCGCGAGTCCTGCGGCCTCCGCTAGCTCGGTCGACGGACGAACACCGATTCCGAAGACGACGAGGTCAGCCGCGAGCTTCGTCCCGTTCTCGAGCGTGACCGAGGTCTCTGCGACGGATGCCGGGCGCGTCCCGAGGTGGAACGTGACGCCGTGCTCCTCGTGCAGCTTCTGGATGGCGGTGCCGAGCGCTTCGCCGACGACGTGGACGAGAGGCAGCGCATCGGGCGCGACCACCGCGACCTCGACGCCACGCGCGCGAAGCGACGCCGCGACCTCGAGACCGATGAAGCCCGCGCCGACGATGACCGCGTGCTTGACGGTGCCGACCTTGCCGATGATCGTGCGCGCGTCGTCGAGCGTGCGCAGACAGTGCACGTGCGGGAGGTCCGCGCCCGGGATCTTCGGTCGGTTGGGCTCGGCGCCCGTGGCGAGCAGGAGCGCGCCGTACGACAGCGTCGTTCCGTCCGTGAGCGAGACCGTTTTCTTCGCGACGTCGATGGCATTCACGCGCGTGCCCCGCTGGAGGTCGATCTTCTTCTCGACGTAGAAATCGTCCGGGCGGAGGGGGATCCACTCTTCGGGCGCGGTGCCCGCGAGGTAGTCCTTCGACAGGTTCGGTCGATCGACAGGCCCTGATGCCTCTGCGCCGATCATCGTGATCTTTCCGACATAGCCCTCGCGACGGAGCATCTCAGCGGCTGCGTTGCCCGCTGCGCCGGCGCCCACGATCACGATCGCGTCTGGTACCGACACCGGCGCGCGCGGCGCACCGGGCGCGCGCTTGCCGACGACGTAGAGCTTACCGTTTCGCTCCTCGACGCCGTAGCACGCGACGGGATCGCGCGCGGGCGCCGCAGCCTCGCCAGTCCGCAGCGAGAAACAGGCATGGTGCCACGGACAACGCACCGTCTCGCCGACGAGCAGCCCTTCGCCGAGCGGCCCGCCGTAATGCGTGCATACTGCCCCGATCGCGAAGAGCTCGGCGCCACGCCGTGCGACGAGTACGGCCTCGCCGCTCGCATGTCCGACGAGCAACTTGCCGTCGGCGAGGTCCTTCGAGTCGATTCCCTGGGAGAGATCGGGTCCCGTGAGCTTCTGATCGCCACCCATGCGTGTCCTCTCTTGGGCCTACGTGGCCTTGGCCGCTGCCTCCTTCCCATCGGCGAGGAAGCGCTGCCGTCCGGCGTCCGTCCGCGGACGCTTGATGAGCTGTCGGATTACGATGATCGGTATCGAGGCGCAATGCGCGTTCGATCGCAGCGGCGTCCGCGATCTGCAACGCGTCGATCCCGCGCAGCGCCCGTCGCGCTCGACCCGAATGTCGCGGCCGGCATGGCGGCGATAGCGATAGAAGCCGATCCACGGATCGTTCCGCTTCGACACGTTTGGCGACGAGCCGTTCTGGGGCGACACGCCGGCGCCTGCCGCGACCATTTTCATGCGGCGGCTCGTGCTGGATTCGTGCTCGTCATCCTTTCCAGTTTCAAGACCTGAGCGTCAGGGCGCTGCCGCCGGCGCGCCGTCGCGGTCAGGCGCCGCCGCCGCGTCCATCACCAGCCGTGTCTCGCCGGCCTTCACCGACCACGCGTTCGCGAAGGCGGGGGTCTGCGGCTCCTTCGAGGTGATGTCCTCGAAGTGGTACCACGCGCTCTGGAGCCGCTCGGGAGTGATGTCGAGGATCACGAAGCCACGTTTGGTAAGCTCCATCCATCGAATGTGGGGATTGAGCGGCTTTGCCTTTTCGACCAGCCCCAGGAAGAGCGCGGGAATGCCGGGAGAGGTGATCCCCGGTGTGACGATCTCGACAGCCACCGAGCCCCGTCCCGTCGTGGGATCATACTCGGTGGTGTCGAGCGGATTGTGGACGAGCTCGTTCGCCCAAGAGCTGTGGATGTCACCCGTGAGCACCACGACGTTCTTCACGCCGGAGTCCTTCAAGAAGCCAAGGAGACGCTTTCGGGCCTCGGGGTAGCCGTGCCACTGGTCGAGGTTGGCGAGCTGCTTGCCGGCCTCGAGGATCAGGTTGCCGACCATGATTTGTTGTCCGAGCAGCTGCCAGCGCGCCTTCGACGTCTTCAGCTCGTTCTCCATCCACGCGGCCTGATCGTCGCCCAGCAGCATACGCGCCGGATCGGGCGCCGGAGGTGCGCCGAGGATGCCGCCCGCCTGCTTCGTGCGCTTCCAGTAGCGGGTGTCCAGGAGCGTGAGGTCGACGAGATCGCCGAAGCCGAGCTTGCGGAAGATGCGGCCGTCTGGCTGTTCGCGGATCGGCATCCACTCTCGATAGGCGCGTAGGCCCGCGGCCTTGCGCTCGAGCCACGCACCCTCGGTGCCTTCGGTGTGGTTCTCCGCGCCGACATCGTAGCCGTCGTTGGCCACCTCGTGATCGTCCCAGATCGTGATGAAGACGTGCTGGCGATGGACCTCTCGGAGATCTTCGTCGCGCTTGTAGAGCGCATGGCGCATCCGATAATCCGCCAGGGTCAGGCACTCGTGCTCGGGCTCGTAAGCGCGGACGTCGCCGTATTCGAGGGATCCGTACTCGTAGACGTAATCGCCCAGGTGCAGGATCGCGTCGAGGTCACGGCGGGCTGCGAGGGCGCGGTAGCCGTGGAAGTATCCGTGCGCGAAGCTCGAGCACGAGACCATGCCGAAGCGCAGTCGCGAGGTAGCGCCGCTCGGGGCGGTCCGTGTGCGGCCGATCTGCGAGACGTCGTCGCTCGCGGTGAATTGATAGTAGTACGTCCGACCTGGCATCAGCCCGCGGACGTCGACCTTGACCGTGAAGTCACGCTCGGCGTCGGCGCGGACTGTGCCGCCCGCGACGCGCTGCTTCAGCTCCGGGTCGTCGCTGACGACGTACGAGACGTCGATGGGCTCCCCCGTCGTGATGCGCGTCCACAAGATCACGCCGTCGGGGAGCGGGTCTCCGCTCGCGATGCCGTGCTGGAAGAGCCGCGGCGGAGGCTCGCCGCCCGGACCGCACCCTGCGACGAGCGGCGTGAACGGCGCGATGAGGACCGCCGCGCCCTTGAGGACATCGCGACGGCCGAGCAGGAGACGCTTGCGACGCTTTCGATCGAGCACGCGGCGACTGTGCTCGAAACACGCGCGCACCGCTACGGCTGACTTCACGGGCGATGTGGCGCCGTCCAACCGGGTGCCCTCGGTTCGCTACGGTCGCGAGCAGCTGTAGGGGTTGCCTCCCCCGTCGGGAAGTTGTCCGTTTGCGCCCGCGACGCACGGATTGTCGTTGGGCGCCGGCGCGCGGACCTCTCCAGGGAGCGCGGCGAAGGCCGTGAAGGTGAGCGCCGTCGAGAGCGAGTCGCACTGCGCGCGCGGATCGAAATCGAGCGCCTTTGACGAGCTCATGTCGAGCGCTCCGCAGATCTGCTCGCGTGCGAAAGCGAACTGCGTCTCCTGGCAGAGGTAGCCGGTCCTGCCGCCATCCGCGCGCGGCAGCTCGATGGTGCCGAGCGCGCCGAGGAACTCCGTGGCCTTGACCCGGCCGGCGACCGTCGCCTTCGCGATCGACCAGAGTCGCTTCTCCTTGTCGGTCGGCGGCGTGGCGCGATCGCGCGGCTGCAAGTCCTCGCGAAGCGGCACCAGCGCGCCGGCGATCACGGGGCTACCGACGCCGAGCACCGAGACCTCGTTGAAGGGAAGGAGCAAGGTGCCGTCGAGCTGGACGATGAGGACGCCGTCGCGGACGTACCCGACTCCTTGGATGAGCGGCTGTTTGGTCGAGGGAATGACCGAGTCCGGGAGGAACGACCAGCGATCGTCGCCGCACCATCCGGGCGACCAGATCCCCTTCGTCGGGTCCTCGACCGACGACGCACACCCCTTTTCCCGTATTCCGTTGGAGAGCGCGAGGCCGACGGCGATCTCCTTGTCGTTGGCGCGCCCGTTGTACTTGCCGATCTGCACGAGGAGCGTACGGCGACCGGCCGAGATGAGCTTCTTCGGCACGTCATCGAAAGCGAAGAACGGCGAGAGCTGAGTCGCGAGAACGGACAGGGAGTTGTCGACGCCGCCGTCGGCGTCGCATCGTGACTCGCTTGCGAAGCAGCTCGGGCCTCCGTCGTAGGCGGTCTCCGGTCGCGTCTCGCAGGTGCAGACTCCGTCGAGATCGAAACCCGGTACCTGGCCGTTGTCGCCGGCCATCTGGATGCTGCGCACGGCAACGAAGAAGGGCGGCAGCTCCTCCCCGGGCGCGTCGTCCTTGTCCGGCGGGGCTGCGGGGAACGCATGCGCGCAGGGATCGGGAGCTCGAGGCGTCGCTGCGTCGGAATCGATGCCCGCGTCCGATCCGCCCTCTTCGACCTGCTGCGCGCCCTCCGCGTAAGGATCCCCGCAGGCCGAAATCGGCAGCGTGCTCGCGCCCGCCGCCAGCGCCACAGACGCCGAAGCGAGCACTGCCCGGCGCACATGCCCGCGAGTCATCCCGAAAATCGTAGCGGTGCGCCGGGGGCGCGTCTACGCGGGTCGCTCCACGATTCCCTCCGCGCTCTTGTCCACCGAGCGTCCCTACGGTGGAGCGATCGGCCTGTTCGACGCGGATCGCGCCAAGATCATCGACAAGGACAGCGAGAGAATGGCTCATCGAGAAGCCTGCGCTTGTGGGACCAGCCGCCACATCGTCGGTATCGCGTGGCAAGAAGCACCGGAGAGGCGCTGCGCCAACGCTCGCCTAAGCTGATGCGCGTCACATTCATCCGCGCGGCGGTCCCGTGTGTCGCGAGGGTGTGACAGGGCGACCGAGGTTTAGCCCCGTATACTCCGGGCCATGCGAACCATCCTGGCCCTCTCGATCCTCTCCGGCGCGCTCCTCGTCACGGGCTGCAAGCCCGCGGACAAGTCCGGCGATCCTCCGGTCGCCTCCGGTGAAATCACGGCTGCAGCGGCGATGCGCCTCCAGATCGGTGGGCAGCTCGTCACCGTGGGTGATCACAAGGTCGAGATTCGCGTCTTCCAAGACGGGCATGGCGAAGCGCTCGTCCTCGACGCTCGCGGCGGCGGCAAGGCGATCGCCGCGCCGGAGAAGGCGATGCTGACGCTGCGGGCGAACGCGAAGGGCACGCCGAATGCGCGGACCGCGATCGATCTCGCCTACGAGCCGATGATTGCGCGATTCGCGGGCAAGGCCGCCGGGAAGGTCGAGCTCGAGCCGAGCGCGATGGACGTCGACCTGAAGATCGGCGACGCCATCGCGCACGGGAAGCTCGATGCGCCAGTGCTGCTCGTCGGACCGGAGCTCGGCGGCACGCTCTTCGTTGCGGGTAAGTACGGCGTCGAGATGCTGGTGCGCGCGGACGGCACAATCGAGGCGATCGTCCGCGACGCAGCCGGCGTGAGGGTTTCGGGCGACGCGGGCATGAAGCTGCAGGCGAAGCTCGCGGCAGCCGGCGGCGCAACGACGACCGTCGTCCTCGCATGGGACGCGCCGAAGGCTCGCTTTACGGGGACGGCGGACGCGGCGGCGAAGCTCGCTGCCGGACCGGCGGAAATCTCGATCGACGGCGCAGTCGCTGCGACGCTGCCGAAGCTCGCGCTCCGCGCCGAGGCGGGGCACGGGGGGCGCGTGATCGTGGCGGGTGACTACTCCATCGAGCTCGTGGCGAAGGGCGACATCATGACGGCATTCGTCTTCGATGCGTCCGGTGCGGCGGTCGCGAAGGGTGACCTCGATCTCGCGATGCGCATCGGGAACAGCGCCTTCGTGAAGCTCACGTGGGACGCCCCGAACCTGAGCTACAAGGCGGACGTCGACGGCAAGATCGACTTCGCGATGGCTCCGATCACCATCGCGCTGAAGGCGGACGCCAAGGCCTTCGTGGGCGCTTCGA
>JAYSXP010000006.1:0-7629 GCA_043717125.1 Polyangiaceae bacterium | reverse complement strand
GATCGGCGTGTGCGATCTCGCGGCGCGCCACCGCGCTGCGTCGCATGTCCGACGCGACGCGCATGGCCGTCCCGAAGAGGAAGCTCCGTTCGGCGTCGGGTCGGATCATGTCGAGCTTGCGCGAGGCGATGATGAAGACCTGTTGCGCGGCGTCGTCCGCGCGATCGTCGGACAGCCCGAAGCGACGAAGCGACCGCCAGATGAAGTCGAAGGACTCGTCGAGCATCCGGCGCAGGCGCGCCTGATCTTCGGCGACACGCCCTGGCCCCGCCGCGGTGTCCGCCGCAGGTCGCGCAGGTCCTTCGCGGAGCGCTGCGGAGGAAGTCATCTCATCTCAATGATGGACGCAGTCCGGCGGCGCGATCACGGAAAACGCAGCCCGAGCCCCGCCCGCGAAAGAAACGCGAAAGCGGGCGCCTCGTACACCGAGACGCTGGGTGCGAAGAAGAACGATTCCCGATAAAGTGGAGCGATCACGCCAGCTTCGAGCTCGACGTCCAGCCATGCGAGCGGCTCCCACACGAACCGGGTAAGTGCGCTGAGCGTGACCCATGGCCTCGAACGGCTCACCGTCCCGGCGAAGCCGGTACCCGACGCATCGAGGACTCCGGCCGACCCGCCTACACAAGGACGAAGCCCGACCGGACGTGCCAGAGCGAGGCGAAGCGGACACGCGTCGAGACCGACCGACGTCCACGTGAGGGTCGCGCCTCCGACCGCGGCCGTGCGAACGACGTCGAGGCTCCGCGCCACCGCGAGACGGAGCGCTGGAGCGAAGAGCCCCTCGCGCGGACCGATCGACACGTCGCCGAAGAGGCGTCCGCCCGGGACCGCTCCGGCCACGAAGGCGGCCTCCAGTTGGACGCCGACCTCGACGCGCCCGCGAGGTGGCGATGGACCAGGCTCGGTTCCCGAGCTGCCCGAGCTTCCCGAGCTTCCCGAGCTTCCCGAGCTGCCCGAAGCCCGAGGCGCGACGGGCAGCGGCACCGGGGGCGCGGGCGGAGGCGGGCTCGTTTCGGCGGGCTGCTCCGCGGGAGGCGGCGGAGGCGGCGCTGTGCTTGACTCCGTCGCGACCGGGGCGGTGGCGATCGGAGCGGTCGATGCACGCGGATCCACCGCGAGCGCGCCGACGAGGGCGAGCGCGCCGACGACCTCGCTGCACGTCTTGCCGGAGACCGAGCGCGCCGTGCTCGATGCATTCGCATCCTCGACCCAGAGCCGTCCGATGTGCTGGTCGCCGCTCTTCGTCACGACGACGTGCATCACCCGAGCGCGCTCGTTCGCTTGCGCCGCCCGTGCTCTCGTCGTCCGCGCGGCGATCTCGCGGAAGAAGTCGTCCGACGTCGGGCAGCCGGGGGGCGCCTCGTACGCCACGGCGAGCGGCTCGGGCGCTTCTTCCGCATGCACCGCGCCCGAGATCGTCAGGATCGCCACGCACCCTCCCATGGCAAGCCCCCGCGACATGCCGACGGTATAGCCCGTCATCGCGCCGCCCAGTCGATTTCGTGATCGCGAGTGCGACGAGCACCCATTGCGTATCAGACGGAGGCCACGCCCATGAATGCACGCACCCTTTGCTTCGCTCTGCTCGCTCTCGCTCCCCTCGCCGCGGGGGTCGCCGCCTGCTCGGGCACGTCCGGCGGAAGCGACCTCACCGACAGTCCGACGGACACGGACTCCTCGGAGCTGGAGATTTGCGGCGCGAGCGACTGCGGTCCGGCGCTCGGCATGCCGGCCATCCTCTGCTCCGACGGCTCCACAGGTGGCCACACCGGTCGCTGCATCAAGACGAAGAACACCGCGTGCCACTGGGAGATCCGCTCCTGTCCCGACCTGCCGCCGACGCCCGCGCCGACCACGACCACGCCGATGCCGCCACCGAGGGTCGATTGCTCTGCGAAGGGCGCGTGTCCGGGCCCCGCGCCCGCCTCGTCCTCGCAGCTCTGCTGGGATGGCTCGACGGCGGGACCGACCTGCGCCGATTCCGGCGGCACGTGCGGCTGGAAGATCAAGACCTGCCCGCCGGTCCCGCCGGAGCTCGAATGCGGAGCGAACGTCTGCAAGAAGGGACAGACCTGTTGCTCGGGCGTGCCGTTCCCGACGCCTACGTGCGTCGACGGGATGCAGTGCCCCATCTCGCAGCGCCAGCACAAGAAGGACATCGCGTACCTCTCCGAGACCGACCGTCAGCGCCTGAACGACGAGCTCATGAGCTTTCGCCTCGCGACCTACCGCTACAAGTCCGAGGCCCCCTCGGAGCGCGAGCACCTCGGCTTCATCATCGACGACGTGGCGCCGAGCGCCGCTGTCCTTCAGAGCGGGGAGCGTGTCGACATGTACGGCTATCAAACGATGGCCGTCGCCGCGCTGCAGACGCAGGCGACGGAGATGGCGAAGCTCCGTCGCGAGCTCGACGAGCTCAAGTCATCGTGCACGAAGAAGCCGACCGCGCGCTGACGAGACGCGCGCTATGATCCGCTGCGTTGGTCATGGCGTCCGGGGGGATTCAAGCGACGGCGCGCGCACTCTGCGCGGGGCTCGTGCTCGTCGCGTGCTCGACAGGGCAGGGCCGCAGCAGGGCGATAGGCCCGGCTCCCGCGCTCCCCGAGCAACGCCGCGCCGCGCGCTTCGTGCCGCTCCCCGAGTGGTACTGGGAGTCCGTCGAGCCCGAGGTCACGGGCACGCCGAAGGCCATCGAGCTACCCGTCGCCGAGGGGTCGCTGGTCCGTATCGAGGGGGCTACACGCGTCTGGGACGAGCTCGGCGCCGAGGGCCGTGCGCGGCTCCAGCGTGACGGCTTGGTCGTTCTCGGGAGTGCCGACGTCGGGGGCGCTCGGCCGCCGCCGACGCGATCGCGAATGGGTGCGTTCTACATGGATGAACGCCAGCAACGAGTTCCTTACGTCGTCACGCTCGACGCGCTCGCGTACGCGATGCATCTCGCCTTCGAGCGAGCGCTCGCGGAGGTCGACGACGCGGTCATCGCGCCGGAGCTCGATTCACTGCTCGACAAGCTCGACGTTCGCCTCGCCACCGAGCAGAAGGGCGCGGGCGTCGAGGTCCGCGAGGCACTCCAGCTGGCACGCGCGATCGTCCTCGTCGCGCGCGGCCTCGCGAGCGAGCAGCCGTCGCCGCCCGCGCAGGTCGCCGGTGAGCTCGGCCCCGCGATCGCCCAGGAGATCGCACGCATCGTCGCGCACACGGGGCGCTACCCGAGCCCGCTCCTCGGGGTCCCCATCGACTACGGTCGCTTTCTCGTCCCTCCCGGCGCCGCGCGGCCAGGCTCGTTTCGCGCGCTTGCATGGCTCGCGTCGGCTCCGCTCGGCCTCGTCGCACGGAGCGAGGTGCGCGGCGCTGTCCTCGGCGTCGCAGGCTCGAGGCTCCACGCACGCACGGCCATGGTCCTGGCGCGCGTCACGGATCGCGACGTCGACGCTGGCATCTTCGCGTCGTGGTCGCGGATCTCGCGCCTCCTCGCCTTCGTGTGGGGTCGCTCCGACGACCTTTCGCTCCGCGAGCTCGACGATGCGGCGACGGCGGTCGGCGTCAACCTCGAGGACCCGAAGTCCGTCGCCAACGTGATCTTCGTCGATCGTCTCCGTCGTCGAGCCGCCAGCATGCGCACGCCGCTGGTTTACGACGGCATGGGCTCACCCGGCCAGGCGGGCGTGTCGTTGCGTCTCTTCGGCGGGCACGCACCGGCCGACTCGATCGCGCTCGCCTCGTTCGCCAGCGCGCACGAGAGCGCGATGCCGCAGACCCTCGATCTCGCCGTCTGGCTCGAGGCTCCGGAGGCGCGTGCGGCCCTGCACGAAGGTGGCGGAGATCCGTCCGCGGGTTACGACGACGTACTCGCGCGAGCTGTCAAGGTGCGCCCCGTAGACGGCGCAGCGTCGCGTCACGCGTCGGTCTACGGCTCGCAGCTCGACGCCGTGATGACCTGGCTCGCTCCTCCGGACGAGACGTCGCGCCCGCTCCTCTCCGTCGCGGCACGGCGCGCGGCCATCGAGTCGGCGCTCGTCTCGTGGACTTACGCACGCCACGAGGGGCAGGCGCTCTCGCGGCCGCGGCCCGCGCGGGCGTCGCGCCCGGCGCACGAGCTCCAGGTCAGTGGCGCGGCGCTGCCCGCGTTCGTCGAGGCGGCGCCGGACGTGATCGCGCGGCTCGTGGCCACGGTCGGCCAGATGAAGCGTGGGCTCGCCGGCCTCGGCGCGCTCGGCACGGCCTCTCCGGCGATGGGCACGCTCGCCGAGGTGGAGGACATCCTGCGCGTCGCCTTGCGCGTCGCCGCGCGCACCTCGAGCGACGAGGCGCTGCCCGCGGAGGATCTCGCCGCGCTCGCCTCGCTACCGGCTCGTTTCGCGAGCCTCGAGGAGCCAGGCGACGACGGCGTCGCGCCGGGCGGCCCCGTGGTCGCGCAGGTGTTCGTGGATGCCTCTGGGCATCGCGTGCTCTCGACGGCGACCGGCGCGATCGAACCGGCGATCATGATCGTCCGCGAACCAGGGACGGGCCGTCTCGTCGTGGCCGTGGGAGCCCACGTCGCGCATCACGAGCTCGTCGAGGCGCGCGGCCGAGAGACGACCACGATGGCGCGTGACGGCACGCTCGTTTCCGCCCCTAGAGCCCCGTATACGTCGGCCTTTCGCATCGTCCGGTGAGGCGGCGCGCAGGACTCCGTGAACGGAGCCTGAGCAGGCCATGTGTAGACCGGAACGCCGTGGTGCGCCGACAGGGCGCGTGCTACGTCAAACTGTTCCCAAATACGGTCGCTTACGTGGCCTGTCAGGGGAGAGGTCGTCACGCATGTCGCTTCGCTTGCTTTCGTTCAACGATGCCCTCGTCCTCGCGGTCTTCGCCGTGCTCGTGGGAGGTTGCTCGACGGGCTCCGACGCCGATCCTGGCACGGACGCGGGCGCAGTCGGCGACAGCTTGCCCGGCGTCGACGCAGCCACCACCGACGGCTCGGCGCCGCCGCCAGCCTGCGGCCGACTGACGACGCTCTGCAAGTTCGGCGAGACCTGCGCCGGCGCGCAGGACTGCGCTTCGAGCGTGTGCGTCGGCGGACTCTGCAGGGCCGCCGCGCCTGCGGACGGCACGAAGAACGGCGACGAGACCGATGTCGACTGCGGCGGCTCGACGGCACCGGCGTGCCCGGACGGCAAGGGCTGCCTCGTCACGACGGACTGCAAGAGCGGCGTATGCACGTCGAAAATCTGCCAGGCGCCGACCGCCACGGATGGCGTCCAGAACGGCGACGAGACCGGCCTCGACTGCGGCGGTTCGGCACCCAACAAGTGCGCGGCCGGCTCTGGCTGCCTCTCGAACGCCGACTGCGCCAAGCTGAAGTGCGATCTCGTCCAGAAGAAGTGCCTGGCCGCGTCCCATTCGGACGGCATCGTCAACGACGGCGAGACCGGCCTCGACTGCGGCGGCTCTGCACCGACGAAGTGCCTGGTCGGGCAGGGGTGCGTGTCGAACGCGGACTGCAATGCGCTCGCGTGCGACATCGGACAGACCAGCGTTTGTCTCGCCGCATCTCACTCCGACGGTGTCGTCAACCTCGGGGAGACGGGCATCGATTGTGGCGGCGCAGCCCCGACGAAGTGTCCGACGGGGCAAGGCTGTCTCGTGACCTCGGACTGTGACAAGGCCCTCTGCGACGTCGCCGGGACGAAGCTCTGTCTCACCGCGACGCACGCCGACGGCATCGTGAACCTCGGCGAGACGGGAATCGACTGCGGTGGCGCGGCCCCGACGAAGTGTCCGCCCGGCCAGGGCTGCACGGCGGACGTCGACTGCGCGAACACGCGCTGCAACGCCGGTACGCTCGTCTGCGATCCGCCGACGAACGGCGACAACCTCCAGAACGGCACCGAGACCGACCTCGACTGCGGCGGCGCGGGCCCCACCAATGCCAAGCGCTGTCCCTCGGGGCTCACCTGCAGCATCGACAACGACTGCGCCTCGAAGGCGTGCAACTACGCGAAGAAGTGCGTCGAGGCCCGTTCGTGCAAGGTACAGCGCGGTGGCGACACGTGTGGTCCCAACGGCAACGAGAGCTGTTGCGTGAGCCTCGCGGCCGGGGCTGCGACCCTCGACAAGTACAACATCACCGCGGGCCGCATGCGCGCGTTCGTGACCGCCGTGAACGGCGACATGCGCGGGTACATCGCGGCGAACACTCCCGCGTGGTGGACCGCGGCGTGGTCAACCTTCCTCCCGACCATGCTCGACAACAATCAGGTCACGCCGGATGACACTCCGGCGTATACGGGCGTCTACCAGGAGCTCGGACCGTACATTCACGGTGCAGTCGCTGGCGGCAACCGTGGATGCAACGTCAGCGGGCCCGGAGCGCGCACCTACCGCATTCCCGACGACGTGAACACGCGGATGGTCGATCCCCAGAGCTACTCGCAGGACTTCCTCGACGATCGATCGCTCAACTGTGTGACCGTGCACATCATCGCGGCGTTCTGCGCATGGGACGGCGGCCATCTGCCGACCCGTGCGCAGATGAACGTCGCCTGGGGCGGTGCCAAGTACCCGTGGGGCGCCACCGGAACGCCGCTCGGCTACCGGTACGTCAACACGACGGACCCGAACGGCACCGACGAGGGCTCCACGGGCTCGTACCAGAGCGCGCCCTTCCCCGCGCCTCCGCTCTCGCAGACCGACCTCCAGTGGGCGAACTATAACTTCAACTACTGGGGCGGCGCGACGCAGCTCGCGAACGACTATTCGATCTTCGTCGCACCGCCCGGTCGCTTCCCCGCCGGCAACGGTCCCTTCGGACACGCTGACCTCGCGGGCAACGTGTTCAACTCGCTCGACATCAACGTCGCGTCGGGCGTGGACAGGGCCTACTGGACGCGCAGTGGCTCATGGCAGGGCCACCCTATTCCGTGGTCGACACCGGGTAGTGAAACGAACTTTCCCGTGCACAACAAGTACTGGGCGATGGGAGGACGGTGCGCTCGATGATTCGACGACAACTTGGCGGTATCGCCTCTCTTGGGCTCGTTGTGCTCCTCGTCGGATGTCCGACGGCCTCCGAAACCGGTCCTGCCGGCGCGGACGGCGGCGGCGCGGATGGCGGCGCGGATGTCGCAGTCGATCCGGGATCTCCGTGCGGTCGCCTCACGAGGCCCTGCAACGCAGGAGCGACGTGCGGGGGGGCGCCTGACTGCGCGTCCGGATTCTGCCACGACGGCAAGTGCGCTGACGTCGCTCCCGCCGATGGCGTCAAGAACGGCGACGAGACGGACGTCGACTGCGGCGGCACGAAGGCGCCGGCCTGCATGGACGCGAAGGGCTGCGCGATCCCGAGCGACTGCAAGAGCGGCGTGTGTACCCAGAAAATCTGTCAGGTGCCGACATCGACCGACGGCGTGCAGAACGGAACCGAGACGGGCATCGACTGCGGCGGTGCAGCCACCGCGAAGTGCCCGAAGGGGCAGGGATGCCTCGTGACCGCGGACTGCGACAAGGCTCTTTGCGACACCGCGGGGACGAAGCTTTGCCTCGCGCCGACGCACAGCGATGGGATCCTGAACGCCGGCGAGACCGGCGTCGACTGCGGTGGCGCGGCGCTCCCGCTCACGTGCGCTCCCGGCGGCGGCTGCG
>JAYSXP010000500.1:0-10276 GCA_043717125.1 Polyangiaceae bacterium | reverse complement strand
CTCCTTCCTCAGGACAAGCCGACGCGGGGCCCGAAGCCGAGGCGGTCGACGACGGCGGTGCTTCCCTCCCGCCGACGGCCTGCGGACAGGACGCGTGCGGGCTGACGGTGCCCGCGGGTTGGTCGCTGGCGGCGGTGACGACCCCCACGACAACGTGCCCGCTGGGCTTCGACACCACCGACGTCGTCGAGAAGCCGGTGGCGGGGGCCAATGCGTGCAAGTGCACCTGCAACGTGACGTCGACCCCGGCTTGCGCGACGGGTGACGTGGCCACCAAGTACGACTACACCTCAGGATGTGGTTTGACGATGAACGCGCTCATCGCGTCGGCGAACGGCAAATGCAACGTGACGAATCTATCGAACGGGGCACACGAGCTCTTCCCGTCACCTCCGCCCGCCGGCACCGCTGCATGCCTCGCCCCGGCGACGGCCGACAAGGCTGCCGTGCAGTCCGACGCGCTTCGCGTTTGCTCGCCGCCGACCTGCGGCGATGCCTGTCGGGGGACCGGGTGGAAGATGTGTCTCCTCGCGCCGGGCGACATGGCGTGTCCTGCGGGTGCGCCCGAGAAACACCTCGTGGGTACCGACGTGAAGCTCGCCTGCACCAACTGCGGCTGCACCGCGACGGGACCTACCTCGTGCGAGGGCACGTGGACGCTCTACAGCGACAGCGCATGCGCGGCCCTCGTCGATACGGTTCCGCCCAACGTCTGCACGCAGACGACCCAGACCTGGATTCACTCCTACAAGTGGAGCCCTGTCCCGAGCTTGGTGACGTGCGCGGCGGCCGCCCCGGCGCCGGGCGTCGCCTCGCTGGTCGGCACCACCACGCTCTGCTGCAAGTAGAGCCGGGCGTTCGCGGCCGCGGCGGCACTCTTCACGGCGGAGTCGGAGCCGTGGGCGTCATGTCGATCTTGACCGGCGCCCCGTAGCTCCTGAGCTCCGCCTTCGCCTCTCCGCCCGCTGCCTGCACCTCGAGCTGCACCATCCCCACGCCCGGGCAATAGGTCGTCACGAACTTCGAGCCCGGCGGCCTCCCGCCCTCTTCTACCGTCTGGAGGCATCCGCTGTAGCTGCCGGCGATCACCTTCGCCGTCGCATCCACCGACGCTACGCGCGTCGTGCCGCCGTGCTCCCCCGGCCACGTCGCGCCCACGTCGAGCGGAGCCTTCAAGAGGAAGAGCCCGTTCTCGTACGCGACGCCCGCCGGCGAGTACACGAAGCGCTTCGTCGCGTTCGAGAGGCGCAGCTCGCCGTGCGACGCGTCCGTCCGATGCACCTTCGCGACCAGCATCCCGGTCTCGCCGCCCTCGCTGGTCACGTAGTTGTAGATGCGCCCCTCCTCGAGCGGGAAGTACTGCTCGACGCTCGACCCGCTCGACGCCGCCTTCACGGGCACGGTCGGCGCCTCTGGAGACCTCCCGTCGCCACATGCCACGGCCCCTGCGCCTCCGAGGAGAGCCACGACAAGCAGGCACTTGACCCGACCGAACGTCTTGTTCACGAACGCCATCCTACCCAAATCTTTCACCGGCCCACCCGACCGCTTTCGCCCCCTCCCGAACGTGCTACGCCCGTTCGAGTCCCGTGTCCGACCAGCTCAGCTCCGACCTCGCATCTCTCCGCATCGACCGTGGCGACGACGCCTCGCGCCCTTCGCGCGGGTCTTCTCCGCGCGCGCCCCGCTCGGGCTCGGGCGTCACACGCGTGCTCGTCCCGCTCGCCGTCCTCGCCGCGATCGCCGGTGCCGCCTGGTTCGGCTGGACCAAGCTCGAAGGTCAGATCCTCAAGCAAGAAGTGAAGACCACCGAGGTCGCCCTCATCTCTCCCTCGCAGGCCGAGGTCCAGATCACGGCCGCCGGCTACGTCATCCCCCAGCGCACCTCCAAGGTCGGCTCCAAGCTCCCCGGTCGCCTTGCCAAGGTCTTCGTCAGCGAAGGTGACACCGTCAAGGAGGGCGACGTGCTCGCCCAGCTCGAGGACGCCGACCAGAAGAGCCAGATCGTCGCCGCGTCCTCGCGCGTCGGCGTCGCGAGCGCGCGCACCTCCACCGCGCGCGCCAACCTCGCCGAGGTCACGCAGCAGATCGAACGCGAGAAGGCGCTCGTCGTGAGCGGCGCTGTGGGCCGCGCGAACCTCGACAACCTCGTCGCCCGCGAGTCCGCGCTCCGCGAGGCCGTCAAGGCCACCGAGGCCGAAGCGCACGCCGCCCAGGCGGACGTCGGCACCTTCGGCGTCGGCCTCAAGGATCGCGTCATCCTCGCGCCCATCGGCGGCCGCATCGTCACGAAGCCCGCGACCGTCGGCGAGTTCGTCGGCGGCATCGGCAACATCGGCCTCGTCGCCGAGATCGTCGACTTCAAGAGCCTCATGGTCGAGACGGACGTGCCCGAGACCCGCCTCCACCTCGTGAAGCTCGGCGGTCCCTGCGAGATCGTCCTCGATGCGTACCCGAACAAGCGCTATCGCGGCGTCGCCACCGAGCTCGGCCAGCGCGTCAACCGCGCGAAGGCCACGATCGTCGTGAAGGTGAAGTTTGCCGACGACCCCGAGAACGTTCTGCCCGAGATGAGCGCGCGCGTCAGCTTCCTCTCGAAGCCGATCACCGACGCCGCCCTCAAGGAAGCCCCGAAGCGCGTCGTATCCGCAGAGGCCGTCGTCGATCGCGGCGGCGAGAAGGTCGTCTTCGCGGTCGATTCAGGGAAACTACACGCAATTCCGGTGAAGGTCGGGGGCCCTGTCGGCGGCTCGGCCGTGGAGCTGCTCGACGGCCCAGCCCCCGGCGTGAAGGTCGTTGCGAAGCCCACCGGCGAGACGATGGAAGGTCAGCGAATCAAGGAGACGGACAAGTGAGCAGCGAAACCGAAAACGAGTACGAGCCGCTTGCCTCCGACACGCAGCAGGTCATCGTGCCGGAGCAGTACCGCAAGAGCGCCATCCCCGCCGCAATGAAGACGATCATCGAGCTCAAGGGTGTCACCAAGACGTTCGTACGCGGCAAGGAGCCCCTCACCGTGCTCGACGGGCTGACGCTCGACGTCCTCGAGGGCGCCTTCGAGGCGCTGATGGGTCCGTCCGGCTCCGGCAAGTCGACGCTCCTCAACCTCATCGCCGGCCTCGACCGTCCGACCAGCGGTTCCGCGAAGGTCGCCGGCAACGATCTCTCGACCATGAGCGACGGCGACCTTGCTCGCTTTCGCTCACGTCACATCGGCTTCATCTTCCAGGCCTACAACCTGATGCCGGTGCTCACAGCGCTCGAGAACGTCGAGCTGCCGCTACTCCTCACGAAGCTCGGCTCCGCTGACCGAAAGAAGCGTGCGCAGACCGCGCTCCGCGTGGTCGGCCTCGAGGATCGCATGGGTCACTACCCGCGCCAGCTCTCCGGCGGTCAGGAGCAGCGCGTCGCGATCGCGCGCGCCATCGTCAACGACCCGACGATCATCGTCGCCGACGAGCCCACCGGAGACCTCGATCGCAAGGCCGCCGACGACATCCTCACGCTCCTCACGAAGCTCAATCAGGAGTTCAAGAAGACGATCCTGATGGTGACCCACGATCCGGCCGCTGCCGACCGCGCGACCGCGACGCGCCACCTCAACAAGGGAAAGCTCGAATGATGAGCGGCCTCTTTCTCATCGCGGCGCGCAACCTCGGTCGCAACTGGCTGCGCACCATCCTCACGGTGCTCGGCGCGGCCGTCGCGCTCATCGCGTTCGTCATGCTGCGCACCGTCCTCTCCTCGTGGGAGGTCGGCGCCGAGTACGCCGCCAAGGACCGCCTCGGCACGCGCCACAAGGTGTCCTTCATCATGCAGCTGCCCAGGCGCTACATCGATGACATCCGCAACGTCCCCGGTGTGAAGCAGGCGACATGGGCCAACTGGTTCGGCGGCAAGGATCCCGGCAAGCCCAACGAGTTCTTCGCCACGCTCGCCGTCGACGCCCCGAGCTTCCTCCCCGTGATGGACGAGCTCGTCCTCGACGAGGAGTCGAAGGCGCGCTGGCTGGCCGACAAGAAGGGCGCGATCATCGGTGACGTCCTCGCGAAGAAGCTGAACCTCAAGGTGGGCGACAAGTACATCCTCCAGGGCAGCATCTACCCCGGCGACTGGGAGTTCCAGATCGACGGCATCTACACTGCGGCGCGAAAATCGCTCGATCGCTCGCAGTTCCTCTTCCACTGGCAGTACATGAACGACTCGTTGCCGGAGACACGCCGCGACACCATCGGCTGGGTGATGACGCGCGTCGACGACCCCTCGAGGAGCGCCGACATCTCGGCAAAGGTCGACAAGCTCTTCGACGAGCGCGACACCCAGACCGTCACCATGAGCGAGCGCAACATGCAGCTCTCCTTCATGGCCATGTTCGGAGCGATCCTCACCGTCCTCGACATCGTCTCGGTCATCATCCTCATCATCATGCTGATGATCCTCGGCAACACGATCGCGATGGGCGTGCGCGAGCGCACCCGCGAGTACGCGGTGCTCCGCGCGATCGGCTTCCTGCCGTGGCACATACGGTTCTTCGTGCTCGGCGAGGCGGTGGTGCTCGGCATCATCTCCGGCGCGGTTGGCGTCGGCATCGCGTACCCGTTCGTCAACGGGCTCATGGGCAAGGCCATCGAAGAGAACATGTCGGCGTGGTTCCCCTACTTCCGCGTCGAGCCCCATGTGGCCGTCGCCGCAGGCGTCATCGCCATCGTCCTCGCGACGACGGCCGCGCTGATTCCCGCGGTCCAGGCTGGACGCATCTCCGTGACCGACGCCCTCCGGCGGGTCGGTTGAAGGCATCCCGATGATCCCCGTCAGGTACAACTACAGGAACCTCGTCGTCCGCAAGACGACGACGATCGCCGCCGCGTTCGGACTCGCGCTCGTCGT
Organism: Polyangiaceae bacterium; assembly: GCA_043717125.1. Taxonomy (GTDB): domain Bacteria; phylum Myxococcota_A; class Polyangia; order Polyangiales; family Polyangiaceae; genus Labilithrix. Next base: position 5,389 of record JAYSXP010000500.1, on the reverse strand, counting down.
GTTCGTCTTCGCGGCCGCGCAGATGCTGGGCAACGGCATCAAGAGGACGCTCGGCCGCTCTGCCGCCCCAGAAAACGCGATCGTGATGCGCCGGGGTTCCTCCTCGGAGATGGAGAGCGGCATCGAGGAGAGTCAGGTCAATCTGATCCTCGCGCAGGCCGCACAGATCGGCGCCTCCAAGAAGCCGCCCGGAGTCGGCGAGGTACTCGTCGTCGTCCTGCTCGACAAGATCGGAACCGTCGGCGGGGTCTCCAACGTCACCGTGCGCGGCGTCCCGGACGACGTGTTCGCGTTTCGGAGCTCCGCGAAGATCGTCGAGGGCCGCGCGGCCGCTCCCGGGACCGACGAGGTCGTCGTCGGCGCGGGCATCCGCGGCCGCTTCAAGGGCCTCGAGCTCGGACAGTCCTTCGAGATCAAGAAGAACCGGCCCGTGAAGGTCGTCGGCGTCTTCTCGGACGGCGGCTCGTCGTTCGACTCCGAGGTCTGGTGCGATCTCCACACCGCCCGCACGGCCTTCGGCCGCGAGGGGTACGTCTCGAGCGTCCGCGTCCGCCTCGACGCCGCGGGCAAGTTCGACGCGTTCAAGGCGCTGATCGAGCAGGACCGACAGCTCGGTCTCAACGTGCAGCGAGAGGCCGACTACTACGCGAAGCAGTCCGAGATGACCGCCGATTTTCTCACCATCATGGGGACCATGATCGCCGTGCTCTTCTCGATCGGCGCGATGATCGGCGCGACCATCACCATGAATGCGCAGGTCGCGAACCGACAGCGCGAGATCGGCACGCTTCGCGCGCTGGGCTTCTCGCGTTCGAGCATCCTCACGTCGTTCTTGCTCGAGTCGGTCGCGCTCGCGTTCCTCGGCGGTGGGGTCGGCGCGATCGCATCGCTCGGGCTCCAGTTCGTGAAGATCACGATGCTCAACGCGGGGACGTGGTCGGAGATCGTCTTCTCCTTCGAGCCGACGCCCGCGATCCTCATGCGCGCCGTCTTCCTCGCCGGCTTCATGGGCGTCGTCGGGGGTTTCCTGCCCGCGATCCGCGCCGCACGCGTCAGCCCGATCGAAGCGATGCGCGCCTGAGCTCGGTTCTCACGTCCCGCAGAACGTCGCCTGCACCCGCTCCTCGGGGAGCGGGGGCCTGGCGAGCTCGGCGTGCTCGGGCTGGTCCTCGTAGGGCCGCGCGAGCACGGCGAGCAGCCGATCGAACGGCGCAAAATCGCTCTTCTTGACCGCGGCCTGGATCATCTCCTCGACCCGGTGGTTGCGCGGGATGAACGCGGGGTTGACGCCCCGCATCGCGGCCGCGCGGGCCTGAGGTTCGCGCTTCTCCCTGGCGAGGCGCGCTCGCCATCGCTCGGCCCATTCGTGGAAGGCGCCGGCATTCGCGAACGACGCGGCGACCTGTGCGTCGGCATCGGTGCTCTCGCCGGCGGCGCAAAGGGCACGAAAAAACACGGTGTAATCTACATGGTTCGACGCAAGCCGATCGAGCAGGTCGGCTGCGAGCGCCGCGTCGCCTTCCTCCTCGCCCGCGAGGCCGAGCTTGGCGCGCATGACCTGGCCGTACGCCCCCTCGAACTTCGTGGTGAAGCCCTCGAGGCGCGCCGTCGCGAGGCGGGTGGCCTCCTCCTCGTCGTCGTGCAGGAGCGGCAAGAGCGCCTCCGCGAGCCGCGTGAGGTTCCACTGCGCGATGCCGGGTTGATTCGCGAATGCGTAGCGACCCCGCTGGTCGATCGAGCTGAACTTCTTCTTCGGGTCGTACTCGTCGAGGAACGCGCACGGGCCGTAGTCGATCGTCTCGCCCGAGATCGAGGTGTTGTCCGTGTTCATCACGCCGTGCACGAAGCCGACGCCGAGCCAGAGCGCGACGAGACGTGCCTGCGCGTCGATGACGCCCTCGAGCAGGGCCAGCGCGTCGTTGCCGGTGCCAGCCGCCCCCGGATAATGACGAGCGAGCGCGTACGACGCGAGGGTCGAGAGCGCCTCGCTGTCGTCGCGCGCCGCGAAATACTCGAACGTCCCGACCCGCAGGTGGCTCGCCGCCACGCGCGTGAGCACGGCGCCGGGCAGCGGCCCTTCCTCACGGAAGACGTGCTCACCGGTCGTCACGGCGGCGAGCGCGCGCGTCGTGGGGACGCCGAGCGCCGCCATCGCCTCGCTCACGAGGTACTCGCGCAGCACCGGCCCGAGCGCCGCGCGCCCGTCGCCGCCGCGGGAGAACGGCGTACGCCCCGAGCCCTTGAGCTGGATGTCGCGCCGCTTGCCGTCGGTCCCGACGATCTCCCCGAGGAGGATCGCACGACCGTCCCCGAGCTGCCGAGAGAAGCCTCCGAACTGATGGCCCGCGTACGCGAGGGCGATCGGGTCGGCGCCGGGCGGCAGCGTGTTCCCCGAGAGCAGCTGAGCTCCCTCGGGCGAGGCGAGCAGAGCAGCATCCAGCGAGAGCAACGCGGCGAGCGGACGATTGACCTTCACGACGCGCGGCTCGCGGACCTTGGTCGGAGCGACGCGGGCGTAGAAGCGGTCGGGCTGCCGCGCGTAGGTGTTGTCGAACGAGAACGTCATCGCCGAGACTCTAGTCGACTGCGACCCGGCCGGCGATTCACCCCGCGGTGACGCGGCCGTCGCCTGCGAGATCGATCGGCGGTCCGTCGTGGTGAGGAGTGCGCCCGAGCGTGACGTCGACGACGGCCTTCGTGCGGGAGATCACCTCGCGCATCTGGAGCCAGGCGATCCCGCGGTAGACGTGGCGGTCGGCAGCGCTGCCCTCCGCTTGCATCCCGAGCGCTCGCGCGCACCACACCGCGCGAGCGAGGTGAAACTCCTGCGTGACGACCACGATCCGTGTCGCGCCGAAGACGTGTCGCGCCCGCCACATCGAGCTGTACGTATCGAGGCCCGCGTGGTCCATGAAGATGATCTCCGCGGGGACACCGTTCGCCTCGAGGTAGGCACGCATCGCATTCGGCTCGTCGTACGCCGCCGTCCGATGATCACCGCTGACGATGATGCGGCCGACGCGGCTCGCTCGGTAGAGCGCCAGCGACTCGTCGAGCCGATCGCGAAGCACGTCCGACGGCGAGCCGTCGTCACGGAGGCCAGCACCGAGCACCACGGCGCAGTCGGCCGGCCTGGCGGCGGGGTCGCGCGCACGGCTCCCGCCGTGGAGCACCGCGAGATTCGCGCCGGCGACCACGACGCCGAGCGCGCAGGCGAAGAGCAAAACCCCCATACGGCGCCGCCTCATTCGAGGGATACGCCGGGGCCGCGCGAACGATTCCGCTCGCAGACGCCAAGTTCCCACGGGATCGTGTTAGGGCAGCCGTCATCGAGCGCCGGAGCGAATGAACCTTTGATCGCCTCGCTCCGCCAGCAATGATGCACTACGAAAGCAGCGCAACCGTCCGCGACGACGGACGCGAATATTCAGGCAAGCACGCCCGGGTCGCATGGCGTCAGGTGGGGCGTTCGAGCACACGCAGTTGCGAAACGCCCCTGATCCTGCGCGAAGCGTCGGACGAAGAGTCCGGTGCCTTAGTGCTGCGCTGCGGGCGGTTCCGTCGACCGCGCGGCGAGCGTGAGCCTGAGCAAGAAGGTCTCGTCAATCTGCGCCGAGCCGAGGATCTGAAAGCGCACGCGGACCTCGCCGGGCTCCGACACCATCACCGGCCCGAGAAGAAAATTGAAGTTCTGGCCTGAGGTGGCTGGGTCCGGAGTGAATACGCCCTCGATATCGGGCGCCGGTGCCTGTCCTGGGAACGCGATCGAAACTCGGAACGGGGCTCCTAAGCCCCCGTGTTCCACGAACGCGTGAAAGGCGAGAGCGCGAAGAGCTCCCGGAATCGCGCCCATGTTGCACTGCGCGCCCCAGAGCCCGACGGCGGACACCTGCCCAGTGACTTCCGTTCGCAGGTCTTCGCAGAAGAAGGCGTACGCGATCCGCATCTTACCGCTGGTGCCACTCGAACGTGGACGCCGGCGGCCTCGGAGGAGGGCGCGCGCCAGCGACGAGACGGCCTTGCGAGTCGCGGGAGATACTGATCGGTTCTGCGTTTGCGCGGCGGACGCTGATGGCGTGCACCGTCGCGACGCGGGCGACAGGCTCGTCTCGCTCGTCGAGATACATCGAGAAGTTGAACTGCCGGCGCAGGTCGGCGGCAAGGCGGCGAAGGAACATCGGATCCGTCGCGGGAGTGATGCGCGCGACGCGGTGTCCGCCAGGCACGTCGACCCATTCGCGAACGCCATTAGCGAGCCAACGCGCGAGCGCCGGCTGCAGCTCCTCGGTGATGAACGTGACCTCCACTTGACCGTCGCGCCAGACAAGGTTGGCGATGCGATCAGCGGTGTCCGCCGTGGACATTTCGAGTTCGATCGTTCGCATTTAGAGCACCTTGTACAGCTGAAGATAGCTCAGAGTCCGGAGGAATTCCGGCGGATAGTCGACGAGCTCGGCGGGTGGCTCGCGCGGCGGCGTGGCCTGCTGGCGCAGCCAAGTCCGAAACGCGAAGCGCAACGCCTCGGGTTCCTTCGGGACGAAGCCCATTGTGGGCCAGACTTCGCGACCGGCTGCCATCGCGACCATTTGGACCTCTCGAATATTCCAGCGGGAGTAGAGGGCCGTCTCCGCGCCGTAGAGGGCGGTCGCAAAGAGCTGCCGATGGTACGGCTCCTTCAGGATGAGCGCCTTGTTCGTTGCGACCTTTCCGGTGCCGGGACCGCTCCACAGGCCCGCGTCGCTTCCAACGGCGCGGTGGACGGGCGCATGGTCCTCCGTCAGCTCGTCACCCGCCGGCGTCTGAAACTTAATTTCCCAGTTCAGGCAATCGTCGACCATCGCGGCATCGATCCGCCGGCTGCCGTTCAGGTCGTGCCGAAAGGCGTAAGGGCGATCGAGCTCATGGGCATCCGCGGCAGGGCAGATCCGCGCGCACAGCCATCCGACGAGATGCGGCTCGAGCAAAGGCATCGACGGATCAGCTTACCACGGCGTATTCGGGCCGCCGCGAGCTGAGGGAAGCCACAAATGGTGCTACAAATCAAACGCTGTATATCCGCCATTCAAACGCTGAAGTGTGCTCGCAGGTGACTTGCACCTGGGCGCGCGTCGGGCGGTCCGGCGCGCGCTCTCAATCGCGCGGGGTCGGGCCGACGGTGCCAAAGTTCCGCCTCACGGCCTCGTGCGCTGTCACCTCGGAGAGGGCCGCGAGGCACTGGCGGGCGTCGATGTCGCTGCGAGCTCGCACGAAGGCGAGCGTCTCGCGCTGCGGGCCCCAGTACTCGGAAAAAGGTTCGACCCCGACCACCGCCTCTCGATGCTCCAGAAGATCTCCGACATGCGCGGCGAGGCCAACGCGATGGGCGCGTCGCTCTTCCTCGGCGAATACG
>JAYSXP010000499.1:0-10312 GCA_043717125.1 Polyangiaceae bacterium | reverse complement strand
CTCCTCCTCGAGGGGACGTGAGAAGCGCGAAGCGAAGGCGCAAGAAGACAAGGTGCTCGGACCGCGCAGCGGCGAGAAGGAGAAGGGGTACGACTACTACGCGGAGCAGGAGCGCGTCGCCGACGCTTCCGAGAACTCACCGCTCCGCTATGGCACGGGCTGGGCGGTCGGACCGTTCCTCCACATGCCGCGGTATTACTTCTCCGACGGCAACACGAGCGACAACGGCTTCGCCGTCGGCGCGTCGATCCGCTACGCGTGGTCGTCGTCGATGACGTTCCTCATCGAGGCCGGCTACGTCGGCTTCGGCACCACGGGCGAGATCGGCGCGTTCGGCGGACCGCTCGCGTTCGTCGGCATCGAGTACCGCATCCCGCTCAACACGTACGCGACCGACCAGATCTACCTCGGCATCGGCCCTGGCTTCGAGCGCTACGTGAACGGGCGCACCAAGCTCGGTCTCAACGTCGTCAACGCGCGCGGTCGCGTGGGCTACCGCCATGTGTTCGGTCCGGCGGTCGGTCTCGAGCTCGGCATCGACGGCGGTGGCGGCATCGCCTTCGCGAGCGGGCTTCCCGAGGGCGCGACGAGCAGCAGCAAGTCGCTCACGCTCCTCACGGGCGCCGCCGCCCTCATCATCGGGTTCTAGCTCCCCCGAAGCGTGCGTCCGCGCCAAGGACAGCTCGACCCCAGGGCCTGAGCTAGTTGGGCGGTGAGGCGGGGCGGTCGCGGTCGTCGAGGGACGGCGAGCTCGGCGAGTGTGTGCCCGGGAGGGGCGCGTAGCCTTCGCGCTTGTAATAGTAGTAGTGGTAGTAGCTGTACTCGTGACGGTTGAGGTTGACCGCGTTGAGCACCGCGCCCGCGATCGGCGCGTCCACGTCCTGGAGCGTGCGTAGGCCGGACCGGCACAAGTTGACGCTGGTCTTGAACGCGCGGACGACGAAGACCACGCCGTCGACGAGCGTCGAGACGATCGCCGAGTCCGTCACGGCGATGACCGGCGGGCTATCGAGGACGATGCGGTCGAAGCGCGCCGAGATGTCGTCGAGCAGGCGACGGAACTTCTCGGACGACACGACGTCGGCCGAGTTCGGCGGGATCGGGCCGCAAGGGATGCAGTAGAGGTTCGGAACGATGGTCGGCTTCGCGACCTCGTCGACCGTGGCCTCGCCGAGGATGACGTTCATCAGGCCGACGTCACCGGCGCGATCGAAGATGCGATGCAGGCGCGGCCGGCGGAGGTCGCAATCGATGATGCAGACCTTCTGGCCGCCCTGGGCGAGCGAGATGGCGATGCTGACGGCGACGGTCGTCTTGCCCTCGGCGGGCGCGGCGCTCGTGACGAGCAGGCGCTTGTACGGCTCGTCCGGGTTCATGAACATGAGGTTCGTGCGCAGCGAACGCGCGGCCTCTGCGATGCCCGACGTGGGCCGCTCGTGGACGAGCAGCTCGGGCGCGAGCTGGCTCGGTACGACGCGGCGTCGTGTCCGTTGCTTCGTCGTACCTCGCGGGGCCGACTCGTCGACGATGTCCGGGAGCAGCCCGAGGAAGGTCACGCCGAGGCGGTGCTCGACGTCCTCGGGGGTCTTCAGCGTGTTGTCGAGCTGCTCGCGCAGGATGGCGAGGGCGAGGCCGAGGATGAGGCCGACGAGGAGCGCGATGCTCACGTTGACGGAGACGCGCGGGGCGATGGGATCCTTCGGCTCCTGCGCGCTGTCCACCATCCGGATGTTGTTGGTGTTCATCATCCGTCGGAGGTCGGCCTCCTTCATCTGCTCGAGGAGGACGGCGTAGAGCTTCTCGTTCTGCGCCCGCATGCGGTCGAGCCGATGGAACTCCAGCTCCTTCAGGTTGAGCTCGACGGCCTTCTTGCGCGCGCCCTCGTAGAGCGAAGCCTCGCCGTTCTCCTGACGCTCGATGATCGACAGATCGCGCTGGACGGCGCCCTGGATGTTCTTGATCTCGGACAGGAGGTGGGTGCGCGCGAGCGCGATCTTCTCGTCCGCCTTCTTCACGGCCGGGTGGTTCTCGCCCTTGCCCTCGGCGACGAGCTCGGCGCGTTCGCGCTGCGCTTGCTGGAACTGCATGCGCAGGCCGCTGAGGAACGCGTTCGAGAGGAGCTCGGAGGCCGGGACCTGGTCGGGCTGGTCGGCGGTGATCTTCGCGAGCTCACCGTGACGAGCCGCGAGCTCCTGGCGGCGCATGCGCGTGCGCGTGAGGGCGCCGTCGTAGTCCTGCATCTCGAGGCGGATCATCTTCGAGAGGTCCTCGAGCGTGCTCGAGGGAAGATCGTTCTGCTTCTTGAACTCGTGGAGCGAGTTCTCCGTCTGCTCGAGCTCCTGCTTGAAGTGATCGAGCTGACCGGAGAGCCACACGACGGTGTCGCCGGTGGCATTCACCATCTTGTCGAGGTTCTGCTGGATGTACGCGCGCGCGACGGCGTCCGACAAGCGGCGCGCCTGCTCGGGACGGGTGTCCTGGATCTTCACGAGGACGAGGCGGCTGCCCTTCACGGGCTCGATGATGAGCCGGCCGCGCAGCTGGGCGACGGTGGCCTCGAGCGGGGCAGGGGCCTTCGGTGTGAAGCCGAGGAAGTTCGGATCGTTCTGGAGCGAGAGATCACGCACGACGGCGGAGAGCACGCGCTCGCTCGTCATGATGCGGTACTGCGTCTCGTAGTACTGCTGCGTGTCCCAGACGGCGCTCCAGCCGACCATCGGATCGGCCTTGTTGCCGAGCGGCTTGATGACGTCGGGATCGAACTCGAGGAGAGACTGCGCTTCGTAGATCCGCGGGAGGGTCTTCGAGTACGCGAGCGAGGCGGCGCCACAGACGAGCACGAGCCCGAGGACGATGGCCCAGTGCTTGCGCACGGCGCGGATCGAAGACATGACGCCGTCGAGCGCCGACTTCTCCATCGTGAACTTGGGGGGCGTGGGTACCGACTCGCTCTGTTCCAACGTGATTCCTCGGATCCGTACACGGGCGTGCGAGATCCCTGCGATCACGCACAGCCCCGAAATGCAGGCACACGACCCACCTGGACCGGGTCATGTGCCAGTTGGTTGCGGGGGACGCAAGTTGTGTTCGCCGGGATGTAAGATGTTTGCCTACCTAGCGGGCAGCGGGGAGCGACCGGGTCGCGCCGACGAAGGGGCGCTCGCTCGCGCTTTCGTCCGGGGCGGTGGTAAGCACGACGGCGCATGTGCCGTTCGGGTCCGTTCGCACCGCTTCTTGTCGGCGTCCTCATCGCGGCGTGTGGAGGTGAGCCGCTCGCGGTGACTCCCGCAGCGAAGCCGTCGCCGGGCCCCGTCGCGAGGGCGCCGTTCGTCGCTGCGAAGACGCCGCCCCCGCCGTGGAGCCCGAAGCCCGCGCGCTTCGAGAATCCCGGCGGCATGTGGATGCCGAACCAGATCCTCGCGCACGCCGCGAAGCTCAAGGAGCTCGGGCTCGTCGTCGACCCCTCCGCGCTCGCCGATCCGACGTCGGGTCTCCTCTCGGCGGTGGTCAGTCTCGGAGGGTGCTCGGCGTCGTTCGTTTCGGCGGACGGTCTCGTCGCGACGAACCATCACTGCGCGACGGGCGCGCTCCAGCACAACAGCACGCCCGCGCAGAACCTCCTCGAGCGGGGCTTCCTGGCGCGGACGCGCGCCGAGGAGAAGAACAACGGGCCGCAGGCGCGCATGTTCGTCACGCGCGCCGTCACCGAAGTCACCGCGAAGGTTCTGGACCAAGGGCTCGCGAAGGTCGCCGACGACAAGCAGCGCTTCAAGACGATCGAGCGGAGGCAGAAGGAGCTCGTCGCCGCCTGCGAGAAGGGCCGCGCGGGTCTCCGCTGCAGCGTCGCGAGCTTCTACGAAGGGGCGCAGCACTTCCTCGTCGAGCAGCTCGAGATCCGTGACGTGCGTCTCGTGTGGGCGCCGCCCGTGGGCGTCGGCAACTTCGGCGGCGAGGTCGACAACTGGCGCTGGCCGCGGCACACCGGGGACGTCTCGTTCTTCCGCGCGTACGTCGGCAAGGACGGCCAGCCCGCGGATTTCTCGCCCGAGAACGTGCCGTACCACGCGCCGCACTTCCTTCCGATTGCGAAAGAAGCGCTCCACGAGAGCGACCTCGTGCTCGTGGCGGGGTATCCGGCGCGCACATCGTCCCTCAAAACGAGCGCCGAGGTGAACGAGGCGATCACGTGGGGCTACCCGCGCAGGCAGAAGATGTTCGAGGACTACCTCGCACGTCTCGCGCAGGCGACGGAGGGCGACAAGGAGGCGGAGATCCGCTCGACCTCCTACGTGCGGCGCTTCGGCAATTACCTCACGAACACGAAGGGCCAGCTCGAGGGGCTCGTGAAGGGCGGCCTCGCAGAGGACAAGGAGCGCATCGAGAAGGAGCTCCAAGCGTACGTGCTCGCCGACAAGGATCGCAAGGCGAAGTACGGCACCGTCCTCGCCGAGATGGCAAAGGAGGTCGAGAAGAACGCCGCGTACCGCGACGCCGACGCCGAGCTCGACGAACTGCAGCTCCCCAAGCTGATGAGCGCGGCGATGACCATCGTGCGCATGGCCGAGGAGCGCCCGAAGCCGGACGCCGACCGTGAGCCGGATTTTCAGGCGCGAAACTGGCCTCGTCACGAGCAGGCGCTCGCAGCGATGACGCAGTCCTTCCACCGAAAGGTCGACGTCGCGCTGCTCCAGCTCGCCCTCGAGCGAGCGGTCAAGGCAGGGTCGAAGAGCGCTGCGCTCGGCGCGATCCTCGGCGCGGGCGCGGCGGGCAGGGAGACGTCGCGCATCAAGCAATCGGTCGCCGCCCTGTATGACGGAACCAAGCTCACGGAAGCGAAGACGCGCGAGGATCTCCTCGAGACGGCGACGACCGCCGAGCTCCGCAAGAGCACCGACCCACTCTTGCAGCTCGCACTCAAGCTGAGGCCGCTCATGGCGAGCGCCGATGAACGCCACGAGCGGCTCGCCGGGCGAATGGCGCTCTTGAAGCCGAAGTACATCGAGGCGATGCGTGCACAGCGCAAGGAACCGTTCGCGCCCGACGCGAACGGTACGCTGCGGATCACGTACGGGACGGTGCGCGGGTACGCGCCGACGCCCGACGCGCGTCCCTATCGGCCGTTCACGTCGCTCTCCGAGGTGGTGGCAAAGCACACGGGCGCGGCGCCGTTCGACGTGCCTTCGCAGCTGCGGGCGGCGCAGGCGGCGGGCAAGCTGGGCCCGTACGTCGACGAGGCGCTCGGCGACGTGCCGGTCGATTTCCTGGCGGACCTGCACATCACGGGCGGCAACTCGGGCTCGGCGACGATCAATGCGAAGGGCGAGCTGGTGGGCCTGGTGTTCGACGGCAACTACGAAGCGATGGCGTCGGACTGGGTCTTCGTTCCGTCCCTGACGCGCAGCATCCACGTCGACATCCGGTACGTGCTCTGGCTGCTCGACGCCGTCGACCACGCCGACAACCTGTTGGGCGAGCTGGGCATCAAGCCGTCACTCCACTGAGACAGGCAAGCTTCCGAGAGAACGCGGAGGCCTGAAGCGGGCCGCGCGTCGTCAGTCGTCGAAGAGCTTCAGCTGCTTCGTCTTCTTGCGGACGTCGGGACGCCGGCCTGATTTACGCCCCTTTTTGCGGTCTTTTGCGGTCAGATCTTCGCGGTGGCCCGAGGCGAGCTGCGCCTCCCAGAGCGCCTTCACGGCAAGGACGGTGTCGGCTTGCTCGGGCTTCTTGTCGTCGCGAATGCGCGCGATACGCGGGAACCTGAGCGCGTAGCCGCTCGAGTGGCGGTCCGAGCGCTGCAGTCCGTCGAAGGCCACCTCCAGGACAATTTCAGGTCGAACCCGCAGATACCCGCGCTGCTCTTCGCCGAGCGCGAGGGATTCGAGACGGGCGGTCATGCCGCGGATCTCCTCGTCGGTGAGGCCGCTGTACGCCTTGCCGACCGTGAGGAGCTCGTCGCCCTCGCGCACCGCGAACGTGTAGTCGCTGAGCACGCCCGCGCGCTTGCCGTGGCCACGCTCGGCGGCGACGATCACGACGTCGAGCGTCGCGAGCGCCTTCTTCACCTTGAGCCACGAGAAGCCGCGCACGCCGGCGGCGTAGACCGCATCGAGGCGCTTCAGTACGAGCCCCTCGAAACCGCGCGCGCGCGCCGCGTCGAACTCGGTGTCGAGGGTCGCTTTCGAGAACAGCGGTCGCGAAGCGTGGACCCTCATGCACGGCGGCGCATGCTCGGCCCAGTGAACGAGTCGCGCGCGTCGCTCGACGAAGGGGAGCCCGAGCAGCGACTCCTCGCCCTCGAACAGGATGTCGTAGACGACGTAACGCACGGGATGATCGCGGACGAGCTCTGCGTCGGGCTCGGTCTTCTTCAACCGGGGCTGGATGGCGGAGAAGGGCCTCGGCCTTCCGTCCGCGGTCATCACGACGATCTCTCCGTCGAGGATGGCCGACGGCAAGCGCCCGTCACGCGCCGCCTCCGCGAGCGGGCCGGCGATGTCGGGAAACGCCCTCGTCACGGGCCCCTTTCCGCGCGCAAAGAGCTGCACGCCGTCCGCAGAAACATGGGCCTGCGCGCGGACGCCGTCGATCTTGTCCTCGATCGTGTGAGGCACGGTGAGGTCCGCGCCGCGGGCCGTCTCGATCGGCGTGGCGAGCATGAAGCCGAGCGGCCGCCCGAGAGCGACGCGTGCCTCGTCGAGTCGTCCCTCGGCGGTGAGCCTCGCGAGCTCCCCCATGTCCGTCACGAAACCTGCCGCTTGCCGGACCTGCGCGAGCTTCACGCCGAAGGCCTTTGCGATCGCCTCCTCGACGATCCCTTCCTTCGCACCCACGCGCATCTCGCCGAGGATCGCGCGCGCCAGATAACGGGCCTCGATCGCCGAGCACCGCTCGAATGCCCCACACAGCGCGCGAAGCTTCTCCGATCGCGACCCGGTCTCCGCGAGCTCGAGCGCGACCCTCTCTGCATCCTCGAGCCGCAGCCCGATCGGCGGAGCCCGCCTCGCGAACGACTCCTCGATGGCCTCGCCGATTGCCGTCCCGAGATCTCCGGCCTTCCGCGCGCGATCTCCGAGCGCTGCGTGGCTCATACCGCTCACGCTCGCGGCCGCCTCGAACACGAGGCTCCCGCCAGCTCCGAGCGTCCGGTCGTCATCGGTGGCGAGCATCGTCCCGGTGAGAAACCGCGTGACGAACGCGAGCCGGTCCGGCTCGCTCCGATAGACCTCGACGAGCGCCCCTGCCAGCGCCTCGACCTTCGCGCCTCTCCCGCGCGTCCTCTCCGCCACCAGCAGCGCCTCCGCCACGCCTAGCATCGGCCCCACCCTACTTCTTGCAGCTGACCACGCCCGTCACCTGCGACGTCGTCCCGCCCCCGGAAGCGACAACGCAGGCGGGCCCGAAGAACGCGAGCGTCCCGAAGGTCTGGTCGACCCAGTCCCACCCGTTGGTGTGCGTCGGATCGCGCGCGATCGTCGTGCCGTTGATCTCGACGTTGATCGCGTTCGGATCCGTCGGCGCAGAGGGCGTGAGATACGTGCATTTTGCAATGCTGTCGCTGATCGACCCGAGCGCGGCGGTGAGGTCGGCGGAGGTCTGCACGTTGTAGTGCCTGGGCGTCGTGGCACGCGGGCGGCCGCCGGCGACGGCCATGTCGTCGAGCACCTTGAGGAACTCGGGGCGCTCCGTGCTGCCGATCCCGATGACGTACACCGGGATCTTCATGTTCTGGAAGATGTCGCGAACGACGCTGATGCTGCGAACCTCGTCGAGGCAGTTGAACTCGCCGCCGGGTGCCGAGGCGCAGTTGCCGGAGGCCGCGGTGCAGGTGCAGCGCTCCGCGTCGAGGTCGCCGTTGCAGTTCGGTGCGCCGTCGGTGGCGAGGATCATCGTGCGCGCGACGCCGCGGGTCCCGTTGATGTACTGCGCCGCAAGCCGGAGCGCCTCGGACGTCGGGGTGCCGCCGTTCGGGTCCGTCGTGTCGAAGACGTTGATGATGTCCTTCACGTTGCCGCGCGCCGGGGCGATCCCGACGCCGACGTCGGTGCGGCAAGCCTCGTCGGCGGGTGCGGGGCCGGGCGGGCTCGCCTCCGGATAGAACTTCGCGCCCATCGCAAGGGCGTTGTCGAACGGCGTGATGGTCTGGAAGAGCGCGTCGCGGAGCGTATCCCAGCGCGAGAGCACGCCGGGCGGAAGGTTGCCGAAGCGGTCCGGCTGCCGGCCGTCGAGCGAGAAGGCCATCGAGCCCGAGCGATCGATCACGAACATGAGCTGTGCGATCGCGAGGTCGAGCGTGAAGCGGCCGGGCGTGCACTTGACCGCTCCGTCAGGCGCGCCGTCGAACGTGGCACCGTCGGGGCCGCCGTCGAGCAGGCTGACCGCCGGGTCGGTACCGAAGAGGCCGGTGCGCGAACCGCATGCCCCGAGCGAGATGAGCCCGAGCGCGAAGCAGCTTGCAGCAAGGAGGCGGCGTGAGGACATGAAGGGCTCCGGCATGGTAACCCACGAGGGCTACAACGCTACCGTTCGAGACGAATCCGAGAGCCCTCGGCCGCGGTCACACAGGCCCTGTTCGCGCAGTCACGGGCAGTCACGGGCAGTCGCGGGAGGCGCGCCGCGTGTTCACACGATCGGGCGCAGGTAGTTGAATTTCTGGCTCGCGAGGTCCTCATCCGTGAGGGCCCAGCCGTTGTCGCGCGGGATGAGGTACGCCACGTCGCTCTTGATGCTCGCGAAGTTGAGGACGCCGAGGCCCGTCAGGATGTGCTGGAACGTCTCGCGGTGCCAGAGGCGATCCTCGGGGAAAGCCGTGAGCTCCTTCACGGCGTCGTCGGTCGGGGAGCCGTTCACGACGAGGAAGGCCATCGTGAAGGTGAGGTAGCGCGACGACCCGCGGTACGGATCGTCACCCGAGGGCTGCGGGCGCGCGCCCTCCTCGGTGACCATGCCAGCGACCCACTGGTCGTAGCTGGCCTTGGCCTTCGCGTCCTCGTCGAAGTAGTCCCAGCAGCCGCGCGTGAAGAGCGGGATGGCCACCCGCAGCTCCGTGACGGCGTGCTTGTAAAAGAGCCACTTTTCCTGGAGCCCGGCGTTCACCGGCGCGTTCACGAGGAGGTCATGAAGCTCGGTGTGGAGCCGCCCGCCGGGCTCGAACCGCGCCGCGACCTCGAGTGCGAAGAGGGAGTGCTTCATCAGCCGCCGAACCCGCCGGAGGAGCGGTTCCACGAGCCGCTGCGCGAGTAGCGCGCGCCGAGGATGATGCCGGTGCCGAGCGCGATCACGACGGGCACGGTGCTGAAGTTCGCGGGGCGAGCCTTCGGCGCGAGCGTGCCGCTCGGGTTGCCGCTCGAGTAGGGGGTGGTCCGGGCGCGTGGCTCGAAGTTCTTGCCGGGGTTGGTGCCGGGGCGTGCGGTCGCGGCGCGTGCGGGCTTGGCCCACGGATAGTCGACGAAGAACGCATGATGCGAGCCGCGGCTTCCGCCGTAGTAGACGAAGCCCGACTCCTCGACGAGGCGGTCGCTCTCGTTCGATTTTCGCGGCGGCATGCTGACGGCGGCGTCGGTCGTATCTTGCGCGAACATGTCGAGCGAGACCGATTTTACGTCGACGCCGCCCGACGCGTAGAGGACGAGCTCGTCGTTGACGTCGTCGAGCTCCTTGGTCGCGTCGGCGGTCAGCGGCACGACGTAGAGGACGTGGCTCGCGCCGAGCGCACCCATGGCCGCCGCCGAAGGGGGGAGCTTTGCGACATAGCGATTGTCGAACTCGGTCGCGTCGTCGCGGTAGGTCGCGATGCGACCGCGATCGAGCACGAACATCGGGAGTCGAGCGTTCGCGCGCGTGCGGTCGCCGCGCGCCTCGGCGAACAACGGCTGGTAGTACGCGGCGGCCGAGAGCGTGTCCTGCGCATGGACGATGCCGCGCGGATGCGGCCAGTTGTCGAAGAGGAAGACCGGCTCGAAGACCGAGCTCGCGCCCGCGGCGAACGCGACCGCCTCGGGTCCGGGCAAGTCGACGATGAGCGCCGCCTTGGTGGTCGCGGGCGTCTGCCCGGGCTGCTCGCTGACGCTCGCGAAGAGCGACGCGAGCGATTTTCCCCGCGCGTAGGCGGCCTCCATCCTCCTCGTGAAGATGGGCTGCATCGACACCGAGAGCGGCTTGAAACCGGCGATCTCCGTCGGATCGAGCTTGCCGAGCGAGGGAGGGATCGCGTCCGGCGACTGGAAGAGCGTGGCCTGGAAGAACGGGGCCAGCTTCCGTGTCGACGGCGCGAGATCGGTCGCGAGCGAATGGAGCGCGGCCGGCTGGAAGGGCT
>JAYSXP010000498.1:0-28425 GCA_043717125.1 Polyangiaceae bacterium | reverse complement strand
TGAGTCAAGAGGAGACACGATGAGCCTGGACCTCCGAAAGCTGCAAACGCTCTACAACAGCGACGCCCTCGCGCGCGCGATCCTCGACACGCTCAAGGAGGAGGGCGCCGCTCAAGTGCCTCAGGTCGCCGAGCTCACCGGCGATTGCGACAACGTGAAGGAGTGTGCTCACCTCGACGAGAGCGGACGCGCGCAGGCGGTCGTCCGAGCCCTCAAGGCCATCGCGAAGACGGGCTGCGGCACGTTCATCGGGGGTCGAGAGGGCGACGGCAGCAGTCGCATGAGCTGGGACCTCGAGCCGGAGGAGATCTACGCGTTCGCGACGGGGGCAGGGGAGGCGCTCGTCGAGGTCGAGGTCGCGACGCTGCCCGAGAAGGGGGCTCCGGCGCGGCTCGGTGGACGCGTTCGCCGATGAGCGCCTCACGCGGGCTCACCGCACCGCCGGGAGGCGCCGGCGAGATGCGTGCGCACGTCACGGCGCGCGGCGCGACGACGAGCAGTCTGTCGGGTACCGGCGCTCGGTGTGCTCCCGTAGAAACATTTGATTGCGGGCGGTTGGTTCCGACGCCAACATGCCGCACGGGCCGCACGGGCCGCACGGGCCGCGCGGTCCAATGCGCTGACTTTGCCGCCCTCAGGGAGGGTACATATGACGTTGCGCGTAGGTCTCGTTGTCTCCGAAGCGAGTGATTCGGACAGAACGAATGGCAGGTTTCCGGAGGCCGCCATCCGGCAGCTCGTCGCAGCGGACGCGCTGGAGCTCATCGCCTTCCCTGAAATGTTTCGCGAGTGCCGATCTCGAAAGCAGGTCGTGCCTACCGTTCGAGTGCTCGCTGAGGATTTCGGGTGCGCGGTGATCGCAGGAGTCTGGTGTCAAGACGAGCAGATGCAGTGCGCGGGTTACTGGAACCCGGACCCGAAGCGCGGCGAGACGCAGGACCACTTCTACGCAAAGCATTCGACCTCGGAGAGGCTCGCGTATGAATTGGCGGACTACGCCGCTGTTCGCGATCGACTCTTCACGCCGATCCAGCTGCGCGGTCGGCGCCTCGGAGTCCAGTTGTGCCATGACATGTTTTTCGGGCTTGTGGGCGCCCGATGGCGTGCATCCGGTGCAGACGTGCTGCTCGATCTCACGGGCAGCAATGTCAATCTCGCGAAATGGACGAACGTGATCACGGCTCGCTCGATCGAGCACGACGCGCCTTTCCTGTGCACGATGGCAAACTGGCGTGGCGCGACGGGTGGCGCAAAAGCGATCGCTTTTCGCGCGGGTCGCCCGATACGCCCACTCAAGGAGGTCCGGCGAAAGAACGACGGCGCTGTCGTGGTGTTCGATGTCGAAGGCCGCCTCGAGGTCGGGGACGCGTCGGAGCAGCCGTTCACCGACAAACGCTATTCGTCGATTCGCGTCGCACTCGGTGCGCCTCGAGCGGTGGCCGACGTTCACGTGGCGGCGAATGGGGACGTTGGCGGAGCGCCGACGAAGGGATCCAAATGGCGCGCCTTCACGGTCGCCGGCGAGAAAGTCGGCGTCCTCAGTCTTCCACTTCTCGCGCTCAAAGACTGTCTTGCGATCCATCGTGCCGAGCCGAGGACCTCGCCCTTTGCTCATCATGTCGTCGTCTTCGTCGGACGCGACGGTGAGCTTGCGCCCCGCGACGCAATCGCCCTGGCAAAGCTTCGAGCAATCGAGCATCGAATGGCCATCGGAATCCTCACGCCTTCGACTCGCGAATTGATCAAGACGAACCGCTACAAAAACATCCAGCGCTTCGTCGGACACGACGGAGTCTTCGGGTTGGACTTGATGTTCCTTGGTGGAACGTACGCGCACGCACCCGAAACTGGCTTTCTCGGAATCAAACGCCAGTTCTTGGATGCATATCGCTCCCTTGTGTTCGGCGAACTCGGTGGCGAGCCGCGATAGCCGCTCGGGAGCGGCGCTTGGTAGCGAGTGCGACGACTGCGGCATCCATTCATGAGGTTCGATAACAGCGATGAGCTGGTCACGAGATGAGGTCACGTGCTGCAGGGCATCTCATCCCCCCAGGAACTGCGCTGACCGCCGAGGACGATGACGATATGAACGTGTCCGTAGGGCCGATGTCCGCTTGGCTTCTCCTCACGTTCGGAGACGAGCGCCAGTACGCAGGAAATCTCGGCTACAAGGACGACCCTGCCCGCGTCTACCGGTACGACAGCTTTGTGCCAAACAGCCGCCTCACGGCCTGATAGCCGTCACGGCATCGAGACGTGGCGCGCTCCGCTGCCGGCTCAGCACTGAACACTTGACGCCCGCCACGTTTTATAAAACGTTACTGCCGATGGCCATGATGGGGACGGACGGAACGGCGGAGCTGGTTAGGCGAATACGCGGCCAGCGAAGCCTCACGCAGGAGGCCCTTGCGCGTGAGCTGGGTGTCTCGTTCGCAACGGTGAACGGATGGGAGAACGGCCGTCACCGCCCCATCCCCCTGCTCGCGCGCCGGCTCGCCGAGCTCGCGGGGCCGGCCGAAGACCCGCCGGCTCTGACCGTGGAGTCCAGCGTCGCGGTCGTGAGGCCGTCGGCGGCGGCGTTGGCGGACGCGTCGGGCTGGCCGTCGGATGACCGCGACCGGCGGGATTTCTATCACCGCCCGCGGGAGTTCCCGCCGGCGGTCGCCGCGTGGCGTGCCGCGCTCGTCGAGCGGGCGAGCGCGAAGGGGTCGGAGTTCCCCCTTGCACTGCGTGCCGCTCGCGATGCGGCGGCCGCGGCAACGGCCGCAGGCGAGGATCCGAGGCAGGCCGTTGTCGAGCGGGTTCGCGAGCTCGTGGACGAGGGCATCTCCTTCATGCGCGAGATCGCACGCATGGTCGCCGTACTGCACGGCACGCCGCGCCTCGGCAACAAGACCGATCCGGTGGACGAGCTCGTCTACATCATCCTCTCACGCAAGACGCGGGAGGCGGCGTACCAGGCCGCGTACGAGTCGCTGAAGTCGCGCTTCCCGCGGTGGGAAGATGTTCTTCGCGCGCGGCGACAGGATGTGGAGAAGCTGCTGGCTCCCAGCGGGCTCGGCGGGAAGAAGCTGCTGAGCATCACCGGCGCGCTCGCGAAGATCCGGGAACGCTTCGGCAGCTGCACTCTGGAGCCACTCCGCGAATGGGACGACGCGGTCACCGAGGCGTTTCTCTGCTCGCTCCCGGAGATTCACCGGAAAAGCGCTTACTGCATCATGATGTACTCGCTGGGCCGGAGCGTGTTTCCGGTCGACGCGCACGTCGGGCGCGTGCTCTCACGCCTCGCCCCATACCGGGAGATGGGACTGGACCTGAGCGGCAAGGACCACAAGCAGCTGCAGTCTGCGCTGGCCGATCTCGTCCCACCGAACCTTCGATACGGGCTTCATGTGAACCTGCTCGCGCATGGCAGGGAGGTGTGCAAGGCTCCGCGTCCGCTGTGCGAACGATGCGACCTCCGCGGGTTCTGCGGGACCTACAGGGCGAACGAGGTCGCTCGGGTCAGCAGCCTCGGGGCGCCGCGCGTTGTAGACCTCTTCACTGGCGCCGGAGGGCTCTCCGAGGGCTTCCAGCGCGCGGGCTTTGAAATCGCCGCAGCAGTCGACATGGATCCAGTCGCCCTGCGGACCTATCGCTTCAATCATCCCGCAGTGCGGGAGGATCGCGTTGCCGCGCGGGACATCCGACAGTTCAAGCCGGGGGCACTGAAAAAGCTTGCCGGTCCGGGGAAGGTCGACATCCTGATCGGGGCTCCGCCCTGCCAGGGATTCTCGCACGTTGGTCAGCGCTCAAAGAGCAGCCTTACCGGCTACAAGGTCACCGGCGACGCCCGCAACTACTTGTACAGGCACATGATCGCTGCAGCGATCGAGCTCCGCCCACGGCTGTTCCTGATGGAGAATGTCCCGGGTATGAGCTCGGCGAAGAAGGGCGAGCAATCGTTCCTCGCGGCGGCCGCAGCAGCCCTCACCGCGGAGGGGTTCGAGACCGCGATCTGGAAGATGAATGGCGCCGCATACGGCGTGCCTCAGGAACGTGCGCGCCACTTCCTCGTTGCGGCGCGCGGCTGTCGGATGCCGATGCGCCCGGCGGCTTCTTATCGCGACTCGACGTCTGGCGAATTCGACCACAATGCGCTTCCGCCGGTGACGCTCGACGAGGCGATCTTCGATCTGCCTGCGAGGGCAGCCAACGACGGAGCGGTACTTGACGTCTGGGCCGAGCGTGATGACGCATCGCAGGGGCGCTACAGGAGATACCTCACGAAGTTCGGGCTCCTTGCGTCTTCCTCGTTCATCTTCAATCATACTGTCCGCTACCACAACGAGCGCGATCTGGAGCTCTACGCCTTGCTGCGTCCCGGTGAGGACAGCATTCACGCGCTCGAACGACACAAGCGTGCGGACCTGATGCGCTACCGAAGCGACGTGTTCGACGACAAGTACGCTCGGCTGCGCGGCGACCGGCCGTGCAAGACCATAGTCGCCCACCTTGCCAAAGACGGCAACGGGTACATCCATCCGTCGCAGGTGCGCTCGATCAGCCTGCGGGAGGCGGCAAGGGTGCAGTCGTTTCGAGACGACTACGTCTTCTGCGGCTCACCATCCGATCAGTGGATCCACCTTGGAAATGCGGTCCCGCCAGTCTTGGCGGAGGCGATCGCGCGCAGCTTTCTCGCGGCTCTCGGAGAGAACAAGAAGTGATCAACACGCCTTCCATTGATTCCGGACTGATCGCGTTCGCTCCCCGTGCGCGGCTGCTCAAGCTTCTCGGTGCGGAGCTCATAAGCGATGAGGTCGTTGCGATCACGGAGCTCGTGAAGAACGCGCACGACGCCGATGCCACGTTCGTCTCCATACAGTTCAACGGCGTCACCCAGACCGACGGTGAGATCCTGGTGCGCGACGATGGCCAAGGGATGGCTCTCGATACACTGCTGACTCGCTGGATGCAGCCTGCCGGGAGCAGCAAGGGGCGAGACGCCACTCGGTACACGGCAACTGGGCGTCGTACGCTCGGCGAGAAGGGCGTGGGACGGTTCGCCGCGGACAAGCTTGCGGCCCGGCTCGAGCTCGTGTCTCGCTGTCGTGACGAGGACCGAGAGGTTCGCTCCGTGTTCGACTGGGACGAGTTCGATCACGATGAGAGGATGCTGTCAGACGTCCGCAGTCGGTGGGAACTCCGCGCGCCCGACTGGCTCGAGAATCACGGCACTGTTCTGAAGATGACCGGGTTGCGTAGCCTCTGGAACGAGCGGATGTTCCGGCGGCTTTCGGCGCGCCTTTCCAGGCTCGTGTCGCCGTTCAGCGGTCAGCCGCGTGGGTTCAAGATCCTGATCGAATCCGACGAGTTCCCAGAGTACGCCGGGGAGGTCGGGGGGGGGTATCTCGACGCAGCTCCTTATCGGGTCGAGGCAGAGTTCGATGGTTCGCAGGGCATCGCCATAAGGCTCAATGGTGGCCGTGCGGTCAAGCAAAGCTGGACGGGAGATGAGCCCCTCGGCTGCGGTCCCGTGCGCGTGCGGCTGTACGCGTTCGACCTCGAGACCGAGGCGTTAGCCCGACTCGGTCCGCGAACGGACGTCCGCGCATGGTTGAAGGAGTGGTCCGGCGTCAGCATCTATCGCGACTCGTTCCGGGTCTGGCCGTATGGCGAGCCGCACGATGACTGGCTGCGTCTCGACCAGCGACGCATCAACAATCCGGTGATGCGCGTGAGCAACAACCAGATTGTCGGGTTCGTCGAGATCTCCGGTGATGCCAACTTCGAACTCCGCGATCAGACGAACCGAGAAGGCCTGCTTCACAATCCCGCTTTCGCGGATCTCCAGCGCTTCGTGCTTCATACGATGCAGATCATCGAGACGGAGCGTCAAGCCGTCCGTCACCCGAGCGGCGGGCGGGAGGATCGGCGACTGGCGCGGAGCGCGAGCGCGCCTGGCGTGGTCGCAATTCCCGATGCTCTCGACAAGATCGCCGCAAGAGCGGGCGGCGAGATGGGCGCCGAACTCCGGCGCGCCTCCGCTCGTGCGCGGAACCAGATCGGCGCGCAGGAAGCGAGCAAGCGTCGGCTGCTTGACGGGTACTCCGATCTTGCGGCCTTGGGACATAGCGCGGCCTTGGTCGGTCGAACGGTTGCCATCGGCTTGGAGGACATAAGGCAACGGTTCGCCGTTTTGCGACATTCACTGAGCAAGAAGCGACTCGGCGACCTCGAGCGCGTACTGAAAGATGTCGACGATTTCGAGGCGGCGTTTGCGTCCGTCTCCTCACGACTGCTTCACGTGTCAGCATCGGTCGACACCTCCACGAAACGCCGCCGTGGCCTTGATGTGGCGACGGAGCTGGAGGCCGTCCGGGACATGCTCCGTCCGCTCCTCGATCACGAAGACGCCGTCATAGACATCCACTCCGGAGCCGGTGCGGTGTTGCGCACCGAGATGAGGCCGGAGGCCTTTGCGGCCGTAATCAACGCGCTCGTCAGAAACTCGCTCGAGTGGCGAGCGAGATCGCACGCGCTGCGGATATCAATCACTGTCCGAGCTCGCGAGGACGAGCTGACCATCCTCTTTTCGGACAACGGGAAGGGCGTCTCGTCGTCAGTGCGCGCAACGCTCTTCGAGGCGATGGTGACCGGGCGTGAGGGCGCTGCGGGGATGGGGCTCACACTCACACGCCACGTAATAATGACTCATGGCGGCCGTATAGAGCTGTTGACCGACAAGCGCCGCAAGGGGGCCACATTCGAAATATCGCTGCCACGCAAGAAGTCGCGCGCGACAGCCTGATGCCCGAGAGGGCGTCGACTGTTGCCGCGGCTGAGTCACTTCAGGTACCACGCGGGCCTGCCTTCACTCGCCTTGCCGCCCTCCTGACGGTACACCGCCGCGATTCCGATATCATCGAGCGTTCCCTTCAGTGACGTGCCGCCGACAATCCAGACGGCCCCGCCGGCCGAGCTCTTGTCGATGACCTCAAGGCCTGCCTCCTTCGCGATGCGAGCCGCATCCGCAAGCGCAGTGAGCCGCCTGCCGCTCGGCGGCGCGGCTGCGGTGGCCGTTCGGCGCGGTAGACCACCGATGAGGCTCTCGGTGGCCGGGAAGCGGGCTGCGCTGACGGCTCGCCAGCACTCCTCCCGCTTCGCCCACTCGGTCACATTGCGCGTTCCGGCGGTCGCCACGATCAGAGCGCCGATGGGCTCGAGCGTGGACAGGATCAGCTGCTCGACCGGTTTCGGTACCAACTGCCTTTCCCAGACAGCTTTCAGGTCGAGGTCCAGTCCAACCCGATTCGCGAGATAAGCCACGGCGTACGTCACGACGTTCGCGCGGTACGCGCCGATCTTGCTCTCGCGCGCCAGTCGCTGTGTCGTCCGGAAGAGCATGAGCCGCGCGACCAGTTCCTTGAAGGACGCGTCGTCAGGCTCTTGGGCTACGGCGCTGCGCGCGAGAGCGAGGGTGAACTCGCGAAAATTCTTCTGACCCCCGCGGCTCACGATGTGCGGGAGCTCGCGCCAGCTCTGTTCGCTGGACGCGAGATCGGTCTTGGAGAACATCTGGCTCGGCGGATTTATCGCGTCGAACTTCTTGATCGCCGCGGGGGTCCTCCCGTCGCGAGCGCGTGCTACCTGGTACTGGCCACGAGCGCGCTCGTAGAACCAGTGCTGCAGGCCGTCAGGGGTCCAGATCTGGCGCGAAAGTCGTTCCAGCGCTTGATGATACGGATCATTGGCGCTGAAGTCGGCTTCGTTGACCTTGTTCTGGCTGTTCGCATACAGAGAGATCCGCGGAACCATCTCCTCCACGAGTCCGGCGTCTATGACTGACAGCTTCGTCTGTACCGAGATGCTCGCGAGCTTCTCCATAGCTCCGTCCTTTTTGCCGGCGCGATGGATCGAAGCGGTCGTCTGGCCGCCATTGACAATCTGCAGTCCTCGAAGCGACGCGATCCCCACTCCGCCGCCCTGAAGCGGCGCGGTGATCACCTGCTCGGCGATCGCGGTGAGACCGTTGTTGTAAGCAAAGAAGTGCTGCGGCTCTTCGAGGATGGCTTTACGGATGTTCTGGTTGATCTTTCCACGTGCCTGGAGGAACGACCGGACGTTGAGCTCCAAGAGCCTCTCGCCGTAATCCTCGTAGAGGCGGTAGAGCACCAGCGCTGGGAACACCGCGAGGTAGCTGGAATACCCAGCTCCCTCCGAGTTCACGGGAAGGCACGGTATTGGAGCACCGAACTCCTGCACGAAATTTACCTCGATGGACTCCTTCGAGCCACCGGTGGCCACGCAGCGTGAGAGACGCTGGATGTCCCAGACATGAACCTTCATCGCGAGCCCCTTGCGGAGCGCGACGCCCTTGCTGCCCGAGAACTCTTTCGCGAGACCGTCTGTCAGCACAAAGACGCGCAGTTCCGAGAGTCCCTTGCTGACCTCGTGGACGCGCTGCACCATGCTGAACGCGTCGTCGGACGGTTCCATCTTCTCGTGGACCCCGGCGACGGCGTGTTCGTAGAACCGCATCGCACCCTTCACTGCGCGCGTGACCTCGTCGCGCGACACTTCTCGCGGAGCCCCGTCACCGGAATAGATGGTCACGAAGAGGTCGAGGCGCTCTTCCTCTTCCTCGTCGAAGTAGTAGCCGTCGACGCGGAGTACGGCGTTCCCGACCTTGCGATCGAAGTGACAGACGTGGCCTTCAGTGATCGCGCCGGTCTGTGCCAGCTCTCCGATGAAGAGCTCCGTGAACGCTTCCTCCTTGAACGACATGTCCTCGGAGCGGTCCTCACCTCGCGCCTGAGCAAGCACCGTGCTGTGGAACGCGGCTGCGAAAAGGGCGAGCTCGTCCGAAACGTCCGTCATGGTGAACTCGCTCCGAGCATGCTCATCAACGTCGTGTCCTCGATCGCGAATGGAGCGCAGGCGCTTAGACTGAGCGCATACGATACCTCGCCGATGCCTGGCGGGAGGTCACGCTCGAGCATTCGAGGAAATCCTTCGCGCACGGCATAGGCCTTGTGACTTTGCACGATGTATCCCGTCGAGCGGTAGCCAGCGGCATGGATGTCGAGGTACCCCGCCTCCGTCAAGAGCTCGTTGAGCAGCGCGACATGGTCGCCGGTCGCGAGGCGCACGTCAGCGACAAGGTCAACCAAGGTCCTCGCCTGGGCGTTCCTCTCGACAAGGGACACATGGACGAGCACCAAGGGTGCTGCGCCGCCATCGTCGAGCTGGCGAATGTTGGAGATATGGACGCGATGATCTGGATTTGAAGCCGTTGTCTTCACCTCGCAGGACAGCGTCGGCAGCTGGAAGTCATGATCCTTTGCAAGAGGTCCCGTCCAGCCCTGAAGTCCGGCCGCGACGCCACATCGGGGAAGCACGGCGTGCTCCATGAACCAGAGCTCACCGAAAAGGCCTCGCTGCTCGAAAGCCGTCAGGCCGTGCGCCCCGTGGTTCTCGAGGAAGCGCTGCCACCGGAGGAGGCGGCCGACGAGTGCGGTGATCGTCTCCCGGGGTCCCAGCTGGGTTGACGCGACAGCCAGAACGTCCTCGGCAACGGAAGCGAAAAGGTCATCGGAGCTGGATTCGCGCGACCTCACGACGACCCGATGCCGTGCCTTCCCATCGCCGACCGGCTCGGCGCCAACAGCAAACCCCGCACACGAAGGCCATCGAGACACGCCCGCGATCGCGTTGCGCGGGACCTCAACAAAGAACGTCCTCAAAGCACCAGGATTCTCGAGCCCGACGAAAAGATCGACCTTGGCTGCGGGATAGACGCGCTTGGTCATCATCCCGCCGGGCAGCGACTCGGCTTCGAGCTGCTCCCAGATTGCGCCGAGAGATGAAGTCACCGCGGGTCCCCGAACTCTTGCGCCCAGTAAGTATTGTTGACCCGGTAGGTGACCTTCTTTGCGGGCGCAGCGCCTGGAAAGGACACTGCGAAACCGATAATCGGCTTCGGTGTGAGTTCCGGTGTGGCGGCAACGGTCGGGAGGAACGGGTACAGGAGCAGGAGTCCCTTCGAACTCGACCGCGCGTGACGCAGATTCGGACCATTAGGAATCTTTGGGCCCGTCTTGTCTGGCGACCGAGCTGCATCGGGCTTCCACGCGGCCTGCGTTCGCTCGAGCGCTTGGCTGTACTGGGCCGCGTCGAGATCGATGGCCTCGTCTCTGGGGCTGAGCAACCTCTTGAACGAATACTTCCCGGCCGTCGTAGGGACGCCATCGCTGGGATTCCGCGTGACGAGCCGGAGGTTGAGCCCGCAGATGTCCGTCGATGTGGAATCAGAAGTGCCAATCATGGCGATCGTCCAGCTCGACATGAATCCGTCTGCAGCCGCCTTGCGGATGTAGCTTGCCATCAACGCGCCGTTCACGCGCTTTGCCGTTTCGTAGGTCTTGATCTGGCTTAGAAAGGTAACAATGACCTCTGCAGGTACATCTGCCCACAAGAACGACGCCGGCCATTCGTCGGTCCTCCCTCCGGGCCGGCTCTGTTTTGGGTTGACCGTCGCGGAACGACTGCCCCCGATCCGTCGGACGAGCGCCTCGAGAGTACGGAAATTCGAGTCACGGATGGCGGTGTCCAGACTGAAGACCGTGGTTTCACTGATGCCACCCTCGAAGGCGAGCTCAAGTTCCACGCCGTTTCGCATCTTTACCGATGATGTAATCATCAGTACCGAATGCGATTGGACCCGGAGTCCATAGTTCTTTGGCGTCTCGCCAATGGCCGCCATGCGGTCGAATTCTAGGCGGAGCTCCTCGCTGGCCGCGGTTATGTGCTCGAACCATTCCTGCAAATCCTCGGTCATGTACATGCGGCAAAGATCCAGGTAGTTCGGCCGGTACCCGAACCAGCGCCCCATCTGCAGCAGCGTGTCGTACATCCTTGATGCGCGAAGAAAGTAGCTGACCGTGAGCCCCTCGAGCGTGAGGCCTCGCGCGAGCTTGTCGCCGCCGATCGCGATGACGGTGAGTCCGGCTTTCTTGTGCGTTTCGTAATCAAGGATGTCTGGAGCAGATCCGTTGATCCGCCGGACCACGACTGCCGAGATCGCAGTCCAGAGCTCCTTCTCCACGTCGCTCCAGCTGATGTCATTTTGCCCGTCTATCCGGAGCGTGGTGGGCGCGAAGTCTGATTCCCAGAGGCGCTTCATCTGTCCAACGACCGGATGCGGCGCCTGTCCTTCCCCGAACTTCAGGCGGTCGCTCAGGTTGATGACGTACGCTCGAACCTGCTCGAAAACCTTCTCCTGCACCGCGGTGAAGCGCGTGACGTGGATGAGCATGGAGTTGTGTACGGCTACTTGACCGCGAGCCCGTCTCCCAGCGCAGGCGATGATGAACGACTGGATCGCCTGCTGGAGTGACGGCGGGATTCCCGCCTTGTCGGAATGCTCGGGGACATGGGTCTTGTCATGCTTCGAAGGCATCCAACCGCCCCCCATGATCGGCCCGCCATCCGGCGGGGTCGGCGGCGCGTGGTCGGAGATGATGCGGATGATCGGAAGTCCCTCGGCCTCCTTGAGATCAGCCTCCGGCAAGGCGTCCATGCCAAATACGCGTAGCGGTCCGACGTAATCTGATGGGGCGGGGAGATTCGCGATGAAACTTCGCGGGAAGAGATCGTCCCCTTCCTTCGCAGTACTTGCAGTTTCGTGAATGAAGATGTTCGCGAACGGCGTTGCTGTATAGCCGACATAAGCGGCCCTATCGAACGAGTGGAGAAGCTGTCGAATCCTGCGGTTGATGACGGTCGGATCGTGATCTGGATTGACTTGGCCATCCTCGTCGAGCTGCTGCGCTTTGGTGTCGACCGACGCGTTATCGGCCTCGTCGTCGATCACGAGTAGAGGTATGCCGCGAACGATGGGTCGGCCAGACTTCTCGTCAGTGCTGCTCGCGGCCCACATCACCCACTCAAGGAGGTTTTTGAGAACGGACGCATTCTTCTTGATGACAAAGAGAAGAGGATTCGAGCCCGGATTGATCTGGAATCGCTCGGCCACTGCGCGCTTGAAGTCGCCGTCGTCGCTGCGATTGGTGATCGAATCTGGGCGCAGGCCGGGGGCGATCTGGCCAACCCCGATCCGCTTAAGTGCTTGGTTAGCGGCGACGGCGGCGGCGCTCTCGTAGCCCAAGAATCCTTCGTCGAGTCGCATCTGCGTCTGGCTTCGCAAGCTCTTGTGAATGCCTGACAGTACAACGATAACTCTGTACCCAGCGTCGACAGCCTTGTTGATGAGGCCGACGTAGTTCGCTGTCTTGCCCGATTGCACGTGCCCGACCACCAGACCACGCCGGTCCCACGGTCCCTCTCTGGTTGGATCCTCGAGGCGTTCCAGGATGGTGTCGGTGAGCTCGTCCAGACCGTCGACACTCGCAGGCGGCCATTGGCCGGCCAAGTGCAGCTTGTATCGCTCCCAGTACTGCCAGCTGATCGAACCGCGCTTTTGTGGAAGCCACGCTTCGTGACCCGTAGGGTCATCAAGCGTTTGAGCGCGCCCTATCCATACACTGTACTGCGACTCCAGATCCTTGATGAGAGCGTCTCGGTCCACACCGAGCCTCCAGTCGGGCGAGAGGCTGAGGGCGGTGTCGACGTGGCTTGATATGAGCTCTCGCGTCAGTGCAACGCCGGCAGCGAGCTGGCCGCGAAGAAGACTCACTGCGACGCTCTTGGTCAACTGATATGCGTCGCTCATTAGTACTCAATGTCGTCAAGTGTGCCGACGAGCGCCGGCATTGCGTTGAAGGGTTCCATGGTTGATATGCGCTGGCGAGCAATGCTGGGCGAGATGCCATCCGCACGCAGCGCGCGATAGAGCTGCAGCATCACCGTCCGGACGTGTGCGGGCGTTTCGCCTTCGAACGGCGTGCCGTGCCGGTCAGGTTGCTCGGCGGCATCCAACCAGATCTGCTGTACCGGAATGGTTGCCTCGAGCAGGCGAAGCATCGCCTCTATCGAGGTGCGCTGCGTAGGCGTCGCCTCGTTCAGTACGAGCTTGGTCAGCGCGTGACCTCGGTCGACCGTGTAGTGCAGCTTGCCATCGCGCATCGTCGGCAGCCAAGCGCGCCTGAGGGGCTCAGTAGTCGCGTTGCCACCGGACCGTCGGCCTCGATGCGCGTACACCTCGCGTGCCTTTGTGCGCACCACGTTCGCGATCTCGCGGAGCCTCGCACGCAGCACGGCGGGGGGCCGCGCGCGCGACTTCTTCACGTCGATGGACCACGCCGCGTCCATGTCATTCGGGATCTCGATGCGGATGCGCGCCAGCTTGTAGATGTCCTCGCTCGTGAATCCGAGGTCAAGCCAGCTTCCTGCCACGAGCAGGCGTCGATTCCGGTAGACGTAGAAACCTTGCTGGGCATGCCAACCGGCGGGCCCGCCGGCCAATCGATGTTCCTCCGCCGTCAGCCGGTCCTTGTGTGGGAGGACGAACCCTTTCACCATGATTGCACCGGCGCCGAACGCGATCCGCTCGGCATCAGAAGGTGAGAATGTTGCAAAATGCGATTCGCAGAACGGGTCCCACGGCGAGACCCGATCCCTTTCGCTGCGGCCATTGATCGACAGGGACAACTTCGATTTCCCCGTGAGATATTGATGGAACACCATCGCGAGGTGTTCCCTCACGTTCTTCACCGTCGCCAGGAAGTGGTCATGGGCGTGCCTGTCGTCGGCCTTGCGGTCCCCGACTAGCCGATCCAGCACTTCCCAGAGGACAACGGTGCCGCTGGGCATGTCACGCAATTGCGCGATCCTGTCAGCGGAGCGGGGGGCAGGTCCGTTCAGCAAACGCCACTCACCCGTCGCGCCGACATAGTCAAGGTCCCATCGCTTGACGGATATTGGCCCCCCCTTGCGCTTGGACGCGACCGTCAGGCGACGAGCCTGCGAGAAGGACGCGGTTTTCAGCCCAAGACCAAATCTGCCGAGGTCTGTTGCGGCTCGTTCTTGCAGCGGATTGCGGGCACCTGCGCGCATCGCATTGAACAGCTCGTCGGACGTCATACCGACCCCGTCGTCGGTCAGCGAGATCCACGAGTCAGTGCCGACCCACATGAAAACCAGATCGACGTGTTTCGCACGCGCCGTGATGCTGTTGTCCACGAGGTCCGCGATCGCCGTCTGAACGCTGTACCCGACGGACCGCAGCGCCTCGACGAGCGCGCCAGCTCGGGGTTCCGCTATCTCGAATTCGGGTTCGGCTGACGTGCTCGCACCCTTCTCGTGCCGTGTACCAGTCGGCGACGCGAGAGGATGCGGCGTGACATCATCGCCAGTAGGAAGGTGGACCCGAGCCCGCGCAGCGCCTGCTGAGCGAGCCTTGCTCGAACGATCCTTCACTGGCCTGTGACCGCGGCGAGCACAAGTTCGTCGTCGTCGAGCCCGCCGAGCGAGATATCCGATTCCGCGTCGTCCGCACACGCCAAGTACCGTACAGCCGCCAGTCTTGCCCGCCGGTCTCGCTCGCCGAGCGAAGTATCTTCGCATTCGGTGAGTAGGTTCAACGCCGCTCGAAAAAGCGCGTCAACCTGATCACGCTCGACGCACATGTTCGTCTTCGCTTCCTCACGGATCCACTGGACCCACACGTCGAGTTCGCTTCTGACCTTCGCGATGTCGCAGTCCTCGGAGGCGAAGCGGACGAACATCGCGACGGAGCTCTCTGGCATCCTGTCGGTGATGTCAGAGTAGGCGAGTGATAGCTCGTGGAATACAGGGGCCACCGGAAGCCCGAGCGCAACGTCGTTGCCCAAAACATCCGCGCCGAGAGAGCGAGCAAGGAAGTTCAGGCTGCCAGTGGTGACGGGTTCACCGGTCTGCGCCGGGATCGACGACAACGCAGTTTGGGTAGGAACTGTGCCGTCATGGCTCGAGAGCAGAGACTCGAGTGCTTCGACCTGACTTGGAACACGGGCATCAGGCCATTCGGCGAGGCCCACCGCTCCGCCGCGGGTCAACCTGAACCTTCCATCCAAGCGGAGCACGGAGCGGCACAGGCGCGGGTCCCAGCCGGTTGCTTCAGGAACGACCTCAGTTACAAAGTCATGCAGCTGAGCTTGAGTGATGCCACGCCCCTCCGCCTCGAGCTGGTTCACGAGCGCCTCAGTGATGGCTTGGACGGCGGCTTCTCCACCCGGGACATCACGTGGATACAGTCCGATGCGATCGCCAGCCATCAACAGAATCGGCCGGCGGAAGCGCATCATCTGCCAGCTGGTTTCGGTGACACCTCGGAGCTGCTGGAACCGGAGCATCAACTCTGATTCGAGCAGCGGCTCCCCCTCCGCCAAGAGAATATTCACCGCAGTCTCGACGATGGGAAGACGCTCTCCTTCCGCCTCCTTCAACGCAACGACATTTCGCCCTAGATAACAGACCTCGCCCCGGCGCCGCAGCAGCGAACCAAGGGTCCAAGCATTGCACCATGGCGGAAGATCCACCTCGCCCGCCAGCAACGAAACAAGTTCGCCCGATGTCCACTGTCGGTCCGGACCGTGCTCTGCCATCAGCTGGGCGCAGCTCGGACCGAGGCGTTCGCTCCACCGCTGCCAGTCGGGAACGTGCTCGCTCACGGTCACGAGCCCTCGGTCGACGAAGACAATGAACTCGGGCATCTTCCCGCGGCCGAAGCGGTGCTCTATCTCCGAGCAGGCGACCGGTTGAGTGGTTGCTCGCAGAAATGCGTGGATGGCGTCTTCCCTTCGCCGGCCGAACCCAACGACGCGGTCCTCGTCGCGCAGCCAGTCGTTCTCGAACAATCGGAGGAAGATCGAGACGGTCTCGTCTGTCCACCCGAGCTGCCGTGCCAGCGTACCCGTCAAGTCGGCCTCGGCAACTGGGTACGCGAGTGCTTCGGCCGCGCCGCGCAGGTTCGTGAGACTGTCTGCAATCTCGCTTCTCGATGCGTGTGACACGTACAATTCGTCATCGATTGACGAGACACGCACGCCACCCGCGAGGACTTCGTTGACCAGGAACGTGAAGGCGTCGTCCTCGTCCTCCCGTAGCGCGAAGAAGGCATCACGTTCTCCGAGCTCCGCCAGGCGCCACACGCCTTGAGCGACCGCGCCCGCGAGTTGCTCGTTGATCTTCGCGCACCAGTCGCTCGCACAAAGTCGGGCTATCGCGCGGGACTCGTGCTGACGAATTCGCTCGCGTGACACGCCAAGCATCTCGCCCAGTACGGCGAGCGTCGGCGGTGGGCCAGAGAGACCAGCGCGCTGCGTGACGATCAGGCGCTCCTTGCTCGGCAGAGATCCCATCGCGCTCTGCAGCAGCGGCAGCCAGCGCCGATGCACCGTCAGCGGATCGACAAGGGGCTTCGCCGTCGCGATTGCTTCGAGGGCGACGACCGTATCCCCGACCGTCTTGCGGCCGAGGTTGGGCGCGGCCATGAGCTCGTCGAGACCGAGCACGAGGAGCTCGCGCAACGTCGATATGCCCGACCCCGCGACGAAGCTGAGCATGCGTGCTGGCAGCGGGGCGCGGTTCGCCGGGCCGTCGAGCACTGGCTGCTGAAGCGAAAGCGGGAGCTTTGCCCACCGGCCCGAGAGCGAGTTGTCGTCAGCAAGCGCGCCATCATCCGTGGTTGAAGAGGCAAAACCGCGGGCGCGGCGCTCCTCCTCCCACGACCGACCGAGGTAGGTTTCCAGGATTCGATGAGTGTCAGCGAGAGTCTTCTTCCCGAGGTTCTTTTCGAGAAGCAGCGTAGCCGGCGGTAGCTCGATCAGCTCACGAACGCTCGAGAGCCCTCGGCGTCGCGCAAAGGTTTCGAGCCTAGCCGGCAGGCCCACGACGAAGAGGGGCGCGTCGAAGTCCACTTGAGGCACCTGTGAATGATCGCAACAGATACCGCCGAAACCAAGGGCGTTCATCAGCGGAGTAGCGTGCTCGACGCGGCGTGGATCCCTTCCAGCCCGTTCGACTGGCGTTGCGCCTTCAGCGGCCATGTGTATTCGTGATGCCTGAAGAGTACGCGCTCCAGTCGTGGCGCTCACGAGGTATGCGCTCTGGACACCTCGATGCTGTTTCGCCGTTGCGCTCGTCGACGACCATTTGTGGGCCCCATCGCCGCCGCGATGCGCGACGACGGAGCCTCTGCTCCACGACGAGCCACCGAGCCCAGGGCGGAAAATTATCGTGCAGCAACTGGCGACAGTTCAATGCGCGCCTCTCGCATGATTCTGTCCACCTCTGCAGCGGGCACTCGCTCGATGAGGTACCTCAGCAGATCTTCTTGCCGCGGCTGCCCAAACACCATGCGGTAGACGGCGAGCGACGTCCGCAGCCGCGCCGCTTGGCCATGCTCCCGACTCAGCGGCAGCGCCAAGATATGCCGCTCGATCCGAGCACCGCCATCGACGGGGTACACCCAGAACGGCACGATCTCGCTCTCGCCCTTCTGCGCCGCCTCTTCTCGCGCCGCACCGAACATGGCTTGCCACGGGTCCTTCTCGTCGCTCTCCAGCGCTGCCCACCCGTGAGCGCGCGCCACGTTCTTCCGGACCGCGTGCCCTTTGTAGCGATGCACG
Source organism: Polyangiaceae bacterium (assembly GCA_043717125.1). GTDB lineage: Bacteria > Myxococcota_A > Polyangia > Polyangiales > Polyangiaceae > Labilithrix. The sequence goes on along the minus strand of JAYSXP010000498.1, from coordinate 10,876 downwards.
CGTCCCTCGCGTTGCTCGAGGTCGACCGGGTTCGACGGCAGGTTCCAGTGCGCCACCGCATGGCAGTACGTATGAAAGTCCAGCCCCTCTTGGCCCACGGAGGTCGTCGCGAGGACGAATGGCCAGAACGGCGAGTTGAACGCCTTCCGCACCTGGTCGGACCGCGTCGCGGGCGAGCCGTCGTCGCTCTTCTCATCGCCGAGGCGCAACGCGAAATGCGTTCGTAGCTTTCGCGTCTCCGAACGCACCGTCCGGCCTGATTCACTGAGCTGGATGTCGCCGTAACCGACGTTGGACGTTCGCAGCTCGACGGCATCGCGGATCTCATCGGCGATCTCCTGGACGCGGTCGCCGACGCTGCCGCTCATGAGACCGAGGTGATCGCGCAACACATGGATGTACTCATCGAGGACCGCCGGTAGGCAGCCCTCGGCGCAGTAGCGCAGGACCTGCCGCCAGTAGGGGAGCTCCGTCGCGCCGTGCACGCCGCCACGCAGCATGCTGGTGACTTCAGGTTGATTGAACAGCGCACGAAACGACCAGGCCGTACGACCAGCGCCGTTCCGCAGCACACTGCGCGTCTCGCTCTTCAGGCTGCTCTCACCGCCGACAACGCGATCGAGCGAGCGGAACATGGCCACGGCCGGGCCCGCCACCGCGAGCTCGGCGAGGACTTCGACGAGGTCTTCGGGCATGCGGCCGAGCGGCGTCTCGCTTGGGTTGAGCGAGGTGCCTGTGCCGCTCGCCGCGATGACGCACGCCTGTTCGACGTGCTTGCGCCAGTGGTCCGCGTCCTCGCGCAAAGCGGCTCTCGGTGCCGAATAGTCTTCGGCATCGTCCTCGTCGTCCTCCTGGCCGGACCACTTGCCCGCGAGGTCTTCCTGCGCGAACCACGCGCGCGTTGCGACGGGGTCGAGCGCGCGATCGAGAAGCAGCGGTGCCGCCCAGTACCAGCGCTCGTCGACGGCGCCTTCCTCCGGAGGCGGCGTCCCGAGACGATTCAGCCCGACGGAGATCTGGTCGCGCGCGATCGAGAGCACTTCCTCGAGCGACACGGTCTGGATCGATGTCGGCGCCTCGTCGGCTGTCCGCTCGCTCGCTCGCTCGCGCAGGAGCTTGGCGGGGTCGCACGCTCGCGCGAGATAGAGGCTCGGATACAGCAGCGCGAGGACCGGCATGCCGGTTAGCCTTCCTTTCGCGGCGGTGAAGCGGAGCAAGCCACCTCGCGTTTTTCGCGACTCCGGCGTGTTGCGCGCGTCGACGTCGCCCTCGAGCATTCGACGCTCGACCTCGTAGCTCACGAGCGACGCGATAGCGCGCGGCACCATTCTCCACGACGAGAAGACGAGGCGCTTCGTGAACGTTGCGAGCTCAGGCGCACCGAATCCGCCGCCAAGGCGGTAGTAGGGGAGCGCCGGCGGCACCCAGAGAAGTCGCCATGCACCGCGCTCGACGATGTCCGCGAGCAGGGCGCGCGTTCTGGCGTTTCCAGCATCGATGGTGGCGTAACGCTCGGTGTCCGCGGCGGACAGGAGCGTTCCAGGCGTCGCGCTCAGTATCCTGGCAAGCCGCGCGCGACCGTCCGGGGTCTCGAGCAATTCACCAAGCTTGCGTCCGAGCTTGTACCCGTCGTCCGCGAAGTTCAGCACGAACGGCGTGCTCTTCCAGAGCTCGAGCGTGTCGTCGCCGTCGACCTCGCGCGCGACGCTCTGCACTGCCAGATAGTTCTGGAGGTCCTTCGCTTCGATCCGCATCGGCGGCGGCGTCACCTCGACGAGCATGCCGTTGCGGTCGGGAGTTGATGCGAGTCGCTCCGTACGAACCATGACGCGCCGAAGACGCTGCTCGAGACGCCGGCGCACGTTCGTGAGCTCCGATGTGCTCTCGACCGCTCCTTCCGCGGCTCCGAGCAAGGTCTCGCGGTAGGCGGATACTGCCTCCTGGAGCGAGTGGTCGCTTGTGTCGCCACGCTCGAGGAACCGGAGCGTGCGTATGAAATCGGCGTAGTGGTCCTCACCCGCCGCGTCGTCGGCCGTCGTGTACATCTTGTAGGGCGTCGCCGAGAGGAGCAGGACCCGTACATCCGGGTACGTGAAGAGCTCTCGCGCGAGCCGGCTCGCGTCGTCCTCACCGTCGAGGAGATGACCGAAGCGCTGGAACTCATCGAGGATGATGAGGTCGGGCTCGAGTGCGTTCACACAGCTCGCAGCGAGGATGGCGCGAAGCTCGCCGATGAAGGTGTAGCGCTGCCTCGACGTCTCGTCCGAAATGGACCGGTCCGTCCGACTGTATGCGGAGCACAACGCCTCGAAACGCGATCGAAGGTCTTCCTTCCCTGTCGCGCGGTCGCGCGCGATGTGGACGTCGACGGCCTTCTTGAAGTCGACCATCGACTCCGGCGCGAGACAGCCAACATCGAAATCGTCTAGTTTCCGGCGGAATCTCTCGGCCCCGGAATTGCCCTGAAACACGTTCATGGGAGGGCGCGCCGTGCCGAGCTGCCATGCCTCTCGCAACAACCAGTAGAGCAGGACGCGCTCCTGGGCTTGGCCCAGCCCGGAGTGGAGATCGAACGACGTGCCCGGTGTGAACGAGATGAAGTTCACGCCGCTCTTGGTCGCCTTGAGCCGCGGCAGCTCGCGCGGGAGCAGCGTGAGCCGCGACACGAGCTGGATGTGCTCCTCGCCTCCGACCTTGAGGCGGTTGATATTCTGCCGCGCGATCTCGCCGTTCGAGCAGATGTAGACGACGTCGATGCGCGGGATCTTCTTCTCGCGCAGGTGGTCGATGGCCTTGGCGATGACTCCGCGTGCGATGAGGGTCTTGCCAAGTCCGACCTCGTCAGCGACGAGGAACCTGCCACTGGCTCCCGGCGCGTAGAGACGGTCGAAGACATACTCGACCGTCGTGCGCTGGAAGTCCTTGAGGCCGCTCATCACGTCCTCGGTCACACGCGCGCTCATGCTGACCTCGCTGAACGAGGAAGCGCTTGATACGCGGCCCACAGCGGAACCCAGATCTCGTCGAACGTGGCTGGCAGGAGCCGCGCACCATCCTCCGTCCGACGGAGCTCCGTGACGAGACGGTCGACCTCGAGGAGCCGGTCGGGCTCGCGCTCGAGCGTGCGGAGGAGCGATTCGAACAGCGGTACGCCATCGTCGACGCCGGTGCCCCGGCGTGACGACGTCGCGCCGTCGGGAGACTCGGGATCGAGCAGCTCGAGGGCCTCGAACGCGTCGAGAGAGAGCAACAGACGCAGGAACTGCATCACCTTCGCGGGATCGTCGAGAAGCGAGCGAATGACGCGGGCATATCGGTCCTCCGGAGCACCCTCGAGCGCGACGCGCACCACGAACTCGCAGCGTTCGACGCGCTGCCCGACGCGCGCCGTCAGCTCGAAGGCAAAGAACGAGGTGAGCGCCTGAAACGAACACCGCTCGAAGAGCGCCTTCGCGTCCGCTGTGAGCTCGACGGCCCGGTCTTGCGGGAGCGCGATCGGCCAGGCGCGGACGGAGCATCCTTCGGGAAGACCCGGCAGGTCAGACGTCACCGAGAGAGCCACCGTATAGGTCTCCTTGGCCATGCCTGCTGCGGTCGGCTCGATGCGCGCCACCCAGGCAGCGCACGAAATCGTGCAATTCGCGACGCGAAGCATCTCCTCGAGCGCGCGTGTCTCGTCGGACTCGACCACGGGCTCGTCTGGCGGAGTGAACGGCGCGAGCAAAGCGCGCAGCCCTGACCCGTGCTCCGCGGTCAGCGTCGCTTCGACGCCGAGCTTGCTCTTCTTGCCGGTGAGCTGGACGAGGAACTCCACGTTCGCGCCGAACGCCGCCTCCGTAGCGTTGGCCGATCCGGTCCAGAGATGCGCGTTCCAGCCGTCGTCAGCGACGTAGAGCTTGGCGTGGAGACCACGAGCGAGCGGAACGGGCCCCGCGACGGTGACACCGGTTTCGTCGTAAGCTTCTCCGTCGTCGTCGATGTCTTCGGCCGCGTCGTGGAGGACGTGCACCTCGTCGTACCTCTCGAGGATGTGCTTCGGTATCGACGCGAGCTCGTCGATGCGCGAGACCAGCACGTGCTGCTTGCCCTCGTTCGATAGCACCTCGAGTCGGTGAGCCGACACGAACGGCGAGATCACAAGAAGCCGATCGATCTTCTCTTTGCCGAACGGGTTCGCCTTCTTGCCGTCATGTCCGATCGGCCAGAAGCGCATCGACTCGAAACCCTCGGGCACGTCGAAGCGGACGCGTTTCAGCTCGTCCCCCATCAGCGTCACAAGGGCGCGCCGGGCGGGGCTCAATGACTCGTTTCGCACGGCGAGCGACGGCAATGCATCGATGAACTCGCCGAGCGGCTTGCTATCACCGATGGCCAGCTTGCGGTCGGCGACCAGCTCGCCATCGAGCGTGAGCATCGTGTCCCACGAGCGATCGAACGTGAGGTTGCGACTCAGGCAGAGGACGCGATAACGAATCGGGGCAGACTCGCTCGTGAGCCGCTGGATCCAGAGCTTGGGATGGAAGACGCCGTTGTCCGAGCGCGGTTTCACCTGGACGACAGCGTCTTCGAGATAGGCGAGAAGCTGCCGAAACGCTTTCGGGCGAGCAATGCAGCCGGTCTGGCAGAACACGACGAGTCGCTCGGCATGCTTCCGCACGGCATGGAGTAGCGCAAAGCTGTCGACGCGACCTCCGGACGCCTGTCCTTCCTTCGCGAGACGGTCGTAGAGCGAGAAGGCAAGGGGCGCCGTCAGCAACGTGACGAGGTCGAGGGAGTATGTCGTCGCGATGGCTGCATCGACGACGTAGCCAGGCGGTGGGCGGAGGGCTTCGAGCAGCGCACCGCGGTCGCGAGGGTCAAGCATCCGCGGCGTCCTCCGTCGGCTGAGACTCGTCGTTGGTTCGCAGTCCGTCGAGGATGTCGCTCACGAGGCGGCGTCCGGTTGGCCAGCGGAAGGTGAGCCGGCCGGTGCCAGAGTCGCCACCCCAGAGCTCCAAGGCGCGCGGGTTGCCGAGCCGAGCCCTCGAGCCCTTTCGCTTCTCGCGCTGCAACAGTAGCGCGCGCGCCGTCCTGTCCTCGCTCGCGCGCGCTGGGCTCTCCCATGTGCGAAGCTCGAGCCAGTGGTTGATGAACGAGAAGGTCGACCGATGGACGTTCGCGTGCTTCCGCGCGAGGAGCCAGAAGTCAGCGACCTTCCAGGTTCGTAGCTCGCGTTCGCGCGTCTGTAGCTCCTCCGACCATGCCGTGAGGCGCGCACGGAACTCGTCGACGGTGTTGCGATTGTCCGCTTCCGCCAGCATCAGATTGTAGAGAATGGATGCGCCTTGCATTGTCTCGGCGAAGCACTGCGCGTGGCCGAGTGCGTCGCGCACGTCTTGTGGGAAGTCGGTGACGCGCGGGTGCATCCACGCATACGGAACTTCGGGAAGTGGTCCCGAACGGAGCAGCAGCGCAAGCATGCTTCCCGAGGCATTCAGGCGGATGCGCTCGCGGAGGTAAGCGGCCTCGTTTCGCGACAGGTCCAGCGTGGCGATCTTGGGGAAGTCGCGCGGCGGTTTCGGCAAGCCCCCGTGCCAGCTCCGTCTGCTGCCATCACCAACAGGCTCTCCGTCGTCGTCACGGGCGTCGCGCGCTGTGCGGTTGGCGCCGCTCTCGATGAAGCGATGATAGTCCGCGTGCGTTCCGTCAAAGGTACGGATGCCCCAGGTGGAAAGGCCGAGCCAGTAGATGCTGCTCGGGAGCCGCTTCAGCGTGCCCTTCGCCACCTTGCCGATGGCGCCCAGCTCGTCGCCGAGCGTGTCGATGAGCTGCACCTCGGCGCGACGTGCACGCGTCTCCACGTCGTCGCGGAGGCCGCGACGCTCGAGCTCCGAGTACATCCAGGGCACGAACAGGAAGTAGCGAGCGCGCGTCATCAGCACGCCGGTCCCCGGGAAGAAGAGGTCGGAGAAGCCGTCGCGGATGGGCGCGATTCCGAGCTCGTCTCGAGTGTCGGTCTCCTTGAAGCGATCGATGGCCTCGAGAACCTTGCGTCGTTCGGTATCGGAATGATCGAGCCAGGTGAACGCGGATGCCATGTGCCTCGGCGAGATGGGTGCTGTCGCGCAGCGTGTTGCGCTCATCGCGCGCCACGCTACGTCCTCGTTCGTCGCGCTGCCCCATCAGCGTCGTGACGAAGAGGTCGAGTCTCGATGTCACCACGAACGGATCGGCAAGGCACCAAACAAAGCGGCGACGTGTGATCGTGCGACGAGGCGTGTCGCAGACGTTGCGGGAAACCGCAGTGCTGGAGTCGGCGGGCGTCGCGCAAACGCAACTCGTACTCCGCAGGGCGTACGCCTCCGGCCGCACGGTCGGGCGACATCGTGGGTGCATCGCGCAGGACTCGCTCGCAAGCGGCGATCGCGGTCCGTCGTCGTGGCTTCGGGATTGAATGTGAATTGTCGCAATGGCAGGCGCCGGGAGATCGGTGGCCTTCCTCGCGTGACTCGAGACATCGAGCGCCCCGCGCGGCCGGTAGGTAGCGAGCCACGTGTCTCATTGACGCTACTCGCCCGGTGAGGCGATTGGAGCGAGGCGACGTTCCAACTCCCCGAGTCGGATGCGTTGCGCTTCCTCTGCGCGGAGCTTCGCGCGGCTACGCTCGGACATCTCACTCCGCAAACGCAGAATCGCTCCGCCCGAAATAGCGTCGAGCTCCTCCCACGTGAGCTTCTCGTTTCGGCGCGCCAGTCCGCGACGGTGCCGTTTGTAGGCCGTCAGCATCGCCTGGCGCTTGGTCTCTCCGAACGTCGGCACCCGAACGTAAGTAAGACGTTCCACGTCCGCGAGCGTGTTGATGTTGTGACGGCGGAGTGTGTCGTACGAGCCGGGTCCGATGCCGTCAGCCTTCAGAGCTTCGACGGGAACCTTGCCGAGCTCGTGTTGCCACCACGCTTGGCGCGCGTCCCACACCGCCATCGCCACCGGGTCTTTCCCGTCCGGTTTTTCCGACACGCGCTGCTGCAGCTCTGCGATCTCTCGTGTCAGTCTCTCCCGGGCGAGCACGGTAGGTCGTTGCGCGGTCGCAGCTCGTGTGCGCCTCCAGCTCACGAGGACCGCCGCCACAAGAATGGCTATCAGGAGCAGTGCCCAGAGCATCACTGAGCCGCCATCAATTCGCTGGTTGTCGATGACGCAAGCTCCTCTTCAAGCAGTGCGATCAGCTGGTCTCGGGTGATGCGCTTCTCGAATGCGTCGACGCGAACGAGGTCTTCGGCGAGCTCTCGCTTGTCCTCGAGCAGGTTCGCGAGCTTCTCCTCGATGGTGTTGGCCGACTGGAGCACGTAGGCGGTCACCGGGCGCGTCTGGCCGATACGATAGGCGCGAGCGAATGCTTGCTCTTCGATTGCGGGGTTCCACCAGCGGTCATACATGATGACCGTGTCGGCTTGGGTGAGCGTGATGCCCTCTCCGCCGGCGAGGAGGCTGACGACCATTACCCGCGGTCCGTCCGTGCGCTGGAAGTCTGCGACGATATCCTTGCGCGCCGGGATAGTGAGAGACCCATCGAGATAGGCATGCGGCACCGAGAGCTCGGCGAGCAGCTCGCGGATGATTGCAGCCATTCCCGTCCACTGCGTGAACACGAGGACCTTGTGGTCTCCGTCGAGGCTCTGTTCCAGCAGATCGGCGAACTCCTCGAATTTCCCCGAGCTGTCGCGTAGCGGAGCCGCTCGATCGAGCAGGCGGGGGTGCGCACAGACCTGGCGAAGACGGAGTAGCTTCTCGAGCCCTTTGAGTGCGTCGCCGCGGCCTCGCAGCGATGCGAGCACATCGGGTAGGCGCAGCTCGTCGCTGATCTTCGCGTAGAGCTTTCGTTGATAGTCCACCAGCGGGACGGAACGCAGTTCCCTCGTGAACGGCGGAAGGTCCTTCGCCACTTGCGACTTCAGCCTTCGCAGCTTGAAGGGATCGATCCGTTTGCGAAGCCGCTCGGCGGCACTCTCGTCCTGGTCCTTCTGAATCGGCTTCTCGAACCGGCGTCCGAAGTCTCGGACGTCGCCGAGGTAGCCGGGCATGATCGAGTCATAGATCGCCCAGAGCTCGAGGAGTCGATTCTGGATCGGCGTTCCCGTCAACGCCACCTTGTGGTGCGCGAGCAGACCTTTGCACGCCTGCGCCATCGCCGTCTGGTGGTTCTTCACCCGATGGGCCTCGTCCAGGATCACGTAGTTCCAGACGATCCGTTGGAAAGGCTCCATGCGCCTCGCGACGGCCTGATAACTCGTAATGGCGACCGTCTTCGGCGGAGGCGAAGCGAGGTACTTCGTCCGCGTTGCCGGGGTCAGGACGACGGGCGTCAGTCCGCTGCACCACTTGCGGATCTCGCTCTCCCAAACGGCTACGACCGAGGCTGGGCAGACGACAAGGGACGCGCCGGTCTGCCCGGCATCGGCCGCAGCGAGAAGCGCGCTGCACGTCTGCAGTGTCTTCCCGAGGCCCATATCGTCCGCAAGGATGCCGGAGAAGCCGTAACGTCGAAGGAAGCAGAGCCAGTCGAGGCCCTTCCTCTGGTAGTCGCGCAGCTCCGCGCGAAGTCCGGAAGGTTGCGGTACGCTCTCGATCTGCGTGAAGTCGTGGAGCTGGCCGAAGAGGCGGGAGGCAGCCTCCGAGAGGTCCACCCGACCGATCTCGGCGAACTGCTCCTGCACAACCGGAAGCGCGTAGGCTGGCGCATCGAAGCCTCGTGTACCGGGCAGTTCCTTCAGATCAGGAACGTGGCTCAGCGCGTCGCGGGCTTTCTTCTGCGCTGCGCGGTCATTTCGGAGCCATGTGTCCTTGGCGCCGCGCGCGCGTACGTAGCGCCGCTTCTTTGCCTGTTCTGCTTCGCGCAGCGGAATCGACACGTCGCCAGCGATCATGTCGACGTCGATGTGAAGGCGCTCGCCGCGCACGTCGATGGAGGCGCGTGGCAGCCAGTCGTTGTCGATGATCCGCGCGGCCGCCGCGCGTGGGCCGAGGATGATCTGGCGGCCCTGCCGCTTTGCGTCGGCTAGCGCCTTTGCGAGGAAGTAGGGGACATCGTCGCCGTCGAGCACGGGCTTCGCGGCCTCGCGAACCACCTCCTCCACCTCGTCACGCGTGAGGTTCGGTCGCTTCTGGAACCCCGCCTCCGTTCGGATCCACGTGCGGTCGGACTGAGCCGCGACGTTCGCAGGGGCGATCGCCGCAGTGCCGTCGGCGCTCGCGAAAACGACCGTGCTCTCGAGAGAATCGTCTCCGACAAGCTCGGCGGACTGTCGGACCTCAAGAGGGCGAGCGTCGAAGGCGAATGGATCGGAGTCTGCCGCTGCCTCGACGGAGACGCCCGCCGCTTCGAGGCCGCGGCTGACGTCGACCGCATCCTCTTCGCGGATGGCGAAGCCACGCGGGCCACCGCGAACGTAGCCCGCGGCGGCGATCTCGCCGAGAGCCGAACGCGTGCGCTCGTCGAGGCGCACTCGGCGGTTGCGATGTACGAAGCTGCCGGTGAGCGCGTCGACCCCACCCTCCGTGCTGATCTCCGCCCCGTCTTCATCGACGAGGCGTAGGTACATCATCCCGGTCCGAGCCTCGAAGCGCCGTACCACACGGCCGGAAAGCGGTCGCGGGGGCCGGAACAGCACGCCGAGCGCATCTCGGATCCGCCTCAGCATCGTTCGTTTCCGAATCTCAGCATCGTCACCGAAATCTCTTGCCTGCTCGCGGCACCGGGCCCGCGCAGGAACAAGAAAATCTCATTCTGGCGCGCGCTCAAAGCACAAAGCTCGCGAGGCCACCGACGATGCGACGACGTTCCGTCGTCTGCGTGACGAGGTTGGCCTGCGTCGGCGTTCGGGCGACATGTGGAAAACCGAAAACGTGGGACAACTCCATTTCGTGATGGTGGCCTGCTCAGTACCCAAACACGAACAGCCCGCGCACGTTCGTATAGTTCCGGGGGCGGAAGAACGCGCCGAGCCGCTTGCAGACCGACGCGTACTCCCTCCGCGGCGACATGTTTTCGTTCTGTCGCAGCTCGAGCGGCACGAGCAGGAAGAGGTAGTGCGCGTGCTCGCAGAGGTGGCACTTCCAGAAATCGAGGAGGTCCATGTTGTTGATGGTCGTCTTGCCTCGTTCGACTTCGAGGAGGATTCCAGTGCTCTCCAGCCTCAGGAAGTAGTCCGGGCGCAGGCCGCTATTCTCGTAGGCGGCGAACAACCCCTTCGACTCATCGGCGAATCCCAACCCGAGCACGAAGTCACGACACGCCATCTGGACGCCGGCACTCGATGCACCGGGCTGGTTCGCGGCGGCCATGTGCTGCTGGGCCAGCTCCGAGTTGAGGTGGTCGAGGAGCTGATCGGCGAGAGCGGCCACCTGCGCGATCTCCGAGGCGTAGACCGCCCGGTCCTGCACGAAGCGCTGCATGGAGACAGGCATGCATCGAGCGTACGCGATCACGCGCTCGGCGGTCAGGGACGCTCGGTACCACCGCCCATGGCCGGCGCAGCAGCTGCGAGTGCTCCTCCGGTCGAGCCCGGTCCCGCGGAGACGGGAAGCACCGGCGCAACGTCCACGTGCGTGAACTCGCACTTCGACCAGTCGAGCGATTTGCCGAACGAGCTCTCCTTGTAGCAGATGTCGTCCGGTGAGCCTTTCGGCCAGCTCGCATCGAGGTTCACCGTCGTGTTCGGTTTCACCTCTCCCGTGCACACCACCGACGACTCGATGATGATCTTCGACTGCGTCGAGCTCACGACGCCCTTCCCGCAGGCGACGCGCACGTCGCCCGTCAGGTTCGTGAAACCAAAGTGGGCGGCGTTGTTGTTCGCGTGCGAGGTCAACTGCATGCCGCCGACCTTGGGCAGCGGCG
>JAYSXP010000497.1:0-1102 GCA_043717125.1 Polyangiaceae bacterium | reverse complement strand
CGACCTGAACTGTCCCGATTGCAGGGACGCTGTTGAACCCCTGGTCATGACCGACCAGGACGAGTTCGAGTCCGATAACGTGGTGTTTGGCCGGTGGGACGGTGAACCGTTTTGATGCCTACTAAAGTAATGGTCAACAACCTGGACAGTGACGAGTACCGGAACTTGATAACAATACTACCGAAAGTAAAAAGCCTGGGTAAGATATTAGAGCTTGACGGGGAAAATATAGTTATAGAGTTTAACTCCACGCAAGAGTTAATAGACACTGTAAAGTTTATCTGTCAATACGATAACCCTGAGTTCTATGTACAGGATTAAAGTTCGATTGAGCCGGTAGCAGAAAGGAATTGAGATGAAGGGCAAGTACGGGGAAATGTACGGGTTTAAAAAGCTTTGCGAAGATATGAAATCATGTGACGGGAAGTGGAAAGAGTTTCGGCGCATGACTGAGATTGCCCCTCGGTTTTCGGAAAGCCCGAACAGCCAAAAGGATGAATTAACAGTCCTGTTATTCGGTACTAAAGGAACTGTCCAATACAAAGCCTGGACTATGCCTTATGCGGGCGAGGATGCGTTTCTGCCGGTTGATAAGGGCTATCATTCGCCCAGGCCGCTATTTGAGGAACAGGAAGTAATTGAGGACTCCTGCCGGTATCTGGAAGGCTTGCCCTGTTATTATGACGGTTCCGGGTACGGGGCCAACCTCTTGACCAGGAATTATCAATTACATGGGCTGGATGCTTTCTGGGCTGAAATGGAAGAATATTACCGCTACCAATTTGAACAAAGAGAAGTGGGCGAGTTAATACCGGTTGAGTAGCCGCCCACATGGGTAGTAGTACTCCGCTAAAGTTCGACTGACCGTTTACGCATGGCTTTGACTTTAGGAGCAGGGGCAGGGATAGGGGCCGGTAATTCCCTCGCCCGGCTTCGTCTGCTGCTGTGATTGAAGATAACCGGCTTCATCTCCTCCAGGGGCAGGTACAGGTCTATCCTGTTTGGTGTCTCCACGTCCAGTACAACCTGCTGGGACTTTAGAATGTCCAGCCGTTCGAGCAGTTGGGTAAAGAGTACCTGCTGTTCGAGCGGCATCTTGTTT
>JAYSXP010000496.1:0-3560 GCA_043717125.1 Polyangiaceae bacterium | reverse complement strand
AGCGCGATCGGCCACGCGCGGCGCGGCGAGAGCCGCGGGGCGCGCTCGGTCGCGCGACGCGATTCTCGTGTGTGCTCGAGACCGGGACACCGGCCGAGCTCTGGTGCCTGGCGAAGAGTGATCGCGGCGTCGTGAAGAGGCTCGTGGGTCTGGGGCTGTCCGGTGTAGGCGGCTTCGACCTGGGTTTCGGTGAGGACGACGACGGCGCTTTCGTCCTGCGTCGGGTCCCCGTGCGCACGCTGGACGGTCTCGCGAAGGGCGAACGGCTCGAGGGATTGACCGCGCTCTCGAAGGTCCGCGATCTCGCGCGCTCCCTTGCTGCGTGCGAGAAGGGCGCGATCTTTCCGGGGCCGATGCGCCCGGTCGACGTGGTCCTCTCGACGGTCGGCCGCACCGAGGCGTGGCTCGCAGCCGAGGGCTACGTGCGCGCGCTCGTCGGCGGCGCGAGCGTGGCGAGCAGCACATCGAGCGGGCCTTCGCCTCGCTGGACGCCGCCGGAACAGGCCGACGGCGCACCGTGGGACAACGCCGCGAATCGCTATGTGCTCGGCCTCGTCGCGTACCGACTCCTGTCGGGCCTTCATCCGTTCTCGGGCATCGGCCTTCGCGACGCGATGCGCGCGCAGGGCTCTCCGCCGCCGCCCTTCGACGACGACGTCGCCCGCACCCTCCGCCCGGGTACGCAGAGCCTCGTCCTGGCGATGCTCGATCCCGACCCCTCCAAGCGCCCCCGCACCGCCGCCGAAATCATCACCCGCTGCGAAGAAATCGTCCGCGAGGGCGAACCGGCGAAGGCCGTTGCCCGCCGCCCGGAGCACGACCGCCCCCTCTCGCACGTTCCCGTGCCCATGCCCGCTCTCGTCTCGTCGCCGGGCACGACGATTCGAACGGCCTCCTGGCGCCGCCTTCTCTTCACCGCTGGGCCGATCGCCCTCGGCCTCGTCGTCGCCGCAGTCGGTCTCGCATCCTCCACCGCCTCTTCACCGCCGTCTCCCGCCACCACCGCCGTCTCGATCGGCCCCCAGAAACCCCTCGAGCGCACCACGGCTGAGGCGTGCGTCTCCTGCCACGCGCGTCAGGTCACCGAGTGGCAGCGTTCGGTGATGGCGCACGCCGTGAAGAGCCCGCTCTTCGGCGCGCTGGAGAGCGTCGTCGAGGAGCAGGTCGGGCGCGACGCGCGGTGCCCCAACGGGGCTGGCGTCCTTCGCAAGGCGTCGGGCGACATCTGTCGGGACGAGAAGACCGGCATCACCGTGACGGGCGCGGGCGGAGAGCACTGGTGCGTGAACTGTCACGCTGCGGGCGACAATCTCGCCACCACTGTGCCCGCCTGGAGCGCGCAGTCCTTCGGCGGCGGCGGAGGCGCGCGCAAGCCCCTCAAGGACCTCCTGACCAGCTCGGCGATGGAGGGCATCTCGTGCGCCGTCTGCCACCAGACGATCGGCCCCGTGCACGCGGGCGGCGCAGCGCGCCCTGGTGAGTACGAGGGCAACGCGACCTGGACCTCCTTCGCCACGGGGGCGGTCTTTCGCATGCGTCCCGAGGACGGCGTTGGCGTGTCCGGCATCGGCAACAGCGGCTACCGCCTCGACGCCACCTCGTTCGTGTCGAAGGCCCTCGGCGCCGGAGGTCCGGGAGATCCGATCGTCCACCGCCGCGCGCCGCCGGATGCGAAGGCGTATCTCGGCTCGAGCGAGTTCTGCGGTGCGTGCCACGACGTGCGGCTCTTCGGCACGGACTCGATCGGTGTCCGCGAAAAAGGAGAGCACTTCAAGCGCCTCAGGAACGCGTACTCCGAGTGGAAGACGTGGGCCGACACCGAGAAGGTCGCCGGCCGGCGGGCGGCGACGTGCCAGGACTGTCACATGAGCCTCTACCCGGGCGTGTGCGTCGCCGGTGCGGGCTCCGCGTCCGCGTCCGGGGGCGACGGCTGCCCCAGCGGCTTCCACTTCGAGTCGCGCGCACCGGGTGAGAAGGCGCGCGGCATGGTCGCGTCGTCGTCGAGCGAGCCGCGTCCGATCACGAGCCACTACTTCACGAGCGTCGATCTCCCGCTCTCGAGCGAGTTCGAGGACAAGTGGGCGACCGATGCCACGCTCGACGTGAGCGGCTCGCCCGTCGGCCTCGAGCTGCGACGTCGCCAGCTGCTCACGCACACCTTCAAGTTCGCGCTCGGGCGAGGTGCGCGCGTGGGCGGGCAGCTCGACATCCCGGTCGAGGTGGAGAACACGGGCGCAGGCCATCGCGTTCCAGCCGGCTTCAGCCAGGAGCGCGAGATCTGGATCGAGCTCAGCGTCAAGGACGCACGCGGGGCCATCGTCTACGAGGTGGGACGAATCAGCGATGACGACGCCGACCTCCGCGACAAGGCCTTCGTGCGCGTCACCACGCGTGACGACAACTTCGACTTCAAGGGCAAGCCGCAGGGAGTCTTCGGCGCGGACGTCGTCGACGGACCCGACGTTCCTCGCTGGTCTCCGAATCCCCAGATCGGCGGCACGACGTTCCGCGGCAGGGGCCTCATCAACTTCCAGAACGGCTTTCTGCGCTGCGTGAAGTGCATCGGCTTCATCGACCGCGACGGCAAGTGCCAGCCCGGGGCGGGGCAGGGGCGCACGCGTGCCGCTCGCTTCGACGACGGCGCGTACGACATCGACACGGGCGAGTGTCGCTCGAACCTCAGCGGCTCCAACGCGTTCTTCGAGACGTACTTCCCCATCGGTGCGCTCGATGCAGATCGTGGCGCGGCCAAGGCGCCAGACGCGATCCTCGACACGCGCTCGGTTCCGCCCGGGGTTCAGCTCCGTTACACCTACGAGGTCGAGACAGCGGGCCACCCCGGCCCGTTCGTCGTTCGAGCAAAGCTCCGCTTCCGACCGTTTCCGCCCTTCTTGCTCCGCGCCTTCGCGGACTACGAGGCGCGCAAGGCGTCCGCCGGGCTCCGTCCGAGTGGCGCCCAGCTCACGACCTCGATGCTGCGTCGCAACCACCCCATCGATCTCGCCGAGGCGAGCGCGACGATCGATTGAGATGGACGTAGCCGCCGCTCTGCCGTCTCGCTGGCCCGACGTCGTGTGGGACGCCGCCGTCCTTCGTGGGATCGACGCGCGCGCACGCGCAGAGATCGAGGCCTCGGGACGCCTTCGCAAGATGGTGCCCGGCGAGATCGTGTACCGGCCGGGTCAGCCCGCCGATGCGCTCTACGTCGTGGTCGACGGAGCGTGCGTGCTGTCGGCGGTCCGTCGCGGCGAGGCCGAGGCAAGCCGCATCCGCCGTGCCGTCCGTGGCGAGATCTTCGGAGAGGAGGCGACCGTCGTCTCGTTCGGTGTGCGCCAGATGGAGGCGGAGTGCGACGAGGCCGGGACGATCGCCGAGGTGCCGCTCACCGTCCTCCGCCGCGCGATCGGGCGCGCCGGTGGCGGGGAGCTCGCGACGCGCCTCGAGCGCTCGCTCAAGCGCGCGGCCACCCTGGATCTGCTCCGAACCACGAGCTTCACACGCACACTCCCCGAACGTGACATCGAGGTCCTTCTCGACTCGGTCAGGCATGTCGAGGTCGC
>JAYSXP010000495.1:0-3561 GCA_043717125.1 Polyangiaceae bacterium | reverse complement strand
TCGGCGTGCAGGTCGAGGAGGTCGCGAGCGCGATCCGGAGGTCGAACGGGGAGGTCGGAGGGCGCGTCCTCGAGATGAGCGGTCGCGAGTACTTCGTTCGTGGCCGAGGCTACGTCGAGAATCTCGGCGACCTCGCGCGCGTCGCCATCCGCGCCGGAGCCGACGGAACACCCGTGCGCGTCGGCGACGTCGGTACCGTGCAGTTCGGCGGAGACATCCGGCGGGGCCTCGCCGAGCTCGACGGAAAGGGAGAGACCGTCGGCGCCATCGTGATGGCTCGGTACGGCGAGAACGCCCTCGACGTCATCGCGCGCGTGAAGACGCGCATCGCCGAGCTCGGCCCGGCCCTGCCACCAGGCGTCGAGATCGTGCCGACCTACGACCGAGCGTCCTTGATCAAGCGCGCGATCGCGACGCTGCGCGGCTCGCTCACCGAGGAGGCCATCGTCGTGAGCCTGGTGATCATCCTCTTCCTGCTCCACTTCAGGAGCGCGCTCCTGCCGATCATCAGCCTGCCCATCTCCGTCGCGCTGGCGTTCATCCCGATGTACCTGTTCGGCATCCCCGCGACGATCATGAGCCTCGGCGGGATCGCGATCGCGATCGGCGCGACCGTGGACGCCGAGATCGTGATGATCGAGGCCTGTCACAAGAAGCTCGAGCACGCGCCGCCAAACCTCGACTCGAAGTCGCGCGCCAAGTTGCTCCACGAGGCTGCGAAGGAGGTCACCCCGGCGATCTTCTTTTCCCTCATCATCATCGCGCTGTCCTTCGTTCCGGTGTTCGGACTGAACGGTCAGGGTGGACGCCTCTTCAAGCCGCTCGCCTACACGAAGACCTTCGTCATGTTGTCGGCAGCGATCATCAGCATCACGCTGGCGCCCGCGCTGCGCGATCTCCTGGTTCGCGGGAAGATCCGCACGGAGAAGAATCACCCTGTTTCCAGGGCGATCACGGCGGTTTACCAGCCGTTCGTCTACGTCGCGCTGCGCAACCCGAAGACCACGCTCGCCATCGGCCTCTTTGCTCTCCTGTCGGCGATCCCCGCGTACCTGAAGCTCGGCAGCGAGTTCATGCCGCCGCTCAACGAGGGCGACATCCTCTACATGCCCACGACGCTCCCGAACCTCTCGATCGAGGAGGCGAAGCGTCAGCTCGAACGGCAGGACCGCATCCTCGCCGCCTTCCCGGAGGTGAAGAGCGTGTTCGGCAAGATCGGACGCGCGGAGTCGGCGACCGATCCAGCGCCTCTCTCGATGGTCGAGACCATCATCCAGCTGCGCCCCACGAGCGAGTGGCCCATGGTGCACCGCAGGCGTTGGTTCAGCGGCGCGCCCAGGATCGTGAAGGCGCCGCTCCAGCTGCTCTGGCCCGAGGACGAGCACGAGACGTGGGACGAGCTCGTCGCGAAGATGAACGACGCGCTGCAGCTCCCCGGCTGGACGAACGCGTGGACGATGCCGATCAAGACACGCGTGGACATGCTCACCACGGGCGTCCGTACGCCGGTCGGCATCAAGGTCTTCGGCTCCGACCTCGCGTCGATCGAGGCTGCCGGCACCGAGCTCGAGACGGCGCTCCGCGGAGTGCCCGGAACGCGGAGCGTGCTCTACGAGCGCTCTCTCGGGGGCGTCTACGTCGACGTGGTCCCGAACCGGGAGGCGCTCGCGCGCTACGGCATGCAGGTCGAGGACTTGAACGATGTCGTCTCGACGGCGATCGGTGGTGAGCCCGTCACGACCACCGTCGAGGGGCGGCGGCGCTTCACCGTCAACGTCCGCTACAAAGAGGACTTCCGGGCCACCCCCGAGCGGCTGCGGGAGGTGCTCATCCCCCTCCGCGGTGGCAAGGGGGCCGCCATCCCGCTCGGCGAGGTCGCCGACGTGCGTGTCGTCGAGGGACCGCCGATGCTGCGCGACGAGGCAGGCCTGCTCGTCGGCTACGTGTACGTCGACCTCGAGCCGTCACGTGACATCGGCGGCTACGTCGACGATGCGAAGGCGGCCGTCGCCGCCGCACAGGCACGCGGGCAGGTGCGGCTCGCTCCCGGCATGTACCTGCGCTGGACGGGGCAGTACGAGCTCCTCGAGGGAATGCGCGCGCGCATGCGGATCTTGATCCCCCTCGCGCTGCTCTCCATCGCGGTACTCCTCTACGTGCAGTTCAAGCACCTCACGGAGGTGCTGATCGTCTTTCTCTCGATCCCGTTCGCGCTCGTGGGGAGCGTGTGGCTCCTCTATTTGCTCGACTATCGGGTCTCGACGGCTGTCCTCGTCGGCGTCATCGCCCTCGTCGGGCTCGCCGCGCAGACGGGCGTGGTGATGATCGTCTACATCGACCATGCGTTCATCCGGCGGCTTCGCGCCGGGAAGATCCGCGACCTCAACGACATCATCCACGCCCACACCGAGGGCACCGTTCAGCGCGTGAGGCCGAAGGTCATGACTGTCTCGACGATGCTCTTCGGCCTCGTCCCGCTGCTCTGGGCCCATGGCAGCGGAGCCGACGTCATGAAGCGGATCGCAGCGCCGATGGTCGGCGGGCTCCTCTCGAGCGCGTTCTTGACGCTCGAGCTGATCCCCGTCGTCTACACGTACTGGCGCTACGCCCAGCTCAAGCGCGCGCAGCGTACGAACCGGCCGCTCGCGGAGGTGTGCGGTATCGATCTCGGTTGAGCGCTCACGGGCTACGCTCCGCGGTGGCCGCGGCGCGGTCCCGCACCAGGAGCGGAGGTCCGTCGATCACGCGCGGTGAGCTCTCGCGATCGTCGCGGAACGCATCCACCCACGCCGTCCACGCGATCGCCTGACGCGCGAAGATCAGGCGATCGAGATCGAGCGCTGCCGGCGCCTCGGCGAGTGGTGCGCCGCGCACGACTCCACGCACGGTGCCCGCTCCGTGGAGCGCGTAGACGACCTCCGTCGCGTAGCCCTCACCCGGCCACGCCACGAGCCCCTCCGCAGAGATGTCGTACGCCGCCCCCGGCCCGAGCAGTGCCTCGACCTGTTCGCGCACGATGTCGACGCCCGCGCGCTTGTAGAGGCCCGCGAGCGCAATCTCGAAGGTCGCGTGCTGATCGGCCGCGAGCTGGTCGAGAAAGCCAGCGGTCGCTACCGACGCGACGAGCGAGCCCGACTGCTCCTCGAACTGCAGCCACGCGATCTCGGCAGCGACGCTCGGGCACGCGATCCCGATCTGGATCCGGTTCGATCCGACCTCGATCGCGTGAACCTCCAGCGTGCCGGCGCGCCATCGCTTCGCTTGTCGAAGGAGGCCGATGAGCTCGCGCTCGACGAACGTCTCGATGGCGTGCTCCACGTCGTGGATCTGCTGGCGATAGACGTTCACCTTCGACGTCCGCCGCTTCGCCGCGCGCCGCAGCTTGACGTAGAGCTTGGGGACGGTCCCCTGGTGGAAGCCGAGGACGAGGAGGCCGTTCATGGTCTCGCCGTGGTGTCCGACGCGCACCGGGTCGAGCGTCTTCGAGCGATTCTGATCGTAGAGATTCCAGTTCGCCTTCAGCTCCCACACGAGGAACCCGAAGACGCCGGGCAGGAGAAA
>JAYSXP010000494.1:0-3564 GCA_043717125.1 Polyangiaceae bacterium | reverse complement strand
CGCCGCGCGTGAACGCGTTCGCGGGCCGGCGCACGGGCGCGTTCGGCGAGGGCCTCGAGGTCGGCGCGAGCGCCACACAGGACCTCTCCATGCACGGGCTACGTGGCGCACGGCGGGAGGTGGCCGCCGCGATCGAGCGCGCGACGCTCTCGGAGCTCGACCGTGCGCGCCTCGAAGGCGCAGCCTTTGCACTGCTCGCTTGGCTGGACGTTCTCGAGGCACAGGAGCTGCTCAGGCTGCGGGCCGCCGCCCGATTCGAAGCGGAGGAGATTGCGCGTGTCGCCCGCGCACGTGTCGACCGCGGCGTGGCCATGCCGGCCGAGGCATCCCTCGCGGCGGCGGAGGTCGGCTCGGCGTTGCTCGGGGAGCGCGACGCCGAGGGGTTGCTCGTCGCCGCGCGCGCGTCTCTCAAGCTCGCGATCGGTCTGCCGCAGACGACGGCCGTGGTCGGCGCAGGTGACCGGCCGACGGATGAAGGGCTGACGGCGCCTTACCCGCCCCGTCACGAGCACCCGGTCCTCGCAGCCGCGCGTGCCGAGGTCGACCTCGCACGCGCAGACGCCAAGCTCACCGGCGCGCACATGGCCCCGCCCCTCTCCGTCGGCGTCACGTTCGCGCGAGAGGGCACGGGGGAGCAGCTCCTCACGGGGACGCTCTCCGTACCGCTGCCGTTCCTCGACGGCTCCGGCTTCGACGCCGCGCGGCAGCGGGCGCGCGTGCTTGGCGCCGAGGCGCGTGCCGTGCGCCGCACCGACGAACTGGCCCACGACGTCACGCTCGCCGCCCACGAGCGCGAGCACACCCGTGAGGTGCGGGACACGCTGAGCACGCGGGTGCTGGTGCCGCTCCGTGAAGCGGTGCGCCTCGCGCGCGCCGGCTATCAGGCGGGAACGCAGGATGCGACCGGCCTCCTCTTGCTCCGGCAGAGGCTCGTGACGGCCGAGGAGCGACTCGCGATGGCCGCGGCAGACGTGAACCGCGCGGACGTCCGCGACGCAGTCGCCCGCGGCTCGCTGCTCGACGAGGCCAGCCGATGAACGACGCGCACTCGATTCGGGCGATAGTGTCACGGTCGGTGGCGATGCTCGCCCTCGCAGGCGTCCTCGCGGCGTGCAGTCGGCCAGAACCTCACCGCGAGCTTGCGCAACCGACCGACGCCGGCACCGGGCACGGCCCTCCCGTCGTGAACGTCGACCCGTGGATCGTCACCTCGGGTCGCATCGCGTTCGCGCCGGTGTCGCGGCGGCCCTTGCGCGGGGACCTCCGCGTGCCCGCCGAGACCGCGCCGAGCGAGTCCGGGGCTGCCGATGTCGGCGCGCTCATCGCTGGACGCGTCGGGACCATCGAGGTGCACGAGGGTGACGCGGTCAAGCGAGGCCAGGTACTCGCGTGGGTCGACTCCCCGGAGGCGGCACGCGTCGCGGCCGACGTGATCCGCGCGCGCGCGCGCGTCCTCGCCGCCTCGCGCAAGGTCGATCGGCAGCTGGGCCTCGAGCAGGACCGCGCGACGAGCGCAGCTGCCGTCGACGAGGCGCGCATGGATCTCGCGACCGCCGAGGCCGACGCGGCCGCCGCGCGAACGATGCTCACGAGCCTCGGGATCCCCGAGCCGCCGCCCCCGGCACAGGGCGCGCTCGCCGCACGCGTGCCGGTGCGAAGCCCCATCGACGGCGTCGTGGTGGAGCGCATGGCGACGCTCGGAGCGCCTGTCTCGCCCGACAGGACGCTCTTTCGCGTGCTCGCGCGCGATCACGTGGTGGTCGACGCGCGCTGGACGGAAGCGATGACGACGCCTCCGCCGAAGGACACGCCGGTGAGGCTCTTGCCGCGCGGCGGCAGCGGCGACGGCGGCGCCCCGTGCACTGGAAAGGTCACCGCCACCGTCGGCCTCGTCGACGAGCGCACGCGGGCGCGACGCGTACGCATCGTGCCCGACGGCCCCTGCGCGCTCCTCGTCCCCGGGGCATACGTCGACGCTGCGTTCACCTCCGCGGCGCTCGGCATCGAGAGCGCGCCTGCGCTCGCGCTCCCGAAGGAAGCGGTGGTCGACGTGCGCGGCGCGCCGACCGTCTTCGTCGCCGAGGGCAAGCCCGGAGCCTTCTCCGCGCACGTCGTCCGCGTCGGCCGCACGACGACGGAGGACGTCGCGGTCGACGATGGCATCGCGGAGGGTGATCGCGTGGTGGTCGTCGGCGCCGTCCTGCTCAAGGGCGAGCTCTTGCGCTCCGAGCTCGAGTCGCAATGATCCCGGCGCTCGTCGCGCTCGCCGTCCGCCACCGGTGGATGTTCATCCTGGCGACGCTGATCCTCTCGGCGGTCGGCGTTCATGCGTACACGACGCTGCCGATCGACGCCGTACCGGACATCACGAACGTCCAGGTGCAGGTGCTCACGACGGCCCCCGGGCTCTCGCCGCTCGAGGTCGAGTCGATGGTGACCCGGCCCGTCGAGCTCGCGCTCGCCGGCCTGCCGCACACCCACGAGGTCCGCTCGACGTCGCGCGCTGGCGTGTCGGCCGTGACGATCATCTTCGAAGACGATCTCCCGCTCGAGGAGGCGCGTTCGTTCGTCTCGCAGCGCCTCCCGGCGGCACGCTCCGCCGTGCTCGGTGGTGGTCAGCCCGAGCTCGGCCCGATGAGCACGGGGCTGGGTGAGGTCTACCACTTCACGATCGCGTGGCCTGGTCACTCGCCCTCGGAGATCCGCACGCTCCTCGACTGGGAGATCGCCTATTCGCTCCGCACCGTCCCGGGCGTGGTCGAGGTGAACGGCTGGGGCGGAGACACGAGGCAAGTCGACGTGCGCATCCGCCCGTCCGACCTCGTCGCGCTCGGCGTGACGCAGCGGCAGGTGGAGGAGGTCCTCCTCGCGGGCGGGCAGAGCGGCGGCGGCGGTGCGATCGAGCGAGGGGGCGAGCAGTCGATCGTGAGGCTCGACGGGCAGTACCGCACCGTCGATGCGGTCGCGCACCAGGTCGTCACGACGCGCGCCGGCGGCACGCCCGTGCTCGTGAAGGACGTCGCCACCGTCGCGGAGGGAACGGCGTTCAGGCTCGCGGCGGCGACGCAGGACGGCGCCGGCGAGACCGTCTACGGAATGGTCCAGATGATCGCGGGCGGCAACGCCCACGAGGTCGTCGCACGCGTCGACGAGCGGCTCCGCGAGATCCAGGCGCGGCTTCCCGCCGGCGCCAAGGTGACGCCGTTCTACGACCGCGCGCATCTCGTCGACCGCGTCCTGTCGACCGTGAAGCGCTCGCTCGTGGAGGGCGGAGCGGTGGTCATCATCCTCTTGCTCGTGATGCTCGGTGACGTGGTCGCTGGCCTGGTGGTGGCGACGACCATTCCGCTCGCGATGCTCGGCGCGTTCGCGCTCATGCGCGCGTTCGGGATCACCGGCAACCTCATGAGCCTCGGCGCCATCGACTTCGGGCTCGTCGTCGACGGCGCCGTGGTCGTCGTCGACGGCGCCGTGGTCGTCGTCGAGGGCGCGCTCACGGCGATGGCGGCCCGTCGCGCCACCTCGGGCGAGGCGCTCGTGCACGAAGCACGCGCGGTCGGCCAG
>JAYSXP010000493.1:0-1105 GCA_043717125.1 Polyangiaceae bacterium | reverse complement strand
CTGGCCTTTGGAATTATTTATGGAGCTATTAAATGGTTGATGACGCAGCGAAGAACGAATTAATCAGGCGTCGTCTGGTATCCGGCACTTTTTATAATTATACTACCCAGATTGTAACCCTGGCTATTGGCTTTTTCTTAACACCCTTTATCTTAAATCACCTGGGAGCGGCTCAGTATGGGCTGTGGATACTGGTAGGTTCGTTTGTAACATACGGTCAGTTACTTGACCTGGGTATTACCAGTGCCGTAATAAAATACACACCTGAATTCCTGGCTCGCGGCGAAACCGGGCAAACTCAGAAGTTAATTGCTACCGCTCTGCAAATTTATGGCGGCGTGGGTGTGCTAGCTATTCTAATTAGTGTCGCTATTGCACCGGTTTTCCCTACCCTCTTTAATGTGCCGGCCGACGAACAAGCCACCGCCACCTGGGTGGTCCTGGTCATGGGTATTATAGTGGGTATTGAGTTGCCGGGTCTGACGGTCTACTCGGTCTTACGGGGCTTACAACGCCATGACCTGCTCAATTTACTTAATATTACAAGTACGCTATTGATCGCTCTTTCCACTATTGTGGTCTTACTGCTGGGCGGAAATTTATTGGCTATGTTACTGCTCAATTTACCGATTATTGTACTGATGCAAGTACCGGCAATTATTATGGTCAATCGCCTGGTTCCGGGTCTAAAATTTACCTGGCGGGGAGCTAACCGCCAGATGGTTCGACAGATTGTGGGGTTTAGCTCTTCAATTTTTGTAACCCAGGTGGGCGGGCGCTTGCAAACCAGAACGGATGAATTTGTAATCAGTGCCGTCCTGCCTATCAGCGCGGTTACTCCTTATAGTATAGCCCGCCGTTTAAGCGAGATATCGCAAACATTTACCGTGCAGTTTATGAAAGTTCTGATGCCGCTCGCTTCGGAGCTTCACGCCGAAGCCGATATGGAACGGCTGCGTTCCTTATACAAACATAGCTCGCGCCTGGCTCTTGTTCTCTTTTTACCGTTTGGTATTGTTCTTACAATGCTCGCCAGGGAAGTCCTTACGCTGTGGGTTGGCCCGGCCTACGCGGGTTATGATTATCTGGTGCTTATTCTTACTCT
>JAYSXP010000492.1:0-1105 GCA_043717125.1 Polyangiaceae bacterium | reverse complement strand
CGTTACAGGAGGAAGGCACGACCGGCCCGCTCCACACCCAGATTGCCAGTTTCAGGGAAGTTTTACTACCGGCCCTTACTACGGCTGAGTTTGCCGATATGTACGCCCAAACGATTTGTTATGGCATGTTTGCGGCGCGGGTGAATGCGCCCACCGGGGCTTTTTTCTCCCGTGAGACGGCTTATAAGTATATTCCCAAAGCTAACCCCTTTTTGCAAAAGACCTTTTACTGTATTACCGGCCCGGAACTGGATGACGAACGCGTTACCTGGGCTGTAAACGACCTGGCCGATTTGCTGAACAGGGTAGACCTGGCGGCGGTGCTGCAAGACTTTGGCAGACGCACTCGCCAGGAAGACCCCGTAGTCCACTTTTACGAAACTTTCCTGGCCGCCTATGACCCTAAAATGCGCGAGGCCAGGGGCGTTTATTATACCCCCGAACCGGTCGTTTCTTATATCGTCCGCAGCGTTGACCTGCTGCTAAAACGCGACTTTGGTATAGCTGATGGCCTGGCCGATAACACCCGCCTGGAAGTCAAGAACAAGTCCGGTCAAGGTTTGTCAGGCCACCGGATCCAGGTTCTTGACCCGGCTACCGGGACCGGCACTTTCTTGCACGGTGTAATTGACCATATTTATGAGACGGTCGCAAGCCGGGACCGGGGCGGTTGGAATGATTACGTTTCGAGCCACCTGCTGCCGCGCCTGTTCAGTTTTGAGCTTTTGATGGCTCCTTATACCGTAGCTCACCTCAAGTTGGAACTCCAATTGCGCGAAACGGGCTACAAGTTTAAGGATAAAGACCAGGTGAATGTCTTTCTGACCAACACGCTTAGTCAGGGCGATGAAATGGGCCGCAGCCTGTTTGCCAGCTACCTCAAAGATGAAGCCAATGCCGCCAGCCAAGTTAAATACGATTACCCGGTGATGGTCGTGATGGGTAATCCGCCATATTCCGGCCATTCGGCTAATAATGGCAAGTGGATTAAAGATTTATTACACGGTGTCGAGGACAAAACATTACCCAGTTATTTTGAGATGGACGGCAAACCGCTGGGTGAAAGAAATCCCAGGTGGCTTAACGATGACTATGTGAAATTTAT
>JAYSXP010000491.1:0-10348 GCA_043717125.1 Polyangiaceae bacterium | reverse complement strand
CGGTCCCCCGGCCTGCGCGTCGGCGCGAACACGGCGAGCGAATCCGAGCTCCTCGACCTGCCAGGCATGACCCCGCTCGTGGCCCGCGCGATCCTCGCGCGCCGGCCCTTTGCTGACCTCGACCAGCTGGCCGAAGCGATCGGCGCCGAGACCCTTCGCGCGATTCGCCGGCATATCGAGGTGTGAGAGTGACGACGTCACGCCGCGGGAGGCGCGCGCGCGATTAGGAGGCGCGCCGATCAGACGCCGAAGCCGGCGGCGCGGCGTGCCCGCAGCATTCCGGCGCGGCGATTCCACATCGGGGCGACGAAGACGCTGCCGCAAAGGAGCAAGAGCAACGGGAAGAACAGGCCCGTCGCCACGATCTCGGTGACCGACGCAGCGTACTGCAGCTTGACGCCGAGCTCGGTGAGCACGCTCACCGGCGCTCCGTAGAGGATCGCGATCAAGGCGACGCGCACGAGCGAGAGGTGCTCGTGCTTCTCGGGACGCACCCAGAGGAAGGGCCACCACGCCCAGTCCTTGTCACTAACTTCGTTCACAGCCGCCTCGAGATGGTCCATCGACATCATCGATGAGCGAAGCATTTCTGCCACGACCTTCAAGCTGCCGCGCGCAGCATGAGACGCTTTGCCATCGCTCGCACATGAGCGCCTTCGCGATCCTGCGCGATCGTGTGCTCGCGCTAACTGCGCTGGAGCTCCGATAAAAGCTCGTCGCAGGCTGTACGCCGCGAACGCGTCGCGGATGACGAGCTCCGCGAGCTCGCCGCGCGGGGACACGCCCCACTGGTGGCGCCGCGAGTACGAGGCGCGTGCGACAGAATTCGGTGTTGATCGCGGCCATCGGCGATCCGCGGGAACGCGTCCACATCCGTTCGCCGAGCTCGTCGGCCAATCTGCGTGACCTGCGTGTACTGGCGTCGTCGCGAGGGAACCCGCGCGGCGGACGAGGTGCACGTCTGCTACTCTTCTTCGTGAAATGACCCATCTTGCGCACCGTCGCAGGTACACCGTCGCGGACTACCTCGACGTCGAGGAGATGAGCCCGGCGGTGAAGCACGAGTTCGTGGACGGTGAAATCTTCGCAATGGCTGGCGGCACCGTCGAGCACTCGGCGCTCGCCACGACCGTGAGTGGCCTCCTCTTCGCGCACCTGCGGGGGGGACCGTGTCGGGCTCATTCATCCGATCTGCGCCTCCGGATTCGAGAGGCCAACGTGTCCACGTGTGCAGATGCCGTGGTGCTGTGCGATCCGGTCGAGCGCGACCCTGATTCGCCGACACATGTGACGAACCCACGCGTCGTCGTCGAAGTCCTGAGCCCGAGCACGGAGGACTACGACCGCTCCGAGAAGCGGCTCTACTACCAGATGTTGCCCTCGCTCCAGGAGTACGTCCTTGTGGCGCAAGACAAACGCTGCGTCGAGGTGTGGCGGCGCGAAGAAGGCGGCTGGGCTCACAACGTCTTCGACGCAGGTACGCGCGTGGAGCTCGAGTCGATCCGCTTCATCCTCGACGTCGACGAGCTCTACGACGCCGCGCGCGTGAGCGTTTCGTGACCCGGTGAGCCGTCGCTGACCCAGCTCAGTTCGCGACGCGCGAGCAGTCCTTCCCGTCGAGGCTGGTGCTCCAGCCGGCGAGGAGGCTCTTGCTCCAGGGAAGAGGCGGGCCGCTCCCCCGGGCGCCGTCACGGAAAGAGGCCGGGCACCCGCGCTGCGGGCGCCCACCCGCGCTTGCGCGTCGCGTCACCGGACCAGGCCGCCGCGAAGGCATCGCGCATGACGAGCTCCGCGAGCTTGCCACGCGGGGAGAAGCCCCACTCCGCCTCCTGCGAGACGTCGTCCGGATCGGCGTAGACGCGCCACACGAACAACCCCATGAAGCGCGGCTCGTCGAGCAAGGGTGCGATGAGGGCTCGGTAGGCGTCGGCCTGCGCCACCTCGTCGACGCGCACGTTGGTCATGGCGTCCGGCCATTGCCAGGGGCGAATCGCGGGATCCTTGCGCGTCGTGTAGCCGATCTCGGTGAAGAGGACGGGCTTCTGCCAGGTCTCCGCGAGCGCGCGCACCCGGGCCTGCACACGCTTGCCGCCCTCGAGGAGCGTCTCGAACGCTGCGCCGTCCTTCTCCGCGAGCGGGTAGAAGGCATTCACGCCGATGACGTCGAGCTCGCTGAGCACGACGGTCTGCTCGACGTCGTCCCAGTTCGCCGAGTACGTGATCGGTCCCTTGTAGATTGCACGCAACTCCCGAACGAGCGCCGCGAAGCTCGGCGCGCGCGGCGTAGTCACCCACGAGCGCAGCTCGACGCCCGCGGAGAAAAGCTCCACGTGCGAGGACTGCGCCACCTCGGCCCATCCCTTCACGAACGCGCCGTAGCTCTTGGTCCACGCGTTCCACGCGGCGTCGGTGGGCGGATCGATCTTGGCGCGCCACTCCCCGGACTCCACCCAGAGGTGCGGGACGAGCATCACCGAGAGGCCTCGCGCGTGCGCCATCGCGATGCCGCGGTGGATGTCCTCCTTGTTCTTCGCGAGCGGCTGCTCGAACGACGGATCCACGCCGCGGCCCGCGAGATCACCGACGCGGCCGAACGGGGTGATCGCGACCCACGTTGCGCCCTGTCGCACGCATTCGTCGAGCGTGCGTGCGTACGCCGCGCTGCCGTAGCCGACGCCCGGGTGGTAGCCGTTCTCGATCGGACCGATCGTGATCCCGCGCACCGCGTCGTGGCCGGCAGCGCGCCACCCGTCGGCGCCAGGAAGAGGGAACGCGGCGGCGGCATGCGCGGCTCTCGGCGCGCCATCCCCGGCGGGCGAGGCTGTCTGCGCAGCGAAGAGCCCCGCGACGAGCCACGTGACACCGAGCCGTGCCGCGTTCATGGCGAGAGCAGCTCGTCGCTGAGATCGGCGATGCGCGGGACGACCACGTCGGCGCCCGCGGCGCGGAGGACGTCCACCGGGTAGCTGTGCGCGACCGCGGCGCAGAAGAGGCCGGCGGCCTTGGCAGCGTGGATCCCGGCGACGGAGTCCTCGATCACGATCGGCGCGCCGGAGGCGGCGAGCGCACGGAGCTCGCGCACGCCCAGTACGTAGCCTTGCGGATCGGGCTTGCAGGCGGTCGTGTCCTCGGCGGCGACGATGAAGGCGACGTGCTCGCGCACCCCCATCACGCGGAGGGCATGCTCGATCTCGTCGCGGAGCGCGCCCGACACGATGCCGACCGTACCCAGCTTCGCGCGGCGACGTACGATCTCCGCTGCGCCTTCGAAGACGACGAGCGAGTCGCCGATGAGCTCCATGTAGAGCGGCTTCTTCGCGGCGATGAGGCGTGCGACGTCGGCGTCCAAGGGCGGTTGCCCGGCGTCGATGAGCATGGCGCGGAACGCGCCGGCGTCGTCGAAGCCCAGGTAGCGCTCGGTGTACGTCGCGTCGTCGAACGTGACGCCGTGGGGACGAAGCACTTCGCGAAACGCGGCAAGATGCACGGACTCGTCGTCGACGAGGACGCCGTTGAAGTCGAAGAGTGTCGGCACGCTCACAGGTCGACTCCCGCCCCGATCGCGAGGGTCCAGCGCATCCAGATACCGGTGGCATCGACCGGTTGGCTGCGCGCGCCGTCGAACGAGGGCTGCAGCTGCAGGACGAGCGGCAGGGCCGACAGCCGCACGAGCGGCGTGAGGGCGTAGTCGACCTGCGCACCCACCATGAACGCGGGCTTGGGCCCCGGTGACGGGCTGCACGCGGGAACGAAGACGTCGCCGCCGAGATCGCCGGCGAAGTACGCCGCGAGGCCCACCCCCGCGACCGCGTGGGCGCGCACGCGCGGGACGATCTCCCAGCCGGCGCTTCCCGTCGCGAACATCGAGAGCGCGGTGGCCGAGCGAGAGCCCGAGAGCGTGCCGCAGGGCGCCGCGCTGGCGTCTGCGGCGACGCGATTCTCCCAGGAGTCGCCGGTGAGGAGCAGCATCGCACCGACGGCGAACGTCGTCGCTCCCACGTCTGCGAAGCGATACGCGCCGCTCGCGATGAGCGTCGGGTGCGGGTCGCCGTTGACGCTTCCGTACTTGGGCAGCATCACGCCGAGGTCACCGCGAAGCGACACGCGCTTGATCTCCCCGTCCCCGTACGGATTGTCCGCAGGCGCCCCGCGGCGCTCACTCGCGAGAGGAACGTCGAGGATGATCGCACGGCCGTACTTGGCCTCGAGCGTTTGCGTGTAGACCACACGCATCGGCGCGCTCAGGACGATCGTGTGGGTGCCCGGCTGGACCACGAACGACGTGGGCGTCTTGCCGCCTTCGAGCGGCTGTCCGTCGACCATGACCTCCGCCCCGCTAGGATTCGAGGCGATCGTGACGGTGCTCGGTCGACGGCGGAGCTCGGCGAGCTGCTGCGTCGCCTCGTCACGCTCCTCCGCGGGGAGCGCCGGCGTTGCGAGGTACCGCTCGAGCACCTCGGCCGCCTGCTCCGGCTGGTCGAGGCGCACGTGGCACCTGGCGATGTTCCAGAGCTCGAACGGCGGCCCACCGAGGCGATACGACTCCTCGAAGTAGCGGATCGCGTCGTTGTAACGGCCGTCGGCGTAGGTCTTGGCGCCCTGCTGATCGAGGACGCGAGCGCGCGCGAGCTCCTCGGGCGTGTGCACCGGACTGGAGGCCGAGCGCACCGGTGCGATCTGGGCCAGGCCAGGCGTCGTCACGAACGCGATGGCGAGCGCAGCACCGCTCGCGCGCCGCGCGCGCTCGAAAAAAAGGGCGCTCAGAGGGGCGGCGCTCAACGGGCTTTGATCATCGCACGACACCGCTGACGACGCGCTCGATACGCGCGATGTCACGGTGGACGCGCACGTCGACGAAGCCGCCTGCTTCGAAGAGAAGAAGCGTTGCAGCCGCCTCGCCGGCGCCGATCTCGACGGCGAGCAGTCCGCCTGGCTCGAGGTGCGCGGGGGCATTCGTGACGATGCGACGGACGAGCACGAGCCCGTCCTCGCCGCCGTCGAGCGCGAGCTTCGGTTCATGGTCGCGCACGTCCGGCATGAGCGTCACGATCTCGGCGCTCGCGATGTACGGCGGGTTCGCGGTGATGACGTCGAAGCGCTTGCCCGCGAATGCGGAGAAGAGATCCGACGCGAAGAAGGCCGTGTTGTACGCACCGAGCCGGAGGGCATTGTCGCGCGCGACCGCGAGCGCGTCGGTGCTGATGTCCGAGCCGAAGACCTGCGCGGTCGGCCGCTGGCGCGCCATCGCGATCGCGACGCAGCCCGAGCCGGTGCAGAGATCGAGCTGACGCATCGACATCGACAGGTGCGAGCTGCGCGCGAGCGCGGCGTCGACGAGCGTCTCGGTGTCGGGACGCGGCACGAGCACGCGCTTGTCGACCCTGAATTTCAGGCCGTAAAACTCGCGCTCGCCGCGGAGGTAGGCGATCGGCTCGTAGGCGCGG
Organism: Polyangiaceae bacterium; assembly: GCA_043717125.1. GTDB lineage: Bacteria > Myxococcota_A > Polyangia > Polyangiales > Polyangiaceae > Labilithrix. Next base: position 4,904 of record JAYSXP010000491.1, on the reverse strand, counting down.
CGCCGCTTCACGAGGTCGCGGAGCTGCACGAGCTCGGCGCCCTCGAGCGGGCGTTCAGCGTCGAGGATGACGCGCATGCGATCGATCTTCAGCGTATGCGCGACGATGAGCTCGGCATCGAGACGCGGGCTCTCGATTCCGCGCGTGCGAAAATCGTCCGTCGCCCACTTCACGAGCGAGCCGATGGTCCAGCTCTTCGGAGCGGTCGGGGTCGGCTCAGCTGGCAAGCTTCGCGCGCTCCCTTGTCACGACTCCCTCGACCTCGCTCCGGATCTCCGCGAGCTCGGCCTCGGTGCCGGCCTCGAAGCGCATCACCAGGATCGGCCCCGTGTTGGAGGCGCGCACGAGGCCCCACTTCGGCGGCGGCGTTGGTCCGCTCGTGCCGGGGAACGTGATGCGTGCGCCGTCGATGTCGAGGACCGGGTTGCCCTTCTCCTTGTAGTGACGGGTCACGGCGGCGACGACCTGGAACTTGACGGCATCAGGACAGTCGACGCGGAGCTCGGGCGTCGAGAACGTCTTGGGGACGTCGGCGAGCATCTCGGAGAGCGGCCGCGGATCCTTCATGAGGATCTCGAGGAGCCGGAGCCCCGCGTAGATCGCGTCGTCGTACCCGAAGTAGCGATCGGCGAAGAAGATGTGACCGCTCATCTCGCCGGCGAGCATCGCGCCCGTCTCCTTCATCTTCGTCTTGATGAGGGAGTGCCCGGTCTTCCACACGATCGGCTTTCCGCCGTGCTTGGCGATGTCGTCGTAGAGCGTCTGGCTGCACTTCACCTCGCCGAGGATCGTGGAGCCTGGCTTGTCCTTCAGGAGGGCGCGCGAGAAGAGGATCATGAGCTTGTCGCCCCAGATCACGGTGCCGTGCTCGTCGACGGCGCCGATGCGATCGGCGTCGCCGTCGTACGCGAGGCCGACGCGCGCCTTCGTCTCCTTCACGCGCGCGACGAGCGCGGCGAGGTTCTTCTCGACGGTGGGATCGGGGTGGTGGTTCGGGAAGTTGCCGTCCATCTCGCAGAAGAGCGGGTCGGGCGAGAGACCGAGCTCCTTCATCGTGCGCATGCCGAGCGGGCCGCCCGAGCCGTTGCCGGCGTCGAGCGTGAAGACGAGCTTCGAGCCCGAGAAGTCGAAGCGCTCCTTCATCGTGGCGACGTAGGCGTCCTGCACGTCGACCGGCTCGACATGGCCCTTGCCGGTGCGGTCCTCGCCGAAGTCCTTCGCGACGATGCGCTCGCGCAGCTTCTGGATGTCGGCGCCGAAGAAGCTCGCCTTCCCGCGCATCATCTTGAAGCCGTTCTCGTCGCCCGGGTTGTGGCTTCCGGTGATCTGGATGCCGCCGTCGGTGCCGAGGTTGTAGACGGCGAAGTAGAGCATCGGCGTCGGGCCGATGCCGATGTCGACCACGTGCACGCCGGCCTTCTCGAGGCCACGAAGGAGCGCGGCGTGGAGGCGCGGGCTCGAGAGGCGACAGTCGCGGCCGACCGCGAGGCGCAGGGGCTTTCCGTCCTTCGCATCGGCGGCCAGCGTCGCGCCGAACGCGCGGCCGATGCCCTCGGCAAGCTCATCGGAGAGGTCGCGCGCGGCGACGCCACGGATGTCGTATTCGCGGAAGATGTTCGCCGGGACGGTCATGGCGCGGAGGATTGCCCTTTTTCCCAGCCGCGTAAAGGTCGCGTGGATCACGCGACACGTCCTCCCGAAAGTCGGGCAGGTCGCGTGGATCACGCGACACGTCCTCCCGAAGGTCGGCTCAGCCGTGGTAGCGTCGCCCACCGTGGACGGGACCTCGCCTGCCTCTACAGACGCAAGCACTGCGGCCCCTCCGGATCCGCCGGCGTACGTCTACGCAGCGTCCGACTACCGGCCGCGCCAGCCGCGCGAGATCCAGCTGTGCGAGAAGGCCTCGAGCTTCGACTGGCTCTACACGGGCACCATGGCGCTCGGCGTCGTCGGCAGCGAGTACGTCAGCATCGGCGTCGTGAAGTTCTCGGAGACCCCCGCGGTACGCATGATCGGCCCGGGGATGGTCGGCTTCTTCTGGGGTGCGTTCCTGAGCGGCGCCTATCTGTCGCTGCCGAAGTGCGATCCGATGTGGGCCGAGGGCCCGCCGCCCGAGGGCAACGTGCGCGCGGCGTGGCCGATGGCCGTGGCGATCTCGCTCCTCGCGACGGTCACGGCGCCGGCGATGGACTACGTCTTTCTCGGCGCGGTGCCGTTGAACTGGCCGGTGCCCGAGCGCAGCGAGCGCCTGTTCTTCTCGATGGGGACCGGCCTCGTCGGCTCGCTCTTTCCGTATCTCGTGCCGCCGAAGACCTGGGCGGCGAAGAAGGAGATCGAGCGCATCCGGCTCGGCGAGGTGGCCGGCGGCCCGTTCGTCTCGTACGGGTTCACGTTCTGATCTAACGTCGCTGTCGCAATGCAATGTCTGAACTGCGGTGGGGCGTTCGAATGGGCGGGTAACGGACAGTACGCGCGGTGCACGCGATGCCTGGCGCTGTTCGGCCACGAGAACGGGCAACTAACGCCCATTCAAGTTCAAGCCCCCGGGGGCGGGAACAATCCGGAGTTCAACGCGATGTTCGCGCAGAACCTCGGTTTCGGTCCGCCGCCACCAGGTGCGGGGCAGCACAACATGGCGGCCGGTACGTTCGACGTGGGCGGCGGCCAGCAGCTCCACGTCAAGATCAACGGCAAGACGCCCGAGGGTTACCTCAAGGACAAGGCGTCGAGCATGATCTGGGGCTGGATCATCGGCGCGGTGATCATCGGCCTGCTCGTGCTCGGCGGCATCGGGCTCGCCGGCTACATCTACTTCCAGGCGAAGAGCCCGGGCGGCGGCGTGCAGACGGGCGCCGCGGCGACGTGGGACGGCAAGTCGACGTTCGAGTGCAAGGGCAACGACGTCGTCGCGCTCACCGGCGTGAAGGCGAACGTGAGCGGCACGGCGATCAAGGCGAGCGCCAACTGCCAGCTCTCGCTCACGGGCGTCGACATCACGGCAGGCGTCGGCATCGAGGCCAGCGCGAGCGCGAAGGTCACGATGACGGGCGGCAGCATCACCGCAACGACGAACTCGGTCGTGGCCACGGCCGCCGCGAAGGTCGACTGCGTCGGCACGAAGGTGACGGGCAAGTCGAAGGCGAGCGGCGCCGCCAAGGTCACCGGCGCGAACTGACGCGCGTCGCGAACGCTGGGGCTTGACGAACCTCGCGAGGGCCCGTCTCCTCGCGCCTCCAACTCGAAAGGAGGCCACCATGGCCAACGCATTCGCGCACTGCGAGCTCAGCACCCCGGACGTCGCCCAGTCGAAGAAGTTCTACAAGAGCGTCTTCGCGTGGAAGCTCAACGACATGAAGGGAATGCCCTACACGATGATCGACGTCGGCACCGGCGTCGGCGGCGGCATCCAGAAGGTGATGATGCCCGGTCAACCCACCGCCTGGATGCCGTACGTCGAAGTCGACGACGTGAAGAAGGCTCTCGCCAAGGTGAAGAAGGCCGGCGGCAAGATCGTCGTCGACTACCAGGCGATCGGTGAGATGGGCGCGATCGGCGTCTTCGTCGATCCGGCGGGCGCATCCCTTGGTGTCTGGGAGGCCGGCAAGAAGGCCCCGAAGAAGCCGGCCGCCGAGAAGAAGGCCGAGAAGAAGGCCGAGAAGAAGGCCGCGAAGAAGGCGAAGAAGTAGGGGCTGAACGCACCGGGGGTGCGCCACGTGCTCGACGTGGCGCTCGCGCCGCTCAGCTCGCGGCCTGCCCATGGGCCGAGCGGCTGACTTTCTTCGTCACACGCGAGGCTCCTCCGCGTTCTCCCCTACGAAGGCGGTGCACATCGTGCTGCCTCGGAGATGAACACGATGAGAATCGATTCGGTCGTGCGGGTTGGCGTTCTCGGATGCATGCTCGGCGTGGCCGACGGCTCGGTCGTCATCGTCGACCCGAAGAAGGTTCGCGGATCGAGGGCGTGCACCGCGCGCCGCCCGTGCAGCACCTTCTGGTGAAGGCTGCCATGAGCGCGATGCTCGACACGGTGCCGCTCATGGTCAAGGTCGAGCGCCCCGGGCGCACGCCGAAGACGCGTTCCGCCTCGTTCGACGCCGCGCTGTTCCTCGGACGTCGCGCCGCCTCGCCGATCCCGCTCACCACCGGGCTCCTCGAGATGCTCGTCGACGCCGCGCGAAACGCAGGCGGTGCAAAGCAGGCGGTCTCGCTCGCCGAGCACCTTCTTCCGGCGACCTTGGCTGCGACCAGGATCGATCCGACGACGCCGAGCGAAGAGGAGAACCTGTCGCGTCTGGTCTCGATCACGACGAAGCTGACGGAGGATCTGAAGACGGCGCGGAGCGCCGCGCTGGTCCCGACGCTCGCGAAGGCCCCGCGCTTCGAGGCGCCCGAGCAGGATGAGCACGAGAACGCCAAGCACCCGCACCTCGCGCGCCTCAACGCCGAACGCCTGATGGTGCGCTACCGCGGCTCCGCGAAGGCGGAGCGAGTGGTTCTCGCGGTCACCGGACTGCCGCGCCTCGGCCTCGCAGGTCACTTCTGCGGTGCCGTGCGCGACGTCCTCACGTTGATCAACTTCGGCCTCGCCGGCGCCGACATGTTCGCTCCCGAGCCCGGGCACGCAAAGATCGTCGAGGGCACGAACGCGAAGGACTCCGGCCGCGACTTTCGCTGGACGCTCGAGGTACGCGGCGTCGCGCCCGCTTTCTGGACGATCGCGCTGCACCTCGTCGCCAACTCCCAGAGCTACAACGAGCGGTGCGACGTGAAGGAGTGTCCCAAGCACATCTCGATCGTTGGCGACCTGCCGATGGACGCCTCTGCCGCGAGCGTGACGACGGAGCAGATGCTCGGCTGGCTGCGCGATCCGGCGATGGCCTTTCGTGCGTTTCCCGAGTCGCCCT
>JAYSXP010000050.1:0-7046 GCA_043717125.1 Polyangiaceae bacterium | reverse complement strand
GGGGCGTGCCGATCAGCCAGGGCGATTCCTTGCTCACGCTGATGGGAGGAAGCTTCATTCCCGGGGTCGCGATGCAGGCGATGGGCTACCGGCCGTCGATGCGTGACATCGAGGCCATGATGCACTTCTGGCGCTACGTCGGTCACCTCATGGGGGTGCGGCCGGGCTGCTATCCGGCGTCCGTCAAGGAGGCGGCGCAGCTCGCGTTCGTCACGATGGTGAAAGCGTCACGCACGTCGGGCGCGGACGGGCGCAACCTTTGTCAGTCGTACGTGAAGGCGTTCGCGCCCGACCCCGACGCCCCGCTCGTGGAGCGCGTGAGGCAGGCGTGGAGCCACGGCGTGCACCTCGGCTATACGAGGTTTTTCTTGCCACCGTGGACGTACAAGAAGAACGAGCTCCCATCGGCGGGGCTCTGGGCGTTGCATCCGCTGCTGCAGTTTCCGTTCATCTTCGGCGCCGAGACGCTCCGCCGGACGTTTCCCGCGCTCGACGAGGTCGCGGATCGCGTCGCACGGCGGAGCCGCTCGCGGTGGTTCGCCCGGCACATGGGCAAGCGCCGCGCGGAGTACCGACCGGCCGAGCGCTTCACGCGCTGAGCGCGCGCGCTCAGGCCGTCCCAAAGGTCGCCTAGGCCGTGTGCAACGCACACGGCACAGCCTCCCGAAGGTCGCCTAGGCCGTGTGCAACGCACACGGCACAGCCTCCCGAAGGTCGTCTAGAAGAGATAGCCGAGCTGGATGTCGACCTGCGGGTAGTAGCGCGAGAAGCGCGGCGGGCCTTCGCCGCCCGGGATCTTCGCCGCGTGGTACTGGATGCCGAAGCCACCCCCGAGCAAGACGGAGCTTCCGAGCAACTTCGAGTAACCGACGCTCGTCCCCACGGCGGACACGGGACCTGCACGACGCTCGCCGTTGCGAAGTCCCAAGCCGACGCCAGCCTGCGCGAACGGCGAGATCCAGAAGCCCGTCGGTGCCGCGCCGAACGGGTGGAAGAAGACGCGAACGCGACCGATCATCCCGCGGAGATCGCCGCCCTTGTTCGCCTCGCCGGACAACCCGAGGAAATCGATGTTCTGCGTCCACGGCTGGTAGTAGCTCGCGGTGACTTGCGCCGCGACCCAGCGTGACGTCGACCGTTGATAGCCGAAGCCGACGACATGCTGCCCGAGGTCCGCGACGAGCATGTCGCGCGGGAGCTCCGCGGGCGCCGCGGGCTCAGGGACGGCGACGGGTGCCGGGTCCGCCGCTCGCGCGTTCCGCGGCGAGAGCGCGACGGCGAGAACCAGCGTGAGCGAGAGTCGAATCCGCATGGCCCGTCTCCGATCGCTAGCGACTGCGCCGACCCTTCGTGCGGTCGGCGTCGCGTGTCGGTCCCGCTCCGCCTCGCGGCGGTCCCGAGGTCGAGCCGCGACGTGCACTGCGGCCGCGTTCGTCGGTCGCGTCGTTTCCTCGGCGTGACGGAGCCGTGCCGTGACGTGAACCGGCGCCCTCGACCGGCGTGGTCGAGGGGCCGCCGCTGCCGGCGCCCGTTCCGCCGCGACCGCTCTTGCGATGCGTGTTCGGACCGCGCGGCTTTTCGACAGTCGCGGTGCGCGGGTCACGTGACTCACGCGGATTGCGCGGGTCACGAGGACCGCGCGGCTCTCGCGACAGGGCGGAATCGCGTGGCTGGGTGCGATCCTCGCGCGGCCCGCGCGGTGTCGGACCTCGACGTGTGCGGTCGTCGCCGGTCGGACGCCCACGCTCGCCGCCCATGCCGCGGGTTCGGCGCGCGGGCGCCACCGCCTGCTCCGGTGGCGAGGGGACCGACTTCGGAACGCCGTAGGTCTTCTTCAGCTGGACGAGCTCTTCGCGCGTCATGTGGCGCCACTGGCCGGGGCGTAAATGCTCCGCGGAGATCTGCGCGAACGACAGGCGCGCGAGGCGCATGACGGGGAAGCCGGTGGCCTCGCCCATGCGGCGGATCTGCTGGTTGCGCCCCTCCTTGATCGTGAGCTCGAACCACGTCTTGTCGCCCTCGAAACGCAGCGTCTTCGCCTCGGCGGGCGCCGTGACGCCGTCTTCGAGGCGCACGCCGTTCCGCCACCGATCCATGTGCTCGGCCGTCATCTTGCCGCTCACCTTGACGACGTAGGTCTTCGGGACGGCCTTCTTCGGGTGCAGCAACCCTTCGGCGAAGTCGCCGTCGTTCGTGGCGAGGAGCACGCCGCTCGTCGCGAAATCGAGCCGGCCGACGGGATACACGCGGGCCCCGACCGGCGCGAGGATGTCGCGGACCGTGGGGCGTCCTTCCGGGTCGCTCATCGTCACGACGACGCCGCGCGGCTTGTGGAGGACGATGTAGACGTGCTGCTCGGCGACGACGCGCTTGCCGTCCACCTCGATGCGGTCGTTGCGGGCGTCGGCCTTGGCCCCGAGCTCGGTGATGACGCGGCCGTTCACGCGCACGCGCCCCTCGGTGATGAGCTTCTCTGCGGCCCGGCGCGAGGCTAGACCGCCGGCGGCGAGGATCTTCTGGATGCGTTCCATGTGCGGTGCGATGCTTTCGGGGTGCGTCCTCGTACCCTCGAAGGCTTCTGGCGTCGACCTACGTGTGGCGCGACGGGGCGATCCCTCGGCGCTACCGGCCTGATAGCGGCCCTCACACTGCAGGCGAGCCTCGTTTCCGCCGCCCCGATCGTGCTGGACGGCGTCGTCCCCGAAGGCGGGCCGGATCACTTCTTCCTCGATTTCGACGTGCCGGAAGGCACGCAGGAGATCGAGATTCGCCACGACGACAAGTCCGCCGCGAACATCCTCGACTGGGGCGTGAACGACCCCGACGGCTACCGAGGGTGGGGCGGCGGCACCAGCGAGCCCGTGGTGATCGGCGTGACCGCGGCGTCGCGCGCCTACGTGCCTGGGCCGATCAAGGCCGGCGCTTGGCGCGTGATCGTCGGCAAGGCGAAGGTCGTGATGTCACCGGCGCTCTACCATGTGGAGATCGACCTCCGCACGGCGCCGACGCTCACGCCGGTCGCGCGCAAGCCCTACCAGGTGGCCGCCCCGCGCAAGACGGAGCTCCGCTACTACGCCGGCGACTTCCACGTTCACTCGAGGGAGTCGACCGACGCGACGCCCACGCTCGAGCAGAACGTCGCGCTCGCGAAGCAGCGCGGCCTCGACTTCATCGAGATGAGCGATCACAACACGATCACCCAGCTCGACTTCTTCGAGGACATCCAGGCGAAGGAGCCCACGTTTCTGCTCATCCCCGGCATCGAGTTCACGACGTACATGGGCCACGCAAACGCCATCGGCGCGACGAAGTGGGTCGACCACAAGATCGGTCAGCCGGGGGTCACCATCGAGGGCGCGGCCGACCAGATCCTCGCGCAAGGCGCGGTCCTGAGCATCAACCACCCCGCGCTCGACATCGGTGACCTCTGCATCGGCTGCGCGTGGAAGCATCAGCTCGACCCGAAGAAGATCGGCGGCGTCGAGATCGGTACCGGCGGACTCTCGAAGGGCGCAGCGCTTTTCTCCGCAAAGGCGATCGCGTTTTGGGACGCGGTCCTCGACAAGGGCATCAAGATCCCGGCGCTGGGCGGCAGCGACGATCATCGCGCCGGCGTCTCGAACGGCAACGTCGAGAGCCCGATCGGGAGCCCCACCACGCTGATCCGCGCGCACGAGCTTTCCGTCGCCGGGATCACGGAGGGCATTCGCAAGGGCGCCACGGTGGTGAAGCTCGAGGGCCCGAGCGATCCGATGTGCGAGCTCGAAGCGGCCCAGAAGAAGGGCGGCGGCGACGCGCTCGCCTTTCCAGGCGACTCCATCGGCGTCCGCAAGATCGTCCTCCGCGTGAAGATCAGCGGACGCACGCCCGGCGACTCGCATCAGGTCCGCCTCGTGAAGAACGGCGTTCCCGTCGGCGATCCTTTCGACGTGACGAGCGACCCCTTCTTCTACGAGACGATCGTCGATGCGCCCGCGCAGGGGGAAGACCGCTGGCGCGCCGAGGTGCTCCTCGAAGGCGCGCCCCTCACGGTGACGAGCCACGTCTGGTTGAAGCTCGACCCGAACGGCCCCCTCGCGGAGGAACCGGCGACGGATGACGGCGGTGGCTGCGCGGTCACGTCGCACGAGCCGGCGGCGACGTCACGCACCGCGCCCGTTGCGGCGCTCGGGCTCGGGGTCGGGCTCGTGGCGCTCGCGCTCGTGCGGGCGCGCGCGCGCACGATAAGCTGAGCGGCTCGGTCACTTCGGGAAGACACAGGTCTCGGGGCAGCCGTCGCCGTCCTTGTCGATGAGCGTCGCTCCGGGCGCGCAATCGATGATGACCGGCGGACAGGCGATCGGCTTGCAGCCGTCGATGCACCCGTCGCCGTCGAGATCGGCCGGCGTGCTCCCCGCGGCGCAGTCGCCGAGGAATTCGGGGCACGCGACCTTCACACACTGATCGAGGCAACCGTCGCCGTTGGTGTCGGCGGGAGCGTAGCCCCGCGCGCAGTCGAAGCCGACGGGCGGGCACGCGCCGCGGACGCAGCTCTCGGCGCAGCCGTCGCCGTCGGTGTCGGCCGGCGAGAGACCGCTCTGGCAGTGGATCTCCCGGCAGGTGGCGCCGCTGGTCGAACCGCTCGTCGAACCGCTCGAACCGCTCGAACCGCTCGAACCGCTGCTCTTGCCGATCCCGCCGCCGTCGACGCTTCCCCCGCACGCCACGAGGACCGTTGCCACCACGCCCATCGCAACCCCGGTCACCAACGTCTTCATGTTGGCTTACCGTGGAGCACAGCCTGGGCCACTGCGCGATTGGACGCTATTTGCGCGTTTACAGCAGCAACCCTGGACCGCTCACCGTTGGAGTTCGCGCCATGCGTGCCACACGTGGCACACCTGGCTCACCTGGCTGGCACAGCCGCCCCCGAGTCCGCGTGCCTCGTGCGAGAGGGCGCCGCTCTATTTCTTCTTCGCTGCCGGGGTGAGGCCCCTTGCGGCGCCCGCGTCCTTGCTCCCCGCGCCTGCGTCTGCACTCGTGGACGCGCCACCGCCGCCGCCGCCGGCGTCGGCCTTTGCAGCCATCTCGGCGTTCATCATCTCGTCGCGCGCTTTGCGGTCGGCCGTCTCGGCCTCGTACTTCATCTGCTCGTCGCGGTCCCACCGGTCGACGTGCCCATCGTACGTGTCATCCATGCCGACGCGCTCGAGGCGACCGCGCGAATAGATCTCCCAGATGTCGGCCTTGCCGTCGAAGTTGCGATCGCGCCGGATGCGCTGGAGCTGTCCGTTGACGTAGAACTTCCAGACGTCGGGCTTGCCGTCGTTGTTGGTGTCGACGTCCTCCTCCGCCATGCGACCGTCGACGAAGTTGATCCACAGATCGATCCGACCGTCGTAGTTGCGGTCGGCCTCCTCGTGGATGGCCTCGCCCTTCGCGTTGAAAGTGCGGACGACGTCCTTGATGCCGTCGAGGTTCGTGTCGATCTCGCGGCACACGAGCGTCTTGTGACGAGCGTCGCCTTCGCCGTAGGTCTTGAAGATACGGCGCACGTTCGGACGCAGCGCGCCCGGCCCGTTCGTCTCGCTGATCTCGAGCTCGGGCTTGTCCTTCCAGTCGCACATCGTGCGGTCGTCGGTCGGCCACTTGCTCTGGTCCTTCGAGCCGCCCGGCGCCGTCGCGACCTTGGCGTTGCCCTTGGCCGCGTCGCCGCCGCAGGCGCCGACCGCCAGAGACGCGACGACGACGGAGGCGGCGAAGAGCGTCCCGCTGAAGAGGGCCTTCGATGACGTGCGCATGCTCATCGCTTCGCTCCTCCACGCTGGGGCTTGCCGGCGACACCCGCGTCCTGGGACGGCGGTGTGACCGGCGGAGCGGGCTCGTTGTTCAAGCCGGGCATCGAGAGCGTCGGTGCCTGCGGAGCCGCAGGAGTGGGCGTCGGTGCGGGCGCGGCCGCGGACGCTCCCCCATCTCCGGCGACGACCTGACCGCCGGCTCCGAGTGTGATCGCCGACTCGGGTTCGGGTAGCCCGTCGCCGTTGCGGTCCATCGCGATGGTCACCTTGTCGCCCTCGTAGGTCCACCACTGGTCGATCTTCCCGTCCCCCGTCGCGTCGCGCTCGCGCTTCGTGCGCGCACCCGTCGCGGGGTCGAAGAAGTCCCAGGTGTCGATCTTGCCCTGGTTCGTGGTGTCGAGCTCGCGCCGCACCAGCTTGCCGTTCTCGAAGTACTCGATCGAGTTGACGATCCCGTTGTCGTCGTAGTCGGCCTCACGGCGCCGGAGCTGCCCCGTCTGGTCGTAGTACTCGAACATGTCGGGCTTGCCGTCGTGATTGAGGTCCGTGATCCGGCAGATCTCGTGACCGTTCTTCGACACCCTCTTGATGTCCGGCTTGCCGTCGTTGTTGGCGTCGAGCATCTCGACCTTGTTGCCAGACTCGTCGCACGCCTCGTGCTCGATCACCTGCGAGCGCACCCCGTTCGGCAGCTTCGCGTTCGCCACGCCGGAGTTGCTGTCCGAGCCGCAGCCGGCAGCCCCCGTGACCGCGAGCAGGACCATCCCAGCGAGGGAGAGCGTCAAGGCGCCCACCTTCAGAAAGCCGTAAGCCATGGGGTCTCTCTCTCGCGCCCAAACCGCGCGGCGCGTGGAGACCACCATAAACGGCCTTCTGGCTGCGCCGCAAGCAGCTCCCGTTCCCGGACGCATCGCGCGGCCAGAATACGCGCATGCGTATGATTTGATGACATAAATCTCAAATAAAGGTGCATTTTACACCGGGGCCACGGTCGCCCTTGACCGTCACGTATGTTCACGTAGTGTATCTTCATCGGCTTGGGCTCGAATCGACGCTGGCGGCAGGCCGAGGAGTGCACTACCAAACGGGTAGCGCGTCGCTGATCGGCGCGTGGACCACGCGGGCCACGCGAGAGCTCTAGCTAACACTCCAGAAAACAACAGGAAATCTCGTGCGGAAGAAGATTTCGACCACCATCTACGTGACGCCGGAGCAAGCTGACAAGCTGAAGCTCCTGCACGAGCGCACGAAGGTGCCGGTCGCCGTCTA
>JAYSXP010000490.1:0-3579 GCA_043717125.1 Polyangiaceae bacterium | reverse complement strand
GCGCGCAGTACGTCGAGGACGCGCTCGTCGGTCCCTGGTTCCCGACCGTCGAGGTCGAGAAGAACATCGACTTCAAGGGTGACCTCGCAGGCGGTCAGTCGCTCGTGAAGTACAAGGCGAAGTCGCGCGGCCTCGCGCGTCACGAGGGCAAAGACCTCGTGCTGTCGCTCTCCCCGAGCAACACCTACGGGTCGAGCCTCGCGCCGCTCGTCGAGCGAACGCTGCCCGTGCAGCTCCCGCCCCATCTCGCGCCGAGCCATCAGAACCGGACCACGCGCATCCTCGCGCCGGCGGGCTTCGGCTGGGGCCCGCTCCCTCCTGGCGGCGACGCGAACGGCGGCCCGTTCGGCCGTGCGCACATCGAGATCACGAAGGATCCGAAGGACGCGCGCGCGCTGCTCATCAAGCGGAGCGTCGTGTTCGACATGCACCTCATCCCCGTCGAGAAGTACGCGGCGTGGCGCGCGTTCATCACGCAGGTCGACGCGCTCATGCACAAGGAAGTCCGCCTCGTCCCCTCTGTTGCAGGTGAGAAATGAAAACGTCGACGAGGGGCCTCCTCGCGGCGATCGCACTGACGATCGCGGCATGCGGCGGCGGGAACACGAACGTCAAGCATCCGGGCGCGATGGGCCGACTCGCGGGGCCGCTGGCCGCCGCGTTCCGCGAAGACGCGACCGGCGACAGCGTGAAGGCCGTCGACCTCTACCTGCGCGCGCTCGACAACGCCGTCACGTCACCTGACGACCCGGCGCAGGTTGCGGTCACGATGGCCGCCCTCGATGCGCTCGTGCATCGCAGCGTCACCGCCTTCGCCGACGTCGCGTCGACCAGCGCGCTGTCCGACCGCGTCGATCCGGCCGCGCTCGCGAAGAGCGGCGGCACGATCGACGAGCGACTCGCGAAGATCATGGATCGCGCGGAGGGGCCGTTCGCGGCACCTCTCGTCGCGGTCGCGCGGCTTGCGCTGGCCGAGCGTCGAGGCGATGCCAAGGCGGCCGAGGTCATGCGCGCGCGCACCGGCTGTGTTCGTGAGGTGAGCTTGGCAGGCCCCGTCTCGTGGACTCCGGTGAGCAGCGTCGCCGCGCAGACCGGCCTCGACGACGCCGGCGCGGCCCTCCCCGCCGAGCTACCCGGCGTCGGTCCATTCCTGCCCAGGGCGCGCGTCTCCGCGGTGCGCGCGCTCGGCTGTCACATCCCGCTCTACGCCGAATCGAACATCCAGGGCGTGCGCGACGTCATCGTCGACGTCGACGTCCCTCGTGCGGGCGTCATCGGCCTCGGCCTTCGCGCGGGCACCGTGGCCGTCGTGCGGGCCGGCGGGCAGCGCGTCATCGATCGACCGTACGAGCTCGGCTCGGGTCAGGTCGCGCGCTTCGCGCGGCTCCTTGCCGACCGCGCGGGGACCCTCCGCGTCGTCACGCGGATCGGCATGGATCAGGACTACGCGACGTTCGAGCTCGATGCGTGGGACGACGCGGGCAAGCCGCTCCGCACCCACGCCCCGGCCGCCGGCCAGAAGGCGACGGTCTCGATCAAGCCAACGACGCGCATCGCCCCGTTCACGCCGACCACGGACGAGGAGCGCCTCGCCGTCGCGCTCGGCGCGCTCGCCGCACGCGACAGCAAGACCGCAGAGAACCTGCTCCATCCCCAGACGCTGCGGACGGACGCGCCGCCCGAGCTCCTCCTCGCGTACGCGCGAGCCGTGCTCCTCGCCCGCGATCTGCCGTCGGTGAAGAGCACCGAGCGCGCGCGCGCGGCCATCGATCGCGTCCTCGAGACGTGGCCGTCCTCCTGGGAAGCAGGAACGGAGCACGCCGTCCTCGCCGGTGTCCGTCGCGGTCATGCCGAGGCGAACCTCGAGGCCCTCGCGGATCTCGAGAAGACCCGCGCCAAGGCCAAGCCTTCGAACGCGGCGCTCGTCGAGGCCTACGAGGCAGCGACCGCCGGACGCGAGCACCTGTACGACCGCGCACGCGCCTCGTTCGAGCGCGCCAAGGCCGGCCTCTCGGGCACGTCCCTCCTCCGCGAGGTCGAGCGCGTCGCGTTCGAGCGAACCGGCCGCGAGGACGTGGCCTTCGAGTGCGACCCGAACGGCCTCTCCGACAAGACCAGCCTTGCGTGCCATCACTCGCGGATCGCCGTGGGCGATCGCACGGGCGGCGAGCGCGAGCTCGAGCGCCTTCGTTCGCTCGCGGGGACGCCCCAGCTCTATCTCTCGCTCTCGACGCGCAACGCGATCGAGGTCGGCGATCTGGCGCAGGCCGCGAGCCTCCAGAGCGCGATGAACCCGGGAGACCGCCAGATCTCCACGCTCTACGCGATCAAGGGCAAGGCTGCGGTGCCGGACATTCTGCGTCTCGCCACGGTCGCGCGCGACGCCCCGGTCGCGCTGCCCGGGCTCCTCCGTGCCTCCGGCGACGACCCGCTCGCGGCTTTCGAGGGCGTCGCCGAGCGCGTGACGACCGACGGCAAGATGGGCCCGCTGCTCGCCAACGCGGCGACCGCCATCCTCGCTCACCAGGAGCGCTACGACGTCGACGCCTCGGGCCTCGTCCACTTCGTCATGCTCGACGTGCGCCGCGTGATGGGGACGACCGACGTCGAGTCGAACGCCCAGGCCAGCGCGCCGATGCTGTACGGCCGAGACACCGTGCGCATCCTGCGCCGCCGCATCTTCAAGAAGGACGGTCGCATCCTCCTCCCCGACGCGACGCCGCGCGCGGCGCAGTCGCACGCCGATCTCTCGCAGCTCGAGGCCGGCGACGCCGTCGAGGCGATCTACGAGGGCTGGGGCGTTCCCGGCGAGATGGGCAACATCGGCATCGACACGCCCGATCTCCTCCCCGAGCGCACCGCCGTTCGCGAAGCGCGCATCGAGATGCGTCTGCCCCAGGCACTCAAGGTCTCGCTCTGGAGCCACGCGATGCTCGGCAAGGCCGAGGAGCGCGCCGAGCAGGGCAAGCGCGTCCTCGTGTGGACCATGAAGGACCACCCCGTGCGCCGCGTCGAGTGGGGAGTACCGAAGATGGACCGCAACGTCGGCATCAGTTTTTCGACGACGACGTGGGACGACGTCGCGCACGGTCTCGGCGAGACCCTCGCGTCGCTCGACGCCGACAGCCCCGAGGTCAGCGCATGGGCGAAGCAGGTCGCCAGCTGTCCTCTTACCGGTGACGCACCAGGCGTGATCGCGTCGAACGCGCCGTGCCCTCTGTCGCGGTCCTTGGTCGAGAAGCTCGTGGCGGCATCCGGGCAGGCCGTGAAGGAGGCCTCCGGCGGCGTCCTCGCCGACACCGATCTCGGTCGCAACGGCGGACAGGTCGTGACGGCACGCACGACGCTTGCCACGCACGAGGGCAGCCGCACGTGGCTCATCGTTCGCGCGCTACGCGAGCTCGGCATCCACACCGACGTCGTCGTCGCCGAGAACGAGCCCTTCTCCGGCAGCGCGACGTTCCCGCCGCATTTCGGTCGTTTCATGCACCCGCTCGCGGTCGCGCACGTCATCGACCCGACCAAGCCGGGCACCAGCGAAGACATCTGGATCGACGCGGACGTCCCCGGGCCGCCACT
>JAYSXP010000489.1:0-28657 GCA_043717125.1 Polyangiaceae bacterium | reverse complement strand
TGCAGTCCTGTCATGCAGCAGAAGTCCAAAGGCTCGATCGTGTTCGCGGTGGTGGCTGTGGTCGCGGTCGCGTCGACGATTGCGAGCGCGGGGCTCGGGAGTGGCGCGAAGGGAAGGTTCGCGGAGGTGCGCGCTTCGATGCTCGCGGGGTGCCCCGACTGTGACGGCCGCGCGCGGTCGTCGCGGGCGCTGCCCGAGTACAAGCAGGGCAAGCTGGAGCTCGAGGCGGCGCGGACGGCGTCGGCGAAGGGGGATCGGTTGGTGGCTGCAGCCGCGCTCGTCGGAGTGCTCGAGCGAGCCGATCGGATCGATCGCGGGCGGACGATCGTAGCGTCGCTGGTGGCCGCGAAGCTCATCGACGGCGTGGCGGAGCAGGTCGATGTGGACCCGTCGTGGCTCGACGATGCGCGGCTCGCAGCGGCGATCCGCCGGACCTCGTTTGCGTCGTCGCGGCACCCGCTCGAGAGCGAGCGACTCCATGCGCTGGGCGTGCTCGCGAACGTGCCCGCGCAGGTGCCGATCCGCACGGCAGGCTTTGCGGAGGCGGCGACGACGCAGGCGATGGAGGACGTGAACACGGCGCTGCACGAGATGGAGAATTCGGCGCTCGCGGGGAACACGAAGCAGTGTGAGAAGGCGGCACTCGCGCAGAAGGGGCTCGCGAAGCAGGTCACCGTGGGGCCAGGCATGTGCAAGCTGGCAGGGTCGATCGTGGAGAGCGGTCATCGCCTCCGCGGGCTCCAGGCTCTCTCAGCGTCGCGCACGCGACGTTCGAGCACGAAGACGGCGAGGGTGCCGGTTTTTTCGCTCTGAGGCCGGGACACGCCCCGTTCTGGGCCGCGCGCATCTCGCCAAGATACGCTCTGCACCATGCGCTTTCCGGTCTCCAGCTCCTACGCCCTCGGGCTCGCTTATCTCGCCATGGGCTCGTCCGCGTGTGCGGTGTTCACGAGCGACGCCGCCCGCGACGCGCGGCTCGCTTGCGACAAGAAGGACGGCCCCTCCTGCTTCGTCGCTGGAAACAGCGTCGCCGAGAAGTCCGGTCCCAGCGCGGAGGCTGTGCGTCTCTGGATCCGCGGCTGTTCCGTCCGGCACTCGCCGAGCTGCGATGCGCTCGGCAACGTCAAGGGACCGCTCCGCGAGCAAGCGCTTGCCGGCGGCTGTAGCGCCGGCGATCTCGTCTCCTGCGCCAAGCGCGCCGACGAGCTCGTGGCCACCGGCGGCGTCGACGACGCTCGCGGGATCCGCCACGAGGTCTGCAAGAAGAGCCAGTCCATCAGCTCGGGGTCGCCGGCTCGCGAGGTCGAGGGCATCGCCGAGTCGTGCGCCTCTCTCTCCAAGATGATCTCCGCCGGACAGGGCGGTGGTCGCGACGACGTCGCCGCCGCCAAGCTCGACGTGCTCGCCATGACGCTCCGCAACGAGGCGCTCTACCGACACGAGCGCGAGGACGACGCAAAACAGCTCCCGCAACCCGCCGCCGCCCAGGCCGAGCCTCCGCGCAAGAAGGGCGCGATGAAGAAGACTCCCGCCGTCGACCCCGCCATCGGCGACCGCGAGAAGTTCCGACGCGAGTACGAGGCGCGCCGCGCCGCGCGAGAAGCCTGGATCACCTCCGTGCAGGCAGGCATGGCCGCCGCCTCGCAGCAGAAGGACCGCGGCGACCCCTCGCTCCCCGCGCCCACCGCGCTCGAGCGCGTAGCCTCGGTGATCCCCGGAGGCGTCGCCTCGGGACCTTCGCAATGCCAGGCGTGCGTCGAAGGCTGCGGGACGATGGCCAAGTGCGCCGCCGACGACTTCGGCGGCGGCCGGTGTGGCCACCTGCGCTGCGGAGGAGGCGGCCCATGCCCGGATCTCGACGCGTGCGTCGCGGAGTGCACGTCCAAGGCCGAGACCTGCGCAAAGTCCTGCGGCGACTGCGCCGAAGCGAACAAGGCGGTGAAGTGATGAAGACCATGCGCCATCCCGCCCGTGTGCTGACGGCCTCGCTGGCCTTCGCCGCTGTGCTCGCGTTCGCCCCGAGCGCCCGCGCCGACGCGGCCGATCTCGCCGCAAAGTGCCGCGAGACGGGCGACCATCTCGTCTGCGCAGCCGCGGGTGTCACGCTCGAGGCCTCGTCGCTCGAGACCGCGGTGGAGCTCTATTCCGTCGAATGCACGAAGCATCCCGATGCGTGCTCGTCGCTCGTGGCCTACGCGCAGCGCGCCCTGAAGAAGAAGGACACCGCGCGCGCCGCGCAGGTTCTCGAGAGAGGGTGCGAGATGAAGGCGCCGCGTGCGTGCGCGACGCTCGCCGCGGAGCTCGAGGAAGGCGAACGGGGGATCCCCGCCGACGTCGCGAAGGCGGCGCGCTTCTATGATCGCGCCTGCGACCTCGGTTCTGCGCGATCCTGCCTCGTCCTCGCGGTGATGGCCGAGGACGGTCGCGGCATGCCGGGTTCGCGGCGCGATCTCGGTCGCTCGGCGAAGCTCCGCGCGAAGGCCGACGTTCTCGAGAAGACGATCCCGCGCCCGACGGCGACGCCAGCGGAGCTCGCGCAGAACGAGGCCCAGTGCCGAAAGCATCAGGACGCGCAGCGCTGCCTCGCCGCGGGCGCCGTCGTGCAGGACACCGATGCCGTGAAGGCGGAGGAGCTGTTCCGGCTCGGCTGCACCATCGACAAGGCGACGTGCGGGCTCTGGGGCTTCGCGGTCGATCGCTTCCGTCATGACGACCCGAGTCGCGCGACGCGGATTCTCGAAGAGGGCTGCATGGGCCAGAGCCACGCGCTCGCGTGCGTGGTGCTCGCGGATCTGAACCATGCCGGCTACAAGTCGATCCCGCGCAACGAGCAGAAGGCCGCCGAGCTCTACGAGAAATCGTGCACGCTCGGCGAGCCGAGCGGCTGTCGCGCGACGGCCTCTCGCTTCCGCGGCGTGAAGAACGCGGCGAAGGCCGACGAGCTGCGAGACAAGGCCGCGGCGCTCGAGGCGGAGGCGGACAAGACAAACCTCCCGCTCCAGGAGAAGTGGGTGAAGGACGCGCCGCTGGTGGTGGCGCGCGAGCCGTACCAGCGAGAGCTGGAGCGTCGTCGCGCGGAGTGGCGCGGGATGGCGGCGCGTGCGCGTTCGCGCTGGGAGGCGCGTATGGCGCGGCTGAAAGAGATCGAGACGGGCAACAGTCCCGAGCCGTTGTCGGCAGCGCCGCCGGCGGATGCGGAGGGGAGCGCCGCGCGTGGCGCGTCGATCAAGAGGATGGCGAAGGCGCTCTTTCCCTGAGCCCTGCGCCAGGACCGTACGTGGTTTCCCGTATGGCGGGTTCCGTGGGCGGGGCGCATCGTTAAGGGGTGGACCCCCCGCCCTCCGCACTGCGAGCCGCGCTCGACGTGCTCGACAGGGCCGCTATGGTGGTGGACGCTGCGGGCCAGCTCATCGAAGCGAACGCGGTTGCGCGCGCGTTCCTCGACGCGAACGAGTGCTCTTTCCTCGAGACGATCGGCGACCGCGCGGCGAGCGGGAGCGAGCACGAGCAATGGACCTCCCAGACGGTCGGAGTAGGCGAAGGCCGGCGCGCGTTCCTGCTCACGCTGCGTTCGTCGGTCGTCGTCGCTCGCGAATCGTCGGTTCTGGTGTCGCTCGCGAGTCGTCGGTGGCGGCTGACCACGCGACAGCACGAGATTCTGACGCGTGTCGTCGAGGGCAGGGCGAACCGCGCGATCGCCGAGATGCTCGGGATCGCGGAGCGAACGGTGGAGGCGCACATCACGGCCGTCTTCGTGAAGGCGCACGTGGAGAGCCGCGCGGCGTTGATTAGGCGGGTATTTACGATGTGCTGAGTTGCTGCTTCCTGCGCCGCTGTCGTGCACGCGGTGCGCGCGCTGCGCGCGATACGAAACAACACGAGAGGTTTCCCATGCATCGAGCTCTGGGTTGGATAGGTGCTTCCGCGGCCGTGTGCGCGTGCAGTTCCGACATCCCTGCTGGCGAAAAGTTCTCGTCGACCAACGAGGCCGTGATCTCCGACGCGGTTCACGGTCAGGGAAGCGCCGGGTTCTATTTCTTGCCGCCGATGGTCCCGTCGATCCCGTCGTCGCTCGCGGCGAGCGCACCGCCGTCGTCGCTGGTCGGGCCGTGGGTCGTCATCGACCGAGTCGCTCTCTCTCCCGCCGGGTGCACGACCGCTTGTATCGCCACGATTCTCACCCCCAACGTGACGACGATCACGCCGACGGGCACCAGCGACGGCACGGGGATCCCGATCCGCAAGGGCGATGCGCGGAACCGCGTCCAGTATCACCTCAATCACGCGGCCGTGAACACTGACGACGCCGAGCCCGATGACGACCTCGATGACGTGCCCGATGGCTACTGGGCAGCGCACTGGGACTCTGACGACTTCGGCACCGTCATCCACGGATTCTATCGCGCACACATCTACACGAGCGTGAGCGGCGCGGCCCTCGAGCTCGGGTTCGCCGATATCGAGGTCGTTCCGGACAGTGTATCCAAGGCCGCTTATCGGAAGATCGATCGATCGCTCTACGCGCCACTCAAATACGGCCACAGCCTCGCCATCGATTTTCAGATTCAGCCACGAGCGCTTGTGGCTGCTCCGCCGAAGGTGCTCGCGACCGGGCTGCGGTTTCCGCACATCGCTATCGACCCGACCAGCGTGTACTGGACCGACACCTATACCGGCACGGTGCAGAAGACGCCGCTCGCGGGCGGTCCCGTAACGACCCTCGCCTCGGGCTTGCAGTTTCCCAACTCCATTGCCCTGAGCGGGAGCGACGTCTACTTCACGACGTTCACGGGCTCGGCGCTTGAGGACACCGTCCAGAGCGTCTCCGTGTCGGGCGGTCCGGCGCGCTTGATCGCGGCGGGGCTCCCCAACGTCTATGGCGTCGCGGTGGATGCGACCGGCGTCTACTGGCCGCAAGGCAACAACCTCGCAGGGTCGATCCAGAAGGCTCCTCTCGCCGGAGGACCGATCGCCCTCCTGGCGAGCTCAGCGGATGGGGTCAAGTCGCCGAGCACAGTGTCGGTCAGCGGTAACGCCGTCTACTGGTCGGACACCAGCAACCTTTCCATCCTGAGCACGCTCACCGCAGGCGGAACTCCGGTCACGACGACTGTGACCACGGACAACTGGACCTCCGCGCTCATCACGGACAGCCGGAACGTCTACTGGACCCAGCCTGATGCGATGGTCCCGGGCGGATGGTTGCTCCGCGCGTCGCCGCTTTCCGGCGGGGCGAGGATCACCTTGGTGGCCTCTCCGAGCCTCGACTACCGAGCCGGGGCCTTCGCGACCGATGGCGTGAACGTTTACTATTCGATGCTGTCGGGCACGGTCGACCTGGGCTCCGCGACGGCCTACACGATCGTGAGAATGCCGGTCGGCGGCGGAACGCCGGTCACGATCGCGTCGATGGCGCAGGGGGCCAACGTATACCCCGCGTCGATCGTCGTCGACGCGTCGAGCGTCTACTGGTCCGTGGGCGAAGGCGAAGGCGGTCAGATCTTCACTGCCAAGATCTTCAGCGCGCCGAAGTGACCCCGCGGCGAACCGCTCGCCGTTTCTCAATACGCGCCGGTTCGCTCGGCGGCTCAGCGCGCGGCGACACCCGCCGCGTCGTAGAGGACGATTCCGAGCGACGGCAGCTCGACCGCGTCACCCGGTCCATGGTGCACCCACGCGCTGTCGAGCGCTCGCTGGAACACCTCGACACGTCGTGGGTCCTTGGCGATGAGGACGTACTCGCGGGGGGAGCTCGATCTGCTGGTAGTGCTCGCGCTTCTCGTCTCGGTCGTACTCCTCGGTGCTGGAACCGAGGACCTCGACGACGACGCTAGGTTTCGTGACGTGGGTTGCCGAGACGGGATCGCCGCATCGGGATACGTCGCGAGGCCTCTGGCGAGGACGCGAATCCGCAGGTCCGCGCTGTAAGGCCGGCACGGTCCACCGCGGAGCTTGCTGCCGAGCAGAACGAGCGCCGAGGCCGAGAGCGCGGCATGCTCGGGGTGCCGCCCGCCATCGCGAAGGTCTGTCCGTCGACGAATTCGTGACGAACGCCTCATCTCCCCGAGGCGCCTGCACGTCGCCTCGCGCAGGCTGTGTGAGACCGCAATCACGGGCAGCGGAGGCCGGCGGGGACCGTGAGACTGCGCGGAAACGTCGCGAGCTTCGCCGGGTCCGGGAGGAACGTGTACGTGCCGGGCAGCCCTCCGCGGGCGTAGACACCGTCCGCAACTCGGAGGACGCCGATGCGCGCGGGCCGCGGCACGAGCCCTAGCCCGCCCGGGGGAATCATCATCGCGTCCCGGAAGGCGCGGCGCTCGGCCTCCACGGCGACGGAGGTGAAGCTCGGCGTGAACGAGGCGGTATTCGCGGGCAGGCGCCAGCCGCCGTCCTCCGGTCCTTGACTCACCAACGACGGGGCCCGCTCGCACACGAGCGCGCCCGGAGGCAGCATCGGCGGGCTCGACGCGCTACCGCACGCCTCATCAATGATCCAGAAAGGCGTCGACAGCATCTTCGAAGACCCGCCCTCGGCACTCACCGGCCAGGCTGTCGGGAACGCGTACCAGATGCCGTCCCTTCGGAAGACGAGGCTTCCGCCGCCCAGGAAGTAGCCAGCGGGGACCGAGATGGGGACGATCCATTCGGCCTTGCTGCGCGCGAACACGAGCGCGGCGTCGTACTCCTGCGCCGTGCCGGGGAACGCATACGCCGTCACATTACGGGTCGTGAGCGGAATTCCCATCGCTCCATCCGAGAGACGCCTCCAGCGCTGTGTGTCCGCGGCCGAACTACAGAGCTGCGCGACCGGTGCAGACAGCGGAGCGGCCGGCGGGGGTGCGACTGGCGCGGGGGCGACGAGTGGCGGTGGCGGAGGGAGCAGCGCCGGAGACGAAGGCGGAGGCGGTGCGGCTCGAGAGAATCCCGTGCACGTCACGTCGATCGACCCTTGCGGCCCGAGAACGTTTCGATACGACAGGCGCACGTCGAGGACGTCTCCCGTACGCGTGAAGATGGCGCGTGTCGTGCGAACCGCAGCCGTGGTGAGGAGCGTCTCGGAGGACGCCGTCTGGGTGACGGTGTGAACGAGCGTGTCGCCGCCGAGCGGACGACTCGCCGGTTCGGTGGCGAGCGTCATCCATGCATACGCTGCGTCGAGGAGCCTCGGCGGCGGTGCCGCCACCGCTCGGAGCGTGAGCGGCGTGAAGACGGCGGTGCCGAACCCGGCCGCGTGGTGAACAACCTGGAAAGTGAGGACGCCGAGAGGCATCGTAGGTCCGAGCACCGCGGGGGCGATGGCGCCGGGCGGCGGCGGCGGATAGCCCGGCGGCGGAAGGGGCGGGGTCGCGCCGACGCACGACACCAGCACGTCCGTGGTGCGCTCGGTGAAACCTCCGGCCTCGAAGCTCGGCGGAGGAGCGGGCGGGGTCTGCGCTCGAACAGGCAGCGCGATCACCGCCGCCGCCGCGAGGGTCAACAAGGACAAGAGCCGGCTCGAATCTTTCATCGCGGTACCCCGATGTGGCGACGACGCCGGATGTGCGACGCCATTGCGGCGAGTGCAAACCCCAGGATGGCAGTGCTCGCGTCGCGCGCGTGGGCGTGCGCTACGGAGCATCCCGAGCCCTCGTCACTCGCGGCGGTCGGTGGCATCTCGCCCCCCACTGCTGCGTCGGGAGCGTCGGGCTTTGGGGACGGCGCAGTCACGGTCACGGTGGCAGCAGCGGTGGCGCCCAGAGAATCGGTGACGGTCACGTCATCGGTCATCCCAGCGACAGCCCCCGCGACGTAGACGCCGTTCGGAGAGATGGAGGCACCCGAGCCACTGCGAACGAGAGACCACGTGAAACCTTCGCCGGTACCGCCCGCGGCGAGCAGGCGCAGGCGGCTGCCAGGAGCGACTCTCGGCGACGAGGGCGTGATGTCGATCGCGGCGTTGGTCTTGACCGTCGTGGTCGCTCGCACTCCAGAAGGGTCGGCGACGGCGATGACATCGACGGCATTGGTCTTCGTGCCCGCCTGGTATTCCCCTGACGGCGCAAGCGTGGCGCCGGAGCCGTTCTTCTCGAGAGAGAACACGTACGGACCTCCGACGCCGCCACTCGCCGTGAACGTCTTCTTCGTGCGCACGGAGACGCTCGCGTCGGAAGGCGTGATCACCATGCCGGGCGTCATGATCTTGGCCACGAACGCATCGGTGGATCCGCCAAGCGCTGCTTGAACGGGCTTCATAGTCGGATAATCGTTCGAGGAAGTGGCGCCTGCCACGAACGCGCTGCCGATCGCATCGACGGCAACGCCGCTCGCGCCGTCGTTGCCCGCTCCGCCGAGGTACGTCGAGTAATAGACGGACGCGCCCTTGGCATCGACGCGCGTGATGAATGCATCGTTGAGCCCGCCATTCGTCGCCTGAAGGGGGAACTTCATCGGAAAGTCCGTCGAATTCGTCCGTCCGACGACGATCGCATTGCCGTACGGGTCGACCGCGAGGCCCGACGCGTCTTCGTAGCCGCTCCCTCCGAGATAGGTGGCGTAGATGGTTGCCGAGCCCGTCGTGTCGAGTTTCACGAGGTAGACGTCGGAGTCGTCCGTGTTCCTGGAGAAGAGCGAATTCTTGGTCGGGAAATCCGTCGATGAGGTCGACCCCGCGAGATACGCGCTGCCCGCATTGTCCAACGCAAACGCGCCCAGGGTCTCGCTGGCGCTTCCTCCAAGGTACGTCGAATAGACCAGCGCGGTTCCCTGCGGGTTGAGCTTGCTGACGAAGGCGTCGTTGTACCCACGCAGCTCTCCTTGCAGGGCATTCGCGAGTGGAAAGTCCGGAGACGCGGTATCTCCGCTGACGTAGGCATTGCCGCCCGCGTCGACGGCGAGCCCCTTCACGAAATCGAGGCCACTTCCTCCGAGGTACGTCGCGTAGAGGAGTGAGGCCCCCGATGGGCCGTACTTCGCGACGAAGCCGTCGTACGAGTCGCCGCCGAACGTCGGCTGCAATGCGCTCTTGGTCGGAAAGTTCGTCGAGCCGGTGAACCCGGAGACGTAGATGTTGCCGCCTGCGTCGCTCGCAATTCCGGCGGACCTTTCGAAGGCGCTGCCACCGAGATAGGTTGCAGACACGAGCGAGGTGAGAGCTCCGTCGAGCTTGGCGATGAAGACATCGCCTCCCCCCGCGTACGCGGACTGCGCCGCGCCTTTCACGGGGAAGTTCGTCGAGGAGGTGTCACCCGCGACGAGGACGTTCCCGGCGGCATCGACCGAGATCGCCGATGCGAAGTCGTAGCTTGCGCCGCCGAGATACGTCGTGGCGATGACATTCGCTCCGGTGGAGTCGAGCTTGGTGACGAAGATGTCGGCCGCTCCCGCGCTCGCGGTCTGCAGCGCGCCGACCGTCGAGAGAGCCGTGGAATAGGTGGTGCCGACGACGTAGACGTTGAAGGCCGCATCGACGGCGATCTGAGACTCCGCGTCATACGCGCTCCCGCCGAAGTACGTGGAGTACGCGAGGACCGGATCGATCACGAGCTCCTTGTCATGGTCGTACGCGGCGACCAGAAACCCGATCGAGTGATCGCCGACCAGGCGGTACGATGCCTCCACGTCGCGCGCGACGCCTCGATCACGCTGATACACGCGCGGACGCGGCTGGATGACGTGGCCCCCGGCGATCGCGATCCTCAGGTCGCCCTCGTCGGTGAGCGAGAGCGATTCGGCGCCACTCACGTCGAGCGCAATCGCCTCTGCACGGCCCCCGGGCGCCACGACGAAGTCGTATTCGAGGTGACCATCCTCCCCGTGGTAGACGAGGTCGACATCGTCGAGAACGCGCGGATAGGTGACGCGCGCATACGTGGCGACGCCCGACCGCCACATCGCCGGATCGTTGCCGAGGAAGTAGCTCGTCGTCGTCGGCAGGAGGCGGCTTGCGATCGGCACCACGGAACGGCCCCCGTGGACCGAAAGAGAGAACGTGGCGAGTCCCGGAGTCGAAGCCGCGGTCGGGCTCGTAGCCGCGCGAAGCCGCGCCGAGCGCGTCTCCCGCGTACGGGACCTGGCGGTGAGCCTCACCACGATGCCTTCGTCGGTCAAGAGCAGCGTCGCTCCGCCGGCTCTTGCGACGAACCGCGTGCTTGGATCGAACTGTCCGACGTTCTGCTCGAATCGGAGCGGCGTGGTGTTCGCTCTGGCGAGCTGCGCGGTCGGCGGGGTGACTCCGAGCGGAGCCGGTGTCCGAATGCGAACGTCGACCGCCAGCGCGGCGATCACCGTGAGGACGAAGAGGTAGACGCGGGCGATCGTCATGGTCGGTTACGGGCACGCCGACGCCGCGGTGGCGACGGCGATCAGGTTCGGTTTCAGCTGATTCGAGTACGCGGGCCAGCGCTTCGGGGTCAGCACGACCTGTTCCGGCGAGGCCGTGGCGCCGTAGAGCACGACGTCGTTGCCGGCGACCGCCTTCTCAAGCACGAGGAGCCGCTTCGTGACTGGCTCGTACGCGGCGGCGATGCCCGCAGCGCCGGGAAGTGCAGCAACGGCCGGCGCCGTTCGGTCGCTCCTCATGGACACGGCCGCAATCGCAGGCGTCTTTCCGTCGACGATGAACGCGATCCCCGAGCACTCGTCGACGGCGACAGGCCTAACGTTGTTCCCCATGTCGAACGGCGCCGATGCGCCGCTCGGCACCTGGTAGTCGCTCGCGCTCACTTGCTGGAGCGTCTTCTTCCCGTCGACCGGATAGACGAGCAGGTTGGCGCTGCTCGACCAGGCCGACCCCGCACCCACGCTCGTCCCCGCCGGTAGCTTGCCGATGGCGGTCGGAACGATGCGGCCGCCGTCCGGCAGCGCGATCGACGCGTGGTTGAAGGTGCACATGCCCGAGGAACAGTCGCTCGCCCACACGAGGTTCGCCTGACCGCCCGAACGACCTTCGGGAGCGGGGGTGGTGAGCACGGACTGCGCGACCACGTCGGCAGTCGGGAGCATCAGCAGGCCGTCCGCCGCCTCGGCCGCAAGTCGCACGTTCGCCGGCTCCGAGGTGTCGACGACGGCGAGGGCGTTCGCGACGAACGACGGCCCCGTCGTCGAGGGAGGGAACGCGAAGTACACGAGGCGTCCGCGAAGAACCGAAGCCGTACCGTTGAGATTGGGCGGAACAACCAGCGGAGCGGCCAGATCCGGTCCCCAGATCCCCGTGCTCGCGCCGAGCCGGCGGACGTGGAGCTTCACGAGCGCCTTGGAGGACGCCGGCGCCCAGTCTCCGGGGCTCGACGCCGTGACGTGCTCGAAGATGTACCAGACGTCGGTGAAGGGATCATGGATGATCCCGGAGACGGCCATTGACTCGGGCGCGCCGCGGAGCGCACCGCTCGAGGCGTCGACGACCCAGAGCTTCGACACACCGCCAGCTCCCGCGCCTACCGTGCCCGCCATGACGACGGCAGCGGACGGCGGCGTGACGACCTCATCGACGGCGTTGACGACCGAGCACGCCGCGATTGTCACGGCGAGGAGCGAGAGCGTCGCTTTCACGAGATACGAACTTTGGATTCGGCTCATCGTCAGTTGTTCTTCGCGCCTTGCGTAATCCAGTCGCGAAATAGCTTTTGCTGTTCAGGCTTCAGGTAGCCAACGGTCGTCGGCGGCATGAAGTCCTCCTTGTCGGACGGCGTCCAGGCCGCCTTCTCGGCGAGCCCCGGGCACTGATCCGGGGTGCACACCTTCACCCAGAGGAAGCTCTCCTCCGGCTTTTCCTTAACGACGAGCGGCCACTTCGCGCCTTGGGTCGCGGTTCGCGAGGTCAGCACGTCGTAGGCGACCGAGTCGGTGAGCACGAGACCGCCCGCCTGGTTGCCGCCAGGCACGTGACAGTTCCCCGCGCAGATGTCGCGCACCAGCGGTAGAACGTTCGCCTTGAAGCTGATGTCGCCTGCGGTCGGATCGGGCTGTGTGGACACCGAGACGACGTTCGTGTTCTGGTCCTCATTGAGCCAGCGATCGCGGACGCGACACACGAAGAAGTACTCCGTTCCGGGGCGAAGGTCGGTTACCTGGCCCCCCACCACCGGTGTGCCGTCGAGGCTCGAGAACGTCCACGGCGGGCTGCTGAAGTTGATGCCGTCCCGCGTCTTGGCGACGTAGACGTTGTAGACGAGCTTCTCCGCAGCGGTGTCGTTGTCGGTCGCCGCGGGCCACGTGAGCGAGATCGAACTCGGGCCTGTGGCGGTCGGTGGCGTGCACCCGGTGAACGCCGGTGCGGACGTGTCCGCGTCGGTCTTGGACGAGCCGCAGGCGCTGCCCCCGAGGGCGCACGCCGCGACGAGGAGGAGCGTGGCGACGTGTGCTGCGCGATCGGTTTGCATCAAAAATTCCCCTGGAGGACGAAGCCTTGGAGGTTGAGGTGAACGACGGGCGCGAGCCGAGCACTGGAGGACGGACGCACCGAGACGGTTGGACGAGAGAGAAACAGGTAGGCGGTGAGGCCGCCGGCGACGATCGCGCTGCCGAGCAACACGTCGGTGACCAAGTTCATTGTCTGCACCTGGCCGTGCACGTCGTCGGCCGCGGACGCGTTCGAGCCGTCGTTGAGGCGATTGAAGTCGCTCCGCTTGTTCAGCGCGATGACGCCGGTCGCCGTTCCTCCGGCAAGGAGCGCGACGGTTCCAATCGCGCCGACGTACACCGGCCACGGCACCGGCCGGTCGACGACGTCGGGCTCGATGGCGGCGACCGGTGGGTTCAGTATGCCGTCGACGTCGGGTCCAGGCTCGCTCGCGCCCCTCGACAGCGGGAGCTCGGGAAGGCCGGACGAGAGCGTCGGCTCCTGTCTGCGGCCGATCTCGCGGAGGAGGACCTCGCGCGAGTAGTCGATCGCCTCTCGCACGGTGACGACGCCGTCGAGATTCTTGTCGGCCCATCCACGCATGCCGCCGAGCACGAGGTAGCTGAAGGCCGGACGCCGGCCGTTCGGCAGCGGGCCGGAGAACTGATCGGCCTTGCCGGCGCTCAGCAGCGTGACCTGCGCGGGCGCCTCGGGCTCGACCGGAATTGCGGGCTGAGCGCCGGGCATGAGCGAGTTGCCGTCGGCCGTGCGCCCGCTGAAGCACGCGTCGACGACCATGACGACCCGGCCCTTGTTGTTGGTCGTGAGCTTCTCGGCGATCTCTCGCTGGGCGACGCTGCGGGAGTACATGTTCGCGTTCTGTTGCGCGTCGACGCCGACGAGCACTCCGTCCGGTGCCTCGCCGGCGGTCGCCGGGCGCGGGGCTCCGTGACCGACGAACACGAACCACAGCGTGCCGCCTTCCTCGACCTGAGCAGCGGCTTCTTCGGCGCGCTTGAGGATGTTCTCTCGCGTGGCGTCCTGGTCGCGCAACGAGTGGATGTGATCGAACGGGACCTTCCGGCTGTCGCGCAGGAACGACATCCAGTCGTTCACGTTCTGCGTCGCGCCCGGGACCTTCGGGAGGAGGAGGTAACCGTCGATGCCGATGAGCAGAGCCGCGTCCTTGCTTCCCTCTCCGACCATGGACGGCACCGCCGCGCTGACCGGGGGCCAGTCGGGACGCGGAGGGCGCTGACCCGGTTGTGCGAGGGCGCGGCCCGGGAGCACAACGCCGATCGCCAGCGCGGCGAGCAAGATGGATTTCTTGGTATTCATTCTCATGAGATATCCATCAGTTCGGTTTTCCCTGGACAGACCACGAGTAGAGTTGTGAACAGAACGTGCCGAAAGCGATGTCCGACTTGCCCATCGACAGCTTGCCGGCGTGCGTCGTGCAGTTGAGCGTGCCGCACGTCGCGCCCGGATAGTCCGATATCAAGCCCCCCGCGATGCAGGTCGACGCGGCGCCTCTGAATGCAGCTGCGCCCGTCAGGGCAGCGTTCGTGCTCGCCACGTGACAGCTGGAGGTGGAGGAGCAACCGTTTGCGTTGACGTAGGCGAGCAGCTGGTCGGCGTACGACACGGCCGTCGTCCGCGTGGCCGTCAGCGGCGTGCTGATTTTGCCGTAGCCATCGGTCACGCGGAGCTCGACCGCGTAATACGTATTGCTCGTCAGACCATCGATGACTGCATAGGGAGCGCTGCCCGCCACCGTCGGGGAGCACAGCGCGCCGATGCATGCCTGGTATTGGAGGTCCGTCGACGGGGTGCAATCGTCCGTTGCGGCGCCACTCCAGCTCACCTGAAGCTTGTGAGCGTCGCCCGAGACGACGGAGGCGGTCGCGTAGGCGCCGGGCGGGAATACGGGCTCGAGCGTGTCGACCGTCGTCTCCGTGATCCTCAGCAGGGTCGGCCCGACGAGACCACGATTCGTGAACTTGTCGACAGGCCGTACGGCGAAATAGTACTGGGTTCCGGGCTTGAGGCTCGTCACCCGGAAATAGGTGCTCGGTCCTCGTTGGGTGCTCACGATGTGAGAATCGAAGCAATTGCCAGCGTTCGCCCCGGCACACTCCGCACAATCGCCAGCGTTGATCGACTGACACAGCTGATAGGTAATCGACTCCGCCGGATTTACGACGGGGTCGTTCTTGACGGCGCTGGCGTGCTGCACGCTGAGTGTCGAGCAGCTCACGTCCGTGATTGATGTGGCGTTACCGCCGGTCGGCGCCTTGGTGTCCGCGGTCCCCCATGCGCCGAGGGGACCGTCGACGAGCCCCTCCAGGCCGTCGAGGGTGGCGTTCGCCCCTTTGCCGCCAGCGCCGCCCTTCGCCCCTGTCACGCGCGCGATCTTCGTGGTGTCCGCCACAACGGGCGCGACGTCGAGGTACGCAACACCGAGCGAATGACCGCCGCTTCCCCCGCCGCCGCGGCCGCCGTGGCCGCCGCTCGCGCCGTAGCCGCCCGGGCCTCCGCCCGAAAGACCGAAGCCGCTGGCCGTTCCGCCGGGGGCGCCCGCGGCGCCGACGAGACCCGGCGCGCCGTCACCGCCCTTGCCGCCCGACGACGAGAGGAGCAGCGAGTCGTCGATCGCGAGCTCCGAGCGAACGCTCACCACCGCGATGCTCGCGCCGCCGGCGAGCCCGCCTTTGCCGCCTCGTCCTCCGCAGCCTCCGCCTCCGCCTCCGCCTCCGCCTCCCCCCTTGTTGCCCGTGCTGCCGAACCCGCAGCCGTTGTTCGTCGCGCCACCACCGCCTCCGCCTCCGGAGCCGCCGGCTACGCCCGTGTTGCCGTCGATGCCCGTCGTGCCGGTCCACATACCCGCCGCGCTGAGGTTGCCGGTTCCCGTTGCCCCGTTGGCGTCGCTGGCGTTGGCGCCCGGCTCCCCTTCCTTCGTGAGGGTCGGGCCTCCGGAGTGACCCGGTCCCGGATACATCGTGCCGAAGGGGCCGCTGCTGATGTACGCGCCGGCGCCGCCGCAGCCCGCTCCGTTGGTGGGGTTCGGAAGGACCGAATTGCATGGAGCGGTGGGCATGCCGGCGCCGCCGCTGGTGAACTGCCCTCCCACGCCGCCGCTGCCGCCGTTGCCGAAGCAGCCCTTGCCGCCGGCCGCGCCGAGGAAGCCGCCTCCCGGCGGATCCGCGGTGCATGACGGCTGCCCGTTCTTTCCCGGGAGGCCAGGGGTTGCCGGGGTCGGATCGGTGATGCCGGCAAGACCGTCGGCGCCCTTGCCGGCCCGTACCGTCACGCGATTCAATCGGATCCCGCTGCTGTTCAGGACCTCGACACCGACGCTGTTGTCGCTCGGAGTGACGCCGTCCTTCGCGACGAAGTCGAAGTCCTCGAAGAGCACGTTCTGGACGGACGCGATGCGGAGGGCGACTCCGACGGCCACGGGCGCGACCTTCGTCCGAAGGGCAACGCGGTTTTGCCATGTGTCGCACGTGAACCCGCCGTAGAACCGGGAGGCGGCAGGGGTGTCGATGACGACGCGATCGTCGAAGGCTCCTCCGGTGGCACATGCGTAGATCGAGCGCCCGCCAGCCCACGCGCGTGCCACGACGAACGAGCGATACGGATGCTCGCGCGTCCCTCGACCCGTGAGGTCACTGCCCATGGGCGAGACGAACATTCCATAGCGCTCGTCGATGAGGCAGCGCTCCTCGGCTGGCGACTTCGTCGTGTTGCATCCTGCGCCGCCGTCGGCGCCTCCGTCGCCACCAGCGTCCATGCCGACCGCCTCGAGGACGCCCGACGGCGCGCTTCCGGACGCATGAATCACGGCCTCGTCGGCCGATGGTTGGTGGATGAAGACGACGGGCCGCGGCTCGCGCTCGTCGCTACCGACGGAGCACCCCGCCGCAACGACGCTGCACACCACGAGCGTGCGCACGACGGGTCGACGGCGCCTGTTCGGTTCGTTGTTCATGGTGCCCCCACGCAGGCGTCGTCCACGATGCCCGTGCAGTCGTTGTCGCGGCCGTCGCCACACACATCCGCGCCCGTCGCGATGCACATGCAGCGCTTGCCGATCGCCGGCACGGTCATGCACGACCACTCGGGGCCCGCGAGGCAGTCCGAGCTCGTCCCGCACGGCTTTGAGCAGATCCCCGTGGCGAGGCAGAACGTCGACTCACACTGATCGTCGCTCGTGCACGCCACGCCGAAGGCGCGCGGCGGCCCAGCGTCGGCGGCATCGGCCCGTGCATCGGCGTCGTTCGTGCCGGCGTCCGACGGCGGCGCAGCATCCACCGGCGGCGGTCGGGACGCATCCCCGCTCGCGAGCTCGGGAGGTCGCGTGGAGGGTGCAAGGTCCTCGACACGCGGCTGCAACGGGTACGAGATCGATCGAGGCTCTGCGCCCGGGTCGTCCTTCGAGCATCCCAGCCACGCGGCTCCGAAGAGGCCCACCACGAAAAGCGCGCGCATTCCTCGCTTCATCTCGAGCTCCTAGTTCCCGCACTCGGGAATGGATTGAAGAGCGCGGGCGGCGCGCTCGCGCGCCGCGGGAGAGGGCGCCGTTCCGCAGCTCTCGGCCTTCAGCAGGCGATATCCCGTGATGCCGACCTGCGCGCCGGGCGGAATGCCGCGACCGCGGTGGAGCTCGCGCGCGAGGCTCTCAGGCAGACGACACGGGCCGCGCGTCGTCGTCGCGAAGCGACCGAGGCCGGCGGTCTTCGGAGCGCCGATCACGAGAAAGCGCTCGAACTCGGAGCCGGGCACCGGCACGGCCTCGAGCCCCATCTTTCCGCCCATGGGAACGGTCTGTCCGGAGTCCACGAGATCGCTCGGCTCCGCGCCCGGGAACAGGAGAATGGCTCCGGAGTCGCCATACAGGTTGATGAGGCGCACGTGCAGCGGCGCGTCGGCGTGGAGCCAAAGCTGGGTGCGCTCGCCTTCACAGAGCCCGCCCGCATGCGACGAATCGAGCCGGAGGGTCAGCGCGTCGCCGCTATCGGCCACCACTGCAGCGGCAGGCACCTCGCGCACCGGGGACGCAGACTCCGGGAAGACGACCGGCGCGCTCCGGGTCTTCGCGCCGCTCGCTGCGATGGCTACCCAGTTCACCTCGAGTGTTCTGATCTGGCGTTCGACACGCTGAACGATCTCGCCGCGAATGACCCGCTCAAAGCCCTTTGGAACGCCATTGCCCGCCCAGCCTGCGGGGACGGCACGCACCGCACCGTGCGCTTGCAGCGCGCGCTCCATGCGCGCGCGCAGCCACTCGGCACGCGCGCCGCCTGCCACACCTTCGTCGACGATGGCATCCATGCCAACGACGCCGGCCGGTGTGGACAGTCCCGCCAGGACCTCCTTAGCTGCGCTAGCGAGCTTGCCGTCCAGCAGCGCCGCGCTCTCGGCATGAATGCGCCAGTCGTCGAGGTCGTCGCTGCTGATGACTGCCATCCCGCAGACATCGGTGCCGTTGGAACCCGTCTTCCAGCCCTTGACTCGTGCGTCGAGGAACTCGCACGAGCCTCCGCGACCGCACAAGCGCTCGCGGAGCCTGCGGACGGAGGTGTCGAGGGCAGTGCCGCGCGCATTTGCTGCGTATGCCGACGTCATCGCGGTCTCCTGTTGCCACCCGTTCGGCGGAACGAGCGCGCCGTCGCACTTCCATTCCTCGCCGGTCGTTGCTGAAGCCGCCGGCGACGCAGCCGCCTTTGCCGTTGCCTGCGGCGCGCCCGCTGGTCCTGCGGGGCCGGTCGGAGCGGCACCGCCACAACCGGCCGCGACGAGCGTCGACGAGACGAGCAACGTGACTACATGCGACCTAGTAGCCACTGCGGAGGCGCTCATCCTCACTTCTGCTCGCTGATCATGACCCGAAGCTGCGTCTCCTCTTCGGGAGTCAGCTTCTTCTCCGCCTTGCGCGTCTGGATGATCGCCTCGAGCGTGACCTTGGCAGCGTCCTTGCGACTGGACTCCGGGAAGAACGCCAGAACCTTCGACTTGTACGTCCTGCCGTTGGGGGTGTCCGCGCGCTCTGCCGAACACCACCTCTGATCCTTCACCTGCGAAGCGAAGCCGGCGGTCGCCGCGCTGACGACGTTCTTGTCCTCGAGGTAGCCCTTCACCATGTTCGAGGCACTTGCCGACTGTGTCGTCAGGTACTCGCCGAGGAATCGAAGAACCTGCTCCCGTGCATGGCGCATGGCCATGTCGCGTGCGCCGCCCTCCTCGACCACATTGGGCGAGATCCCGCAGAAGTAACGCCCGTCGAGGCTGGTCGGTACGTTCTCGCACCACGAACAGTCGCTCGGCAGCGCAGCCTCGCCGCTGCCCACGCCGGTCGTGAGGAAGGCGAAGTAGGTGTTCTCGAAGCGGTTCACGCGCTTCCACGCGATGTCGTCCTTGTAGTCGATCGCGCCGCTGACATCCTTGGCGAGCCCGGACGCTTCGACCTGGGTCTTCGACCCGTAGTTCTGGAAGACCTCCCCCGAGCCCATCAAGAACGTGCCGATCATGGTCTTCGAGCACTGTCCGGGCGCCGCGGCGCAACACTGAGCGAACTTGTCGGCGTCGGTGACCTCCGACTGCATCTTCTTCTTGAGCGTGTACTTGACGCGCATCACCCCAGACGAAGCCGACGACGCCGATGCGCCGGCGACCGGGTGGATACCGATGGACGCGCCCGCCTGCGTCGAGGCGTAGACGACCTCGTCGAGATCCTGGTTGGCGTCGACGATCTTCGCCTTCACGAACTGCGAGCAGCGCGTCACCGACGCCGCGTTCTCGTCGACGGACTCGGGAGGTACGGAGTCGGCAACCATCCGCCCGACGTAGGTCGCAGGATCGTTGTCGAACGCAGCTCGCAAGTGAACGCTTCGTGCGGGCTTGATCACCTGCGACCCCGGCACCATCGGCGGCTGCTGATCCTTCGGACCACAAGCCACGATCGTGACGATGACCGCAGCGACGACCGGGAGTGCTCGAATCCTCATGCTGATATACCTGTTGTGAATATGGGTAGGCGCGACGCCTGCGATCACGGAATCGCGAAGACTTCGCCGGGCAAATAGAACTGGCGACCGCTCGGGTCCTTCGAGACGACGGCGTAGTACGCGCGGCTGCCCGCGCTCGGTGGTCGAAGGAGCGTCAGCTTGACCTCGGTGGTACCGAAGGCCGTGACACGCGGCGGGGTGACCTCGACCTTCAGGTACGGCGCGCCCGTTGCCCCGTACATCTCACCGACGTCGACGCCGCGAAGGTTCCATTCGGGGATCTCGCCCTGGGAGATCGCCCGGATGCGCAGGGTGACGCTGTCGCCGACATGCAGCGACACGGCTGAATCCGGGCCGTCCACGGGCACGACGTTGACGTAGGGCTCGGCGGTGGGCACCGGCACGCAGGGGTTCTTTCCGGCCTGCGCGTTCGCGTTGGACCACGTACGCGCCACGACGAAGGTCGACTCGCGCGTCGTACCGACCTGCCCGCCCGCAAAGGGTGCAGGGCAGAGGTTCCCGAGCTCCTCGATGCGGGGCGCCGCAAGGGCGCCGACGAGGAGCGCCGGGTAGCTCGCGGATTCGAGGAGCAAGCCGGGCGCATCGACGGGCCGCGGGTTGGTCGCCGTGTTGACCAGCAACCGGCTAGCAACATGCGTAATCGCTTCTTCTGCCGATAGCGCAACGTCGATATCGCATCGAGGAATCACGAAGTACGGAATCACCGTGCTGGCACCTGCGGATGCCGTGAGCGTCCCGTGGTATCCGCGGAAGTCCTTGCAGCCGACCTTGCCGTCGGCTGTCACGAGCTGGACCGACGGCGGCGTATAGAAACCGAGCATCGTCTCCGCCGTCGGGGCTGCGATGTGCCCCTTCTGGATCTCGGCGCGGACGAGCGATTGCAGCTCGTTTGCATCCGAGCCCAGATGGACGACGGTACCTGGAGCGGGGGCGGGGCTGAGGTGAAGAGCCGTCGGCGCCTTGCCTGCGAGCACACCGTATTCAGAGGTCGTGGCGCTCCACCAGTCGCTCTTCGTGATCGTGGCGCCGAAGGCGTCGATTCGCTCCCGGAGCGGGTCGCCCTCGTACGTGACCGTCACGAGCTCGACGCCTGCAAGCGGAGCGCCGCCGTGCGCCCGAACCTCAGGAAGGATTCGCCCATCGCCGCCGTCCACCTGGACCGGCTTGCCGCCATCGGCGAGCTCGCCGTCCGGCCCACGCCCACCGGGCGCCTGTGCGTGCAGCACGGAGCTCGGATCGAGGTCGGAGCCCGACGTGAGGTTGCATGCGGCGGCGACGCCGAGCAACGCGCCGGCGACGAGACCGATGTTGGGCAGGGCGGACATGGTCAGAAGCCGAACGCTGCGCCGACGTGTGGAAGGACGAAGGTCTGCATGCCACTGGCGACGAAGAAAGGCGTTCGAGACGCCTCGACGTTGACGACGGCACGATCTCCGGCGTCTTCGACCCAGCACGCTGCGCCCGCCATGAGCTCGACGTTGCGAGCGACACGGAGTCCTATGCTGGCGTCCGCGGTCGCGGTGAGTGACGAGTACGAGGTCGACGACTCGGACAGCACGCGCAACGTTCGATACGAGAGTCCAGGCCCGGCGGCCCCGCTCAGGCGAACGTTCCCGAAGACCCAGGAGAGCCTCGCGCGCATTGCGGCAAGCACGCCGGAGCGCGCCACATCGAACGACTGGCGATCCGCCCGGACCGTTGCCGTGTCGTACTGAGATCCCAAGGCGATCTCAAGGCCAGCGGGACCGAAGCTACGACCGAGATATCCGAGGACAGCTCCGCCGACCGGCGTCGACGTCGAGCAACTCGCGCCGATATCACCGCACCGACGCTCGCCTTGATCGCCGAGGGACGAGGGCTCGACGGATCCGGCGAGCGACAGACCGCCATAGAATCCAGGCTTCTTCTCATCAGGCTTCGCTGGGTGCGGCAGACGCTCTGCCGCGGCGAGCTCGAGGCGCGCGAACACAACGTCCGATTCCGAGGCCTCGACGGTCTGCACTCGCGGGACGAACCCTTCGGCTTCGACGCGTATCTCGTGAGCCCCGACCGGCAGTGACTCCGCGAATCGAGACGTCGCGACTCGGCGAGAGTCGATCCAGATCCGCGCTCCGACCGTCGGGCTCTCGACGATGACTCGTCCCAGGATGGGGTCGGACTCGATGGCGATCTCGAGGGGCTTGTCCTTCTCGACCACGACACGCCGTGGCGCCGCTCGGCGCGTCGTTGACGTGGCAGCGATCTCGTGAGGGCCGAAGGACAGCGTGCCCGTCCACGGCGAAGGACCAACCGGGATACCGTCGACAAGAATGTTGACCGGTGCCGAGGAGTTCTCGCGGATCGAGACTGCGCCGGTGCGTGCCTCCGCCGCGAGCGTGAGCTCCACTCTTGCTGGAGTCATGGCCTGGACGTCGACGGTCACCTCGGAAGGAAGAAAGCCCGGCTTGTTGACCGTGACGACGTGGCGGCCTGGCAGGAGGCGGTATGTAGCCTTGCCTCGCTCGGAGACGGGCACTCCATCGATGACGATCGCGGCATCGGCTTCATTCGTGGCAACGTCGAGCGCCGCGGTTAGTTTCGCGGTGGCCTCCTTTCGCGCACGAAAAATGCCGCTCTGCGCCGACGTCATCGTGGGCGCGAATTTCGTCAACCCGTCTTCGTAGGCGCGATAGGCGTCCGCGAAGTCGTTTCGCTTCTCAAGCAGCAAGCCTATGTGGAGAAGCAGGACGTCGGTCGGAGCTGCTGCGTAAGCAGTCTGGTACTCGAGGAGCGCCGTCGCGGTGTCGCCCGCGGCCTCGGCTTTCTTCGCGGCAGCAACGTGCCCCGACGTCGCCTCGGCCGCGCGGTCCGGCGCGCCCGCGCGGGCGGCGCCGGCCGCGAGCAGCAACGACGCACCGAACATGCACTGAGTGATTCGGGCTCCGGTGAACAACCGGTCTACGGTGCCTCTTCCGGAATACGCTGACCATAAGGGGAAGCCCGTAGAGGCCGAGCGGACTGGGAAGCTGGCGATCGAACCTGTCGCGGACCGCCGTGGAAGTGTGGGAATCTTGTGTGGACGGAAGTCTGCTGTCGACGCAGTGTCGAAGGCCTACGCCGCCGGCCTCGATCATCTGCGGGCGGGCGGGCCCTGCGCGAGCAGCGCGCGCTGCGGTTGCTCATTTGCCACGGCCAGATAGCGCGCGACCATGTCCTCGGTCGGGATCTCGAGCAGATCCGGTTCTCGAGCCAGTGCTCGTCCAGCTCGAACAGCGGATTGCCATGCGGATTGCGCCACGTATGGAGCACGATGGAGCACGCGCCTCCCCTCCCGCGCACCGATCTGTGCGACGGTCGCGCGATCGACCTTCACCGAGAGGAGCGCGTGGAAGGCGACGCTCCGCGGCGGCTCGACGCGCTCGATCCCGCCCGCGTCGTCGCCGGTGCCCGGTACCAGCCCGAAGCCGTCGGGAAGACCTCGATGCCGGTGCCACCGCGGTCGGCGTTTCCAATGCGAGCGCAATTGGCATAACGCGCGATTTGGTCAACCCGCGGGCAGCCTTCCTCGCCGTCCGACGCCGCTATCAATTCCTGTTCCCCACGGTGCTGAGCGGGAAGACGTCGGTGGTCGTTATCGATGCGCCGGCCGACGCCCGCTTTGGCAATCACAAGAGCGTGCAGGCGCTGGCGCTTCGGGCGGTCCTCGCGATCCCGCCGACCATCCGTGACAGGACGCCCCCATCCATGGACGGCCCATGCGCTCCCGCGCTTCTTATGGCATCGTCTTGGAATGCTGGCGCTCCCCACCGCGATCATCGAACGCGCCGAACGGCGCGTCGGCAGCGTGGTCCGCCGCAAGTATCACCTCGACGCCCTCCTCGGGGTCGGGGGCACGGCCGCCGTCTTTGCCGCGACGCACCGCAACGGAAGCCGCGTCGCACTCAAGATGCTTCACCCCGAGCTCTCTTCCATCTCCGAGGTCCAGACGCGCTTCCTGCGCGAGGGTTACGTCGCGAACCGCATCAGGCATTCCGGTGTCGTTCGCATCATCGACGATGACGACGACGACGAGCTCCAGACGGTTTTTCTCGTCGTGGAGCTTCTCGAGGGCTTCACTCTGGCTGAACGAACCGCGGCCCAGGGCGGAAAGCTGCAACCAGAGGAGGCGCGTGATCACATCGTCGGTGTCCTCGAGATCCTCGAAGCGGCGCATGTCGAGGGAATCGTTCACCGTGACGTGAAGCCGGAGAACGTCTTTCTCACGACCGCAAACGAGCTGAAGATTCTCGATTTCGGCATCGCACGGCTGCTCGACGGGACCGGCACCACACGCTCGGGACAGCTGCTGGGCACCCCCGCGTTCATGGCGCCGGAGCAGGCTGGAGGACGCGTGCGCGAAGTCGATGCACGCACGGACGTCTGGTCGGCCGGTGCGCTTCTCTTCAGCCTCGTTACGGGACGGCATGTGCACGTCGCGAGGTCTGCGCCCGAGCAGATGCTCTTCGCCGCAACGCACGATGCACCGCGTCTCAGGAGCATCGTGCCGTCGGCTGAACCGGAGCTGGCCGAGGTTGTTGATCGCGCGCTTCGACGCGATCGCGACGAGAGGTGGCCGAGCGCGGGCGCGATGCGGCGCGCGCTCTTGTCCGTGCGCCTGCCAGCGCGCCGCTAGCAGCCCGGCTTGACTCTGCGTGTCGAGGTCACGGGATCGATATAGAACGGCGGGTCGCAGTTCGGCGGTCCAGTCGTGGGGCTCGCCGACGGGAGCGGTGCGTGGCTCTGCGATGATTCGCTAGCGGGCTGCGAGGGACGCACCGGTGCACTGGCCCGGTTGGCCGTCGGCGGTGCGCTCGGCCCGTGAGGTGGCGCCGAAAGCACGGCGGAAGCGGAAACGCTGGCCGACGCATGGACCGAAGGCGGCATTGCTGCTGGCGTCTCGAGCGCAGGCTCGCTCCCGGACAAGGCGGTGGGTGGAACGACGCTCCGAGAACCGGCGCCCCCGACCTCGATGCGTTCCGGGTCGGCTGGCCCCGAACGACGGAGCATGAGGAGGGCAACCATCAACGCGGTCGCGACGGCGAACAACCCGATTGCCGTCATCCGCCGTCTCGCCGCGCTAGCGCGGCGCAGTGCGTTCTCCCCGTTCGCGCCGCTCGCCGTCAGTCCCGCAGTCGTCGAGGCGAGCAGCACGGCCTCATGTACGGGCTCTGACGTCGGTCCAGCCTCCGGGAGCACACTGATGGATCGTGGGCGCTCCGGCGGTCGCGGCAACGTTCGGAGAGGCTCGAGCTCCGACAGCATCGCCTTCGCATCGGCATGACGGTCCGCCTTCTCGAAGGCGAGCGCCCGATCGATGATGGCGGAGAGGGCAGGGGGCGCATCGGCCATCACGGAGACGAGCGGTCGGGCGGGACAGCTCCCGGCGAACACGAGCATCTGCTCGATCGTCTCGGCCTCGTGCACGTACTTGCCGGACAGCAACGTGAACATCGTGGCCCCAAGGGCCCAGAGATCCGTGCGCGCGTCGATGTCACGCGCGAAGCCCAGCGCCTGCTCGCGGGCCATGAACGCCGGCGTTCCGGGGATCGTGCCCGTGCTCGTGAACGCTGCAGTGCTTGCGTCCCGCATTCGCGCGATCCCGAAATCGAGGAGCTTGATGTGACCCGAGCTCGTCACGAAGAGGTTCTCGGGCTTGATGTCACGATGGATGATGCCGTGGGCGTGCGCCGCCGCGAGGACATCGAGGACGTCGCACGCGACGGCCACGACCTGGTCCGAGGGCAGCTTGCACCCGTTGCGTCGCCAGCGCTCCTCGAGCGTCTCTCCTTCAAGCAGCTCCATCACCAAGAACGGGTCTCGGTGGTCCGCCACGTCGTCATCGAGCACGCGGACGGCGCCCGGATGGTCCACCGCGTTCGCCGCGTAGCCCTCCTTCGAGAAGCGTTCGCGAATGTCCGCGTTCAGGGAGTGCACGGGATGGAGCACCTTCACGGCGACCGGATTTCCGTTGCGATGCCGGCCGCGGTAGACGGCCGCCATACCACCGATGGCGATGAGCCCTTCCAGCCGATACTTGCCACAAAGGGTCGTTCCCAAGCGACGCTTCGCGAAATCGACATCGACCTTCAGCATCGGGGGTTCGTGGTGACGATATCTCCTGGCTCCAGATGCGGCAACGCAGGCCTCAGACTTCGCGTCGTATTCCGTGCTTCTTCATGAGCCGGTTGAGCACGAAGCGACTCGAGAGCCCGAGCGCTCGCGACGCAAGCGGCACGTTCCACTCGTGCTTCTCGAGAGCGGCCAGGATCGCGGCAGGCGACGGCTCCGGTGCGCCGACGAGAACGTTGTCCTCTGTCGCTCCGCTCGTGGTCGCACCTGCGGCAGGCCGCGCGATCCGGAGATCGGCGGGCAGCGCGAGGACGTCGCCTGTCGTTTCGGCCAGGCTCTTCCAGAGCAGCGCATCGAGCTCTCGGACGTGGGTGCGATAGGGCCTCCGGAGCATGTGCGCCACGAGCTCGGGATCGATGCGAAGCCACGCGGTGCCATCTATGGATCGTCCCAGAAACCGGCTTGCGAGCTGCGGGCTCGCCTGCGCGGCTCGTTGCATCAAGTGGCGAGCGAGCAGAGGAATGTCCTCGCGCCGCTCCAGGAGTCCAGGCACGTCGATTCGTGAGTTGAATCTGGCGAGGAAGTCTTCCTTCAGCGCGGCGAGGCTCCGGTTCGTGGCGGCGATCAAGCGAAAGCGCGAGCGTCGAACCTTCGCTTCGCCGAGGCGTTGGTACTCGCCGTCGGCGTCGAGCACGCGGAGGAGGTGGGCCTGTTGCTCCTGGGGAAGCTCGCCGATCTCGTCGAGGAAGAGCGTTCCTCCGTCCGCCTCGCCGATGAGGCCTGCGCGCTCGGGCATACCTGCATTGGGGTAGTTCTTCACGTTGCCGAACAGCTCCGCATCGACGAGCGACGCGGGAAAGGTCGCCGCGTTGCGCGCGACGAAAGGACGGGCATGCAATCCGGACGACCCGACCTCGTGGACCGCGCGTGCCACGAGCTCCTTGCCCGTTCCCGATTCGCCCGTGACGAGGACATGGTTCGGGGTCATCGCGACGAAAGCGATGCTCTCTCTGAGGCGCCAGATGATCGGCGACTCACCAAGAAGCCCCATCGGGTCGACTTCGCCGAACGCTTTGGGTACCGAAGCCGGCAGGGCTCGCGAGCGCGGGATGAGCGCGGCGCGCCGCGTGCACAGGAGGAGGAGCTCGTGACGAAGATAGAGGACGTCGCCTGGGCCGATGTCCGCTTCGTCGCACACAGCCCCGTTCACTTCGAGGACGCACCGCCCCACGCGCTCCACGTGCGCACCGTTCTCGCGAGGTCGCACCACGAGCTGCCGCCGCGACAGGCCAGGAGAAGCGAGCGCGGGTCTCTCGACGAGGACGCCGGGGCCTTGTCGAAAAAAATGCAAGAGCGACTCGGCTCCGGACTGGGCTCCCCGCCCGAGCACGAAGCTCGGTCCCGGCATGGATGGCACCACCGAAATCTCACCGACACGCTGCGGCTCATGCGCCGACCACGCGAGGACGAGGGTGAGCGCGTCGCCCGGCAGCCTCTCGGCCTCGCTCGGTCCGCGCTCGGAGTCGATCGTCGTCGACGAACGCAACTGCGGCGGCTCCGAAGCTCCCATCGTCGGGAAGAATGCCACGAACCGGCCCGTCGCGGCGGTGCGCGCACCAGCGAAGCCGGTGCGCACCGTCCGCGCACCGGTTTCGGCGTCTGCGACATATGTGATTCTCGATGGTTGCCGCGTCGCCTGGCGAGGTCTGGCGCTTGCTTTCCGGGAGCTCATGATGGGAGCACGGCGCCTCGCGCTAGAGACCTTCAGGCCGTGGAGTGAGGCAGCCCTCGAGGCAGCCCTCGAGGCCCTCGGCACTGTCTCGCTCGTCGTCGATGAGCGAGGCTCCGCGAAGGCGAGCAATCGACTCGCACGCGAGTGGCTAGCCACCGATCCTGCGCACGCCGCGGCCGAGGTGAGGCGATCGCTGGCCGCGAGTCCAGGCCAGGGCGCGTTCTCCGTGCGCCGCCTCGATGGCGAGGAGGGGTCCCACTTCTTGTTGGTGCGTCGAGCGTCGATGGATCAGAACCGCGTGGCGAGATGCGTCGAGGAGGTGGTGGCCCGACACGCGGTGACCCCGGCACAAGCCCGCGTCCTCGCCCTGCTCGTGACAGGGGCATCGAATCGTTCCATGGCTGCGCAGCTCGGCGTCAGCGAGCGCACCGTGGAGGTCCACATCACGGCTCTCCTGAATGAGCTTGATGCAGACAGTCGCGGCGGGTTGATTGCCTTCGTGCTCGGACGGTGATCAGTGCGCCGGCGTGGCGCGCTTGCTCCAAAACGAGATGCCGAGGGCGGTGAGCCCAAGGCCGAGAAGCGTCCCGCCGACGACGAACGCGACGGTGGAGACCGTGGATGCCGAGTTGGCGCGGCGGAGGGGCTCGGGGTCGCACAGGCCGCGCGCGTCGCAGTTCGCGCTGTCTCGCTCGCTCCAGGCCACGATGCCGAACGTCGATCCCAGCGCGAGCACGCCGATTCCCGTCGCCGTGGTGATCACGCCCGCTGTCCCGAGCCACGCCGGGGCACGCGAAGGCGCTTCTTGCGGCGCGACGCGTCCCTGCGCGTCGCCAGGCCACACGGCGCTCTCCAGCACGTCGAAGTCGAGCCGCTGGAGCCGGGCCCCCTCCTCGACGACGAACCGCTTTCTGATTTCGGCTCCGGAAGGGAGCTTGAGAACGAGCTCGCGTTCGCCGGGCTCGATCTCGACGGAGCGACCGTCGAGCCGATGCGTGAGCCACCTGCCTTCGCTCTCTCCCGGCGGGGACGTCTCCCGCGGTGCCTCTTGCACACCTGCCTCGATGATGGGCCGTCCCGATGCGCGCGCGATCAGCACCACGGTGGGGATGCGGCGCTCGACCTCCGTGAGCGAGTGCGTGCAGGCCGCGACCATCCACGGCTGGCACGTGGAGCTCGCGCATTTCCGAAGGAGCTCGCGGGCGTGCAGGAGGTGTGGCTCGGGCCCCGGCCGCAGCTCCAGGTCGGCGTCTTCGAAGGCCTCGCGGCACTCGGCTGAGGATCCGGACGGCTCGTCGGCTCGGCATGGCGTCGCGAACAGGAGATGGAGGATCGCCACTGCGATGCCGGCTCCAACGACGGACACACGTACGGCGCTCAAAACGGTATGACCGTGGGCTTCAGGACAGAGTTTCCGCTGGTCGAGATGCCGAGCTGCCCGGAGTCGTTGCGGCCCCAACACTGGAGCGCGCTGTCGCCATCGAAAGCGCACCC
>JAYSXP010000488.1:0-10420 GCA_043717125.1 Polyangiaceae bacterium | reverse complement strand
GGCCACCGAGCGACGCCAGGAAGGTCTTCAC
Organism: Polyangiaceae bacterium; assembly: GCA_043717125.1. Lineage (GTDB taxonomy): Bacteria > Myxococcota_A > Polyangia > Polyangiales > Polyangiaceae > Labilithrix. The sequence goes on along the minus strand of JAYSXP010000488.1, from coordinate 10,389 downwards.
CAGCAGCGGGATGTCCTCGAGACGGTCCCGCAGCGACGGCACCCGAACGCTCACCTTCGCGAGGCGGTAGTACAGGTCCTCGCGGAAGCGACCACGATTCACCTCGCGCTCGAGATCGCGATTGGTCGCCGCGATGACACGCACGTCGATGCGCTTCATCTTCGTCTGGCCCACGCGACGCACCTCGCGCGCTTCCAGCGCGCGCAGCAGCTTCGGCTGCAGCTCGAGCGGAAGCTCGCCGACCTCGTCGAGGAAGATCGTCCCTCCGTTCGCCTCGAGAAAGAGCCCTCTCCGGTTGTCGCGCGCGTCGGTGAACGCACCGCGCACGTGTCCGAACAGCTCGCTTTCGAAGAGATTTGGCTGGATCGCCGAGCAGTTCACTGCGACGAACGGCCCCTTCGCCCGGGCGCTCTGCGCATGAATCGCGCGCGCGATGAGCTCCTTGCCCGTCCCGGTCTCGCCGTGAATGAGGACGCTCGCGTCGCTCGAGGCGACACGATGAACGAGCGCAAACGCCCGCCGCATTGCGGGGCTCGCGCCCAGGATGCCGCTCGCGTCGACGGGCGCGGCCTCGGTCCCCTGGAGACGCTCGAGCTCCGAGACCAGCTGCCTCCGCTGGATCGCCCTTCGGACGGCCACGAGCAACAACTTCGAGTCGGTAGGCTTCGTCAGAAAATCGAACGCGCCAGCCCGGATCGCGCCGACGGCGACGTCGACGTTGCCGGCCCCGGTCAGGACGATCACCGGGAGATCCGGCCGCGCCCCGAGGACGCGCTGGCAGACCTCGAGCCCGTCCATCCCGGGCATCGTGAGGTCCGTGAGCACCGCGTCGAATCGTTCGTGGACCACGCACTCGAGCGCGGCCCAGGGATCCTGGAAGCTCGTCACGCGGATCCCCTCGCGCGAGAGGATCATCTCGACGAGGTCGCAGGCCTCGACCTCGTCGTCGATCACGAGCACATGGGGCGTCACGGGATTCGCCATTTGCCTAGACCGCCGGCGGTCGCGAGACCGCCCTGGGGAGTACGAAGCTAAACCGACTGCCGTGCCCGATTTCGCTCTTCACTTGGACGCTGCCGCCGTGCGCCTCGACGACCTCGCGGACGATCATGAGCCCGAGGCCCGTCCCCGCCACGTTGGTCCCCGCGACCCGCGCATACCTCTGAAAGAGTTGCGGAAGATCCGACGCCGCGATCCCTGGCCCGGAATCCTGGAACGTCACCTCGGTGCCCTGCGGGACCGATTCCAGCAGGATGACGACCTCACCGTTTTTCGGACTGAACTTGATCGCATTCGAGAGAAGGTTGGTGACTGCTTGCCCGATTCGCCGACGATCGATCGCGACCCGCTGTTCTTCCGAAGAGTGGGAAACCCTGATCTGGATGTTCTTCTCCTCGGCCAGGGGAGCGAGAATTTCGACGGAAGCGTCGATGATTGTTCGAAGGTCCGAATTTTCGGATTCGATGAGAACCGATTTCGCCTCCAGACGCGCGAGATCGAGAAAGTCGTCGATGATGACGACGAGTCCCTTGATTCGGTCGAGCACCTTCTGAAGATCGAGGCGCACCTCGGCCGAGAGGGGTCCGCGCGCGCCGTCGAGGAGCAGATGCGTCCGCATGTTCATCGCATTGAGCGGCGAGCGCAGGTCGTGCGCGATGATCGAGTAGAAGTCGAGCCGGCGCGCCGCTTCGGCGTGCTTGGAGGTCACGTTCCGGAGCGTGATCGTCGTGAGGGTCGTCGCGTCGAGGTGCACCTGCCCGACGATCGGCGCGTAGATTTGGTCGCCCACGGACACGTCGCGGAGCTCGGGGCGCCCCTCGCCCTCGGGAGCCGCCAGGAGGGACAGCTCGAGCGTCGGGAGGACCGTCCGAAGTTCGCGTCCCACGAGGGCCTCCTCGGACGGGCCGGAAAACACGCGCGCGGCCTCCTCGTTCGCGAACGCCACCCGACCGCCCGCCTCGAACGCGAGCACCGCGTCGGGAAGCTGCGTGAGAAGCGACCGAACGGCACGCTCGGCCCTCTCGGCACGTAGCAGGAGCTGATGCGAGCGCAGCAGCGCAGCGACGCGCGCCCTCAGCTCAGCCGGCTTGTGAGGCTTGCGAACGTAGTCGTCGGCACCGCAACGCAACGCCTCGACCACGTCCGCGGTCTCCTCGTTGCTCGTGAGCATCAGGATCGGCACGGTTTGGGTCGACGGATTACTCCGAAGATATTGGCATATATCGATTCCCGAAATTCCGGGCATGTGCCAATCTAGAATCCAAAGTTCAGGTGTCGCTGCGCCGTTGGCGAGCTCCTCCAAAGCCAGGCTCCCGTCGAGGAATACCCGCACATCGAACGCACTTTCGAGCGTGCGCACTGCGACATCCGCTTCCAGCGGACTGTCATCAACCAACCAAACACGCGGTAGTTTCGACAAACAGTCTCCAGAAGTACCGAATCGTCTGCAGGGGACTGTAGCCCTGCTAGATTCGGCCATCAGGACTATTTGACGGAAATATTGGTCGTCGATGACAGCAAGGTGATGCGGGACATGGTCTCCGCTTGCCTGAAGCCCAATCGGCAATTTGCGATGACCCACGCAGCGAGTGGCCTCGAGGCCATCGAGAAGCTCGCGCTGACTCCGTTCGACGCCCTCGTCCTCGACCTCAACATGCCCGACATCGGCGGGCTCGAGGTCATCGAGTTCGTCCGTACGCACGAGGGTCTGCGGGTGCTTCCGATCCTCGTCGTCACGACCCGCGGTGACGAGGGCTCCAGGGAGAGAGCGCTCCGGGCCGGGGCAACCCGCTACATGACCAAGCCGTTCACTCCCGAGGCGATCCTCGCCGAGGTCACCGCACTGCTCGAGCCTGCGGTCCCGTGACGATTCCCGCCAAGGGGGTGGAGCTCAAAGAGTTTCTCTCCGCCTACCTCGCCGAGGTCGGCGAGCAGCTCGACACGGCGAACAGCACGCTGCTGAAGATCGAGGTCTCCGCGGCCGGCGCGCTTGCCAATCCGCGCGCCGTGCGCGATCTCTTCCGCGCACTGCACACCATCAAGGGGCTCTCGGCGATGGTCGGCGTGGATCCCGTCGTCGCCATCGCGCATCGGATGGAGTCCGTGCTTCGCGCATCGGACAGCAGCGGCGGCCAATTGCCTGGCGCGGGCGTCGACACTCTTCTCTTCGGCCTCCGCGAGATCGAGAAGCGCGTTCGTGAGCTCGCGAGCGGGGCCGCGGTCTCCTTGCCTCCCGCGGATCTCCTCGATGCGCTCGATCGACTCGACCCCGTCGAAGCTCCGCCGACCGTCCGCGCGCCCGCCACGCTCGATCTCGATTCGGTGCTCGCCGGCAAGCTTGCCGCGTTCGAGATCGACCTCCTCGTGGCCGGCGCCGAGTCCGGCCAGCGCGCCCTGCGCGTGGACTTCGTTCCTTCGGCCGAGAAGGCGGCGCGCGGGCTGTCCATCAGCGCCGTACGCGAGCGGCTCAGCAGCATCGCAGACGTCATCAAGGTGCTGCCGATGTCGCGCGCGAGCACGGCGAGCGCGCTCGGGGGGCTCAGCTTCGCCCTGCTCATGGTCACGTCCGCGGCCGATGCGGAGATCGCCGCAGCCGTCGAGGTGGAGCCGTCCGCGATCGAACGGCTCCTTTCCATGCGTGTCGACCAGGCGACGCCGAGCCGGCTCGCGCCGCTGCCCGAGGAAGAGGTCGCCACCGGCGCCAACTCCGAGCCCATGCGGCAAGGCTTCGTTCGCGTCGACGTCGTGCGCCTCGACGACGCCATGGACCAGCTGTCATCGCTGATCGTCACGCGTTCGCGGCTCGCCCGCGCCGTCGTCGAGCTGAAGGCCGCGGGCGTCGGTGTCCGCGAGCTCACCGAGATCCTCAAGGACAACACCCGCCAGCTCCGCGACCTGCGTGCCGCCATCCTCCGCGTGCGGATGGTCCTCCTCACCGAAGTGCTCGACCGCGTTCCGCTCATCGTCCGTGGGCTCCGTCGAGACAGCGGCAAGCTCGTCGGGCTCGACATCGACGTCGGCAACGCCGAGCTCGACAAGGCGGTCGCCGAGCGACTGTTCCCCGCGATCGTGCACCTCGTCCGGAACGCCGTCGACCACGCCCTCGAGACTCCGTCCGAGCGGCTCCGTGCCGGCAAGTCGCAAGAGGGCAAAGTGACCATCACATGCGCCGCGCACTCGAACACACGGCTTGAGCTGACCATTAGCGATGACGGTCGCGGCGTCGATCGCGCCAGCGTCGCGCTTCGCGCGCACGCCGCGCTCGGCAAGACCGACGCCGCGCTCCTCGAAGCGATCTGCCTGCCCGGATTGTCCACGCGCGCCGAGGCCTCGGTCACGAGCGGGCGCGGAATGGGCATGGACATCGTGAAGCGCATCGTCGTCGACGAGCTCGGCGGTGAGCTCTTGATGAAGACCGAGCTCGGCAAGGGGACCTCCTTCACCCTTCGGGTCCCGCTCACGATCGCAATCGTCGACGCGTTCGTCGTCGAGTGTGCGAGTCAGCGGTTCGTCGTCCCCGTCTCAGTCGTCGAAGAGATCCTCGAGATCGATCACGTGCAGACGCGGTTCGCTCCGTCTCGCGCCGATCTCCATGACAGCGCGCCGCTCGCAATGGTCCAGCGGCGCGCAGAGACGTTGCCGCTCCTCGACCTCGCCGGCATCCTGCGGCTGCCGGGTGTCTACGACCGCCCGCGCCAGGCGCTCGTCGTGCGCCGCGGCGGCGAGCCGGTCGCGTTCGCCGTTCATCGCGTCCTCGGCCAGCAGGAGGCCGTCGTGAGGCCGCTCATCGACCGGCTCGTTCAGGTCCCCGGCATCTCGGGCGCGGCAGACCTCGGCAACGGAAAGCCGACGCTCGTGCTCGACCTGTTTGCGCTCTTCTCCCATCGCGGCGCGCGGGCCCAGGAGTCCGCAGCATGAGCGAGCTTGCACGGTACGACGTGGCGCCGACGGCGCTGGCGATCCAGACACCGGCGGTGCTCTACGTGATCTTTCGCGTGGGCGACGCCGAGTATGCGCTGGCGGCCGACTCGATCTTCCAGATGGAGTCCTTCAGCGGCGCGACGGCGGTGCCCGGAGCTCCGTCCTTCGTCATCGGGATCGTCCACCTGCGCGGCCGGATCGTACCGATCATCGATCTACGGCTCCGCTTCGGTTTCGTCCCAGGGCCGATGGTCCTCGAGAATCGGATCGTCGTCGGACTGTGGCGCGAGCGCCTCGTAGGGCTGCTGGTCGACAGCGGCCGTGAGGTCTTGAAGATAGCGCCGGCGCAGTTCCAGGCGCCGCCGAAGATCCTGGAAGAACAGACGGGTGGCTTCATCAAGGCGGTCGCCCAGGTGGGTTCGCGGGTGATCATGCTCGTCGACTTCGCGAAACTCATTGGAGAGGAGTCGCTCGATGGCGTCTAACGGACCGAAGAACGAACCCCGACCGGCCAAGGCCGCGCGCCCTCGAAAGCAGCTGCCACTCCAGTCGCTGCGTCAGACGGCGATGCTCGCCAACGCGGTCGATCAGGCCGCGTCTCGCCTCTCCGCGGCCAGCGCCGAGCAGGCGACCCAGCAAGAGCAGGCGCGCGTGACGATCGAGGACGTCTTCTCCAAGCTCGAGGAGACGGCGGCGGCCGTCCAGGATCTCGTGCGCTCGCAGCGTGCCGTCAGCGACTCCACGACGCTCCTCCAGGAAGGCGCGGAGGGAAGCACGGCCACGCTCCAGGAGCTCGCAGCGTCGATCACCAGCGTGAAGAAAGACTCCGCGCACCTCGCGACCTTCTCCGACGCAACGGCGACGACGCTGGAAGAAGTCGCGCGCTCGATCAAGGGCGTCAGCGCGAACGCCGAGGACCTCGCGGCCGCGAGCGAGCAGCTGCTCGGCTCGGTCAGCGGGACGGCCGCAAGCCTCGCGGACATGACGGTCCGCGTGGCCGGCAAGGCGGCGTCGGTCGAGCAGATCGGTGGCACCACCGACGAGATGGCGAGGAGCATCTCGCGGCTCGCCACGGACACCGAGGCCGTCGGAGAGCGCCTCGTCAGCGTCGTCGGCTCGATGGGTAAGATCGAGAAGACCCTCGGCTCCCTCGCGACCGGCGCCAATGAGCTCGCCACGTCGGTCGAACAGAACTCGACGACGACGGACCTCCTCGCGCGCTCGATCGGCGCCGTTGCGGAGCACGCAAAGCAGCTCGAGTCCTCGGTCATCGACAGCGCGGCCATGGTCACCGAGGTCGCCGCCTCGGTCGAGGAGGTTGCCGCGACCGCGGAGAAGCACGCCGCCACGGTTCATGCCGCCGCGAGCTCGATCGAGCAGGTCGCTCACTCGGCCGAGACCATCGCTCGGGGCGCAGAGCAAATCGCTGCGCTGGCCGCCGGGAGCGCAGCCTCGGCGACGGAGCTCGAAGGCACGGCTCGCCAGCTCGCCAAGATGGGTGAGAACACGAAGTCCGTCAGCCTCGCCGTCAACGAGGCCGCTCGCGAGGGCGCCGCGACGGTCGGCAAGTCGATCACGGGGCTCGGCAAGATCCGCGCGACCATGGCCGACTCCGCGCTCGTCATGAAGGAGATGGGAAACCGCGCCGAGGAGATCGGCGACATCGTCCTCACCATCAATCTCATCGCCGACCGCACCAACCTGCTCTCGCTCAACGCGAGCATCGAGGCCGCGCGCGCGGGAGAGCACGGCCGCGGCTTCGCGGTCGTCGCCGAGGAGATCCGTGCGCTCTCCGATCGCGCGGCGACAGCCAGCGCCGACATTGGAAAGATCATTCGCGGACTCCAGTCGACCGCACGCGAGGCCATCTCCGCGGCAGCCGAGGGCTCCAAGGTGGCGGACGAGGGGGCGACGCTCGCCGCCGATGCCGAGCGCGCGATGAGCGCGATCCTCAAGGGCGTCGAGGACGTCGGCCAGACGGCCCGAGAGATGTCGCGCGCCACCGAGGAGCAGGTGGTCGCCAACCAGTACCTCGCGCAGAGCATCTCCAAGGTGAGCGAGCAGAGCCGTGCGATCGCGGTCGGCGCGAACGAGCAGACGCTAGCCGCGAAGACCCTCGCGCAGGGAAGCGTCGAGATGCGGCTCATGGCCAAGCAGACGAGTATGGCGGCCGCCGAGCAGGCGAAATCGATGCGGAACATCGTGAAGGCCAACGGGCAGCTCAAGGGCGGCGTGGAGCAAGTCTCTCGCGCCTGCCAGGAGCAGGCCGTGGGCGCGAGCGGCCTCGCCAAGGCCGTCACCGAGATGCGTGCTCTCACGCTCTACATGAGCGGAGCGCTCGCCGATCAGAGCCGCGAGGCCTCGCTCATCAACGCGCAGACCCGCGAGCTGACGTCCGCGACGCAGCGGACGATCGTCGGGCTCTCCGAGCAGGCCAAGGGCGCCGTGGCGGTCGGCAAGGCCATCGAAGACTTCCGCGGGCGCACGGCGCAGATGGCAAAGGCCCTCCAGGAGCAGGTCGACGCCGGAAAGCAGCTCGAGGCTGCGTCGCGATTGGTCTCGAGACTTGCCGAGCAGGTGACCCTCGCGACAGGCGTGCAAGCCGTGGCGACGGCAGGCCTCGCGCAGACGGCGGAGGAGGTCCGACGCCTGGCGAAGCAGACCTCGCGCGCGCTCGAGGAACAGGCGGCGACCGTCGCCGCCACGGCCGCCAACGTCGCGAGGCAGACGCTGAACCTCGGAAGCACGGCGCGCGCGACGACCGAGCAGGCCGCGGCGAGCGAACAGATCCTGCGCTTGGTCGACGAGATGCGACGCCGCGCGCGCGCGGCCGTGAACTCCGCTGCGCACGAGAAGACGCGCGCCGGGGTCATGGCGGACGACGTGAGAGAGATCGCAGCGCGGAGCTCCGAGAGCAGCAGCACGGCTCGCGCTGCGCTCGAGGCTGCGGTCGGTAACGGTGGCGTGTCGGCCAAGCCGATCTTTTGACGATCCCGAGGACCTCAGGACCACCCGTCCCCGACGAGCTAGCGCGGATTGAAGCGGTGTCGGCCCTCGCGCGCGCGGGAACCGTCGAGCCGCTGATCGGTCGACTCTCGGACCCGAGTTGGCTCGTACGTCGCGCCGTCGTCGCAGCTCTCACCCGGATCGGTTCGTCGGTCGAGCTGCTGTGCGCCGTGCTCCTGGGCGACCGAACCGACGAGACACGCCTCGCCGCCACGGTGGAGGCGCTCTGCGGGTCGATCGGTGCCGCCGACGACGCCGTGCTGCCGCTGCTCGGCGATGGCCATTCTGCGGCGGTCCGATGTGACGCCGCGCAGGTCCTCGGTCGCCGACGGTGCGCGCGCGCCATCCCCGCTCTCAAACGACTCATGACCGGCAACGACGACAACGTCGCTGCGGCAGCGGTCGAAGCCCTCGGACGCATCGGGGGCGGCGGCGCAGTCGACGCGTTGATCGCAGCCGTCGAGAGCCGGAGTTTCTTCCGCACATTTCCGGCCATCTTGCCGCTCGGGCTCTCGAACGATCCTCGCGCCATTCCGCCGCTCGTCGAGCTCCTGGCGAGCCCCCGCTACGCCGCAGAGGCGGCCGAAGCCCTGGGCCACTCGGCACATCCGGCCGCGACGCTCCCGCTCGTGGCTCTCCTCGTCGACGAGGACGACGCCCTGGTCCGCGCGGCGGGTCGTGCTCTCACGCGTCTGCGGGTGCATCACGAAGCGCGGTTCGACGAGGCCTTCCGCGAGGCCACCTCCGTCGCCTCGTTCGCGGCGACGGCGCGCGGACGCCTCCAGGCTTGTGGGAGAGGCGCGCGAGCCGACGAGAAGGTCACGCTGTCGAGCGTGCTCGGATGGCTGCACGACGACACCGCGACCGACGTGCTGCTCGAGGCCCTCCGCGAAAGCGACAGCCCCCAGCGCCTGCGACTGGTGTCACTCATCGAGCCCACCGTGGCACGCCTCCCGTTCTTCACTGCATGCCTCGACGACGCGGACGCCCGGGTTCGCGCGCACGCTTGCCGCGCGGTCGCGAAGGTCGGAGACACGAGCGTCGTGCCGGCTCTCTTTGCGCTGATTGGCGACACGAACGCCTACGTCTCGCAGGCGTCGATCGCGGCCGTCGAAGCCCTGCGCTGTGACACGACGAGAGCGCTCGCTCTCGAGGCCGCAGGCTCGACGGACCCTACGCGGCGACGGGCTGCGCTGCAGATCGTCGGCAAGCTCGCGTATCCCGAGGCCACGGACCTCATGACGGCCGCGATGTCGGATCCGAACGAGCGGATTCGTGACACGGCGATCGGCGCCCTCGCCTCTCTCACCGACCCGCGAGCGTTCACCGCTTTGCTCGGGGCGAGCGGTTCGCCGACGGCGGGCGCGCGCGCGGCGGCGATGCGAGCGCTGGGTCGTTCGACGGGTGCTGCGGCCGTAGCGCTCCGCGCCGGCGTTCGCGACGAGGACGCCTGGGTCCGCTATTACGCGTGCCAAGCGCTCGGAAACCTCGCCGTCTACGAGGCTCTCGACGACGTCATCGGGCTCATCGACGATCCAGCCGGGCAGGTTCGTGTCGCGGCGATCGAGGCCATCGCGAAGCTCGGAGACGGCCGCTCCACGGCCGTGATGGATACCGCGTGCCGCTCCGTCGACCCCGACATCCGGCGCGTGGCCATCCTCGGGCTCGGAGCGTGCAACCGCGTTGAGGCGCTGCCGCTCCTCTTGCGCGAGGCGCGGTCCGACGACGACGCGAGCCGGCTCTATGCGCTCTCCGCGCTCGCAGGGAGCGACGGAGACGAAGCCACGGAGGCCCTCCTTCAGGCGACGCGCGATCCCGTGGCCATGGTGCAGAGCGCGGCGGTCGCGCTGCTCTACGTTCGAACGGGAGCCGCCGCGACGAAGTGGCTCATCGCGCAGCTCGGAGACGCGCGGAGACGAGACGATGCGCGGATCGCCCTCGAACAGCCGGTCGCGGGACGCGTGAGTGGAATCACGCTCGCGCTCCGTGACGCGGACTCGTCGCTCACCCCTCTCCTCATCACCGCCCTCACGAATCTGGCCTCACCGGAGAGCCAGGCCGCGATCGACGCCGCGCTTGGCCTCGAGAACGTCCATGCGCGACGTTCGGCTGCCCGAGCGCTGACCGCCTCCGACACCGCCGCTTCACGCCTTCTCCTCGACAGGGCCGGGCACGATGACCCCGACGACGAGGTCCGTCGGATCTGCGGTGCATGGCGCCGATGAACCACGCCCTCCTCTCGATGCAGACCTTCAGGCTCTTCAGCGGCCTTCTCGAGGAGAGGACGGGCATCGACTACAGCGTGAGTGCCATCGAGACGTTCTCGGCGAAGGTCTTCGCGCAGCTCGCGGTCGCGGGCTTCGAGTCGCCGCTCGACTACTATTACTACCTTCGCTACGACGCCGCCTCCACGGCCGAGTTCGACTCGCTGGTGGACGAGCTCGTCGTGAACGAGAGCTACTT
>JAYSXP010000487.1:0-10429 GCA_043717125.1 Polyangiaceae bacterium | reverse complement strand
CCCGCCCCGGCAGTGCCTCGTCGAGCCGCGACTGGAGGTATCCGCGATAAAAAGCCTCTTCGGGGAGCGCGATGATCACGAGCTGACCGAACACCTCGTTGGTCGTTTCCCACGCCTGCACATGGAGTCCGAACGTACCGCGCGCATGCCAGAACGTGCGCCAGCCGAAGAAGAACGGAACGAACGTGATCGCCGCGAACGCGAGCGCCCACGCGAGCGACGTCGCCGTGCTCCGCGCCAGCCTGCGTCCGTCGAGCGGCCCAGGCAGCACGACACCTCCGAGCGCGAGACCCGAGCGCTCGACGCGTGCGTCGTCACCGCGCCACACGAGCACCCATGTCGCGCCGAGAAAGAGGAACCCGACCGCGGTAGCGACGTAGCGATCGGGAAGAAACGACGACGCAGCCGTCACGACTCCCGTCACGATCGCCGAGGCGATCACGGCCTCGATCAGCGCGCGCCCTTCGAGCTTCACGCGGCCTGCGGCGTCCCCGGCGCAGTCATCGGCAGAGAATACGAGCGGCGTAGATCTCAGGACTCCCCTTCGGAACGTCCGAGTCCTGCCAGGCGATGGTCCACTCGCTCTTGTTGGCCCCGGCGGCGAGCGACGGGCGCGGGATGTTCGTGCCGGTCGTGTCGTTGATGTGCAACAGGGTGCTCGGCGCGGTCACGCCGTCGCGCGAGAGGAAGGCCATCTTCAGCTTGCCCGCCTCGTAGAACGCGATCGCGACCTGGCCGTCCTTGACGGCAATCGAGGGCCGCCCGCCCTTGTCGCTGAACTTCTTGCGCCACTGGACGCGGCCGACGTTGGGATCGATCGCAGCGGCGTAGGCGCCGCCGGCCTCTCCATGCCACACGACGAAGCACCCTTCCGTACCGCAGGCGATCGCAGGAGCTTCGGCCGGGGCCTTGTCCTCGTTCACAGGCTGCGCGTCGCCGAACTCGCGCGAGCCTCTTGTCGCGTCCTTGCTCTCCTCGAGTCCGTTCTTCTCGAGATCGGCGAGGGGCACGCGGAGCCGCATGATGAGGTGCTCCTTCTCCTTGTCCTTCTCGAGCCGGTACGCGACGAGCAGCGTGTTCGCCGCGACCGCCACGCTCGGATAGCGCACGCGCGGCGGCGGGAATTTCGACTTCACGGGCGCGTAGTAGTCGGTGAGGCGCGTCTCGGGGCCGATGGTGTCGAGGTCGTTCGAGAGCGCGCGAACGAAGAGGTCGTAGTCCTTGTCCTTGTCGCGGTCGTCCTGCCACACGACGAAGAAGCCCTTCGGGCCCTTGTCGATCGACGGCCAGTAGTCGCCGGGGCGGGCGGCGCCGATGAAGCGGCTCTGGCCGTTCATCTGGTCGATGCGCCCCTCGGCGTCGAGGAAGCGGACGCGAACGCCCTGCTCACGGCCTGTCTTGTCCCAGTAGAGGAGGACGGTGCGGTCGGAGTCAGGGCTCTGCGCGGTGAGCTGCGGTCGCTGCGCGTCGGCGGCCTCGGGCGTGAGATCACGGATGGGGCCGATCGGCTTGCCGGTATCGTTGAGGACGACGCCGTAGACGTGATCGTGATCCTTCTGCTCGTGGTCGTCGGTCCACGTGACGAGCATGCCTTTGGGCGTCGCGCGGATCGCGGGGCGGTCCGCCTTCTTGTCGGTGGCGAGCCGCGGCCTCGAGAACGCGACGGCCTTGCACGGGCCGGTAGCTTCCTTCGCAACGAACTTGAACTGCTCGGCGTAGACCCTCGCAATGGCCGAGGCCTGCGGGCTGACCGCATTCGCGTCCTGCAGCTTCGTGACCGCGCCCTGCGGGTCACCTCCGGTGAAGCGTCGCTGGGCCTCCGCGATGATCGGCGCCCACTTCGGCTCGTCGACGGTGGGCCCGCTGACGCCGGTGGTTCCCGAGGGAACCGCGCTCGGCGGTGCCGTGGCCGTCGACAGGATAACGGGCGTCAACACCTGAGGGTTCAGGAAGCGGAGCCAGACGAAGATCGCCGTGAAGACCGAGCTTCCGAGGAAGACAGCGCTGACGACCACCCGCAACGTCGACGTGCGCGCGCGCAGCACGGGCGTCTCGCGGTCGGCGGCCGGGGGGACCTCCTGCGACGCGCGCTGCAGGAGCGGCAGCGCGGGATCGCTCACGTTGCTTCCGGAGCGACCGTTGGGTCCGAGCGCAGGGTTCGAGGCCGGGTTGCGCTTCGAAGGTGCCGGCGGCGGCGGCTGAACGCTCTCGAGCGCCTCGATCCCGAGCTCGTGCGGCACCTCGGGCGAGACCTTCGGCGGGTACTTCGCCGAGCCGCTCCCCATGTTGACGTTCGGGAAGCTCGCGCTCGAAGCCGGACGATGCCCCCACGATTCGACGAACGCGTCCGCGAGCTCGCGCGCCGACTGGTAACGCCTGTTCGGGTCGCGCTCGAGGCATTTCTTGAACCACGCGTCGAGCGCGGGCGGCAGATCGGCACGCGCCGCGGAGGGCACCGGGATCGGGCCGGTCGCGATCGAAGCGAAGGTCATCGCGACGCCCTGATCCATGTTCCAGACCGGCCGGCCGATGAGGCACTCGTAGGCCATGCAGCCGAGCGCCCAGAGATCGGCACGGTGATCGACGTTGCCTTGCCCCTTCACCTGCTCGGGCGACATATAGGCAGGGGTCCCGAAGACCGCGCCTTCGCGCGTGAGGCGCTTGGCGGCCTTGTCCTCGGGATTCACCGGCGCGTAGAACTTGGCGAGGCCAAAATCGAGGATCTTGATGACGTCGTCGCCGTCCTCGCCCTTGGTGAGAAAGATGTTCTCGGGCTTCAGATCGCGATGGACGATTCCGGCGCCGTGAGCCTTCACGAGGCCGCGGCCGGTGTGGACGATCACCTTGATCGTCGTGTCGACGTCGATGATCCGAACGCGCGCCATCCGGTCGTAGAGCGACTCGCCCTCGAGCAGCTCCATCGCGATGAAGGGCCGCCCGTCGTCGAGGCGCCCGGAGTCGTAGACATCGACGATGTAGGGGCTCTTCACGCTCGCGGCGGCGCGGGCCTCGCGAAAGAAGCGCTCGATCACGATGGTCGACGCGGCCAGCTCGGACGCGAGGATCTTCACGGCGACCCGCTTTCCGAGCGAAAGCTGCTCTGCCTCGTAGACGGCAGCCATACCCCCGCGGCCGATCTCCCCAGCGACACGGTATTTGCCGACCAGGAGGGTCCCGACCGGGATCTTCGACTCGTTGGAGGACATCGACGGCGGCCCGGAAAATGTTACGCCGTTTTGCTCCGAAACGAAAAGGCTTCTTCCGTGCGCGGCCCGAGATGAGGCCGTTTATGCTGTTCGGATGGACTCCGAGGGCGCCGATGACAAGCGCGATCGTCTGGCGGCGATCGGCGAGATCGCCGCAGAAGTGGCTCACGAGCTCCGAAATGCCCTCCAGATCATCAGCGCGAATGTGTATCTGGCCAAGCAGGATCTGAGCGGCTGCGGCCCTCACCTCGCCAAGATCGAGCGCAACGCGAGGCTGGCCCACGGGATCGTCGACGACCTGATGGCCCTCGCACGCGGGGAGCCCGCGCACGCGGAGCCGGTTCTCTTCGTCGAGATCATGGTCGCCTCGCGCGAGGATCTGCCGGAGAGGTGCGCCGTCTGGAACGACCGCGTCGACCCCGCGCAGCTGCGGGTCCGCGCCCATCAAGGCCTCATGTCCCGATGCTTGCACGTCCTTTACGAGAACGCCGTCGGAGCCTCCGGGCCCCGCACGCCGACGATCGAGACGCGCGCATGGTCGGAGGACGGTCGCGTCGTGATCGAGGTGGCCGACGACGGGCCCGGCGTACCCCCGGAGATCGCGAGCACGATCTTCGAGCCGCTGGTCACGGGGCGCGCAGGCGGCACGGGGCTCGGGCTCGCGCTCGCGAGGCGCGTCGTCGCTGCGCACTCGGGAACGATTTCGCTCGTCGCCTCCGCCCCCGGCACGACGGGAGCGACGTTCCGCGTCGAGCTGCCGACGCGCTGAGCAAGCGTGCACCGCATGCTAGGGTGCTCGGGATGAAGAAGTGGGCCGTGGCGGGGGTCTGTGCCGCGATCGCGGTCGTCGTCCTCGTGATCACGCTGACGCGGCCCTCGGAGGAGGAGCGCATCCGTCAGGTGCTCGAGCGCTTTGCCAAGGCGGTCGCGGTCAAGGCCGACGACAACATCCTCGCGCGCGCCGGACGCGTGAAGTCGGAGCTGAAGGAGACGGTCTCCGACGACGTCTACGTGGACGTCGCGGACCTCAACATTCGCGTGACGAACCGCCAGGCCCTCGCGGACAGCGCGACGAAGGCTTCGCTCGTGTTCAACTCGGCTGACTGCGAGCTGACGGGCATGACGATCAAGATCGATGACTCGGCCACGACCGCGAAGGTCGATGCGCTCGCGCTGGTCACCGGCATGCGCGGCGGCGAACGCAAGATCGACAAGCGGCCCGTGCACTTTCTCCTCCGCAAGGACGGGACATGGAAGATCACCACGATCGACGTGGCGACGTCGCGCCCTGACTGATCCGGTGCCGCTGCTCGGGCTGAAGCCGTGTGGCAGACGCCAGTCAGGATACGAAAAGCGCGACCGTGGAAAGCAGCCTTCGCCCGTTGCTGAGCGGGGACAGGGTCGCTAAAGAACAGACCACATGCTTCCCATCCGCCTACGCGGAGCTTGCACGCACAACCTGCAAAGCGTCGACCTGGACCTCGAGCCGGGCAGCCTCGTCGCGCTCACGGGTCCTAGCGGCGCAGGCAAGTCCTCGCTCGCGCTCGATACGCTCTACGCCGAGGGCCAGCGGCGCTTCGTCGAGAGCTTCAGCCCGTACGCGCGACAATTCCTGGAGCGCCTCGAGCGACCGCCGGTGAGGAGCCTCGAGCCCATCGCCGCGACGGTCGCGGTCGATCGGCGCGCGCCGGTCAAGTCGAGCCGCTCCACGGTCGCGACGCTCACGGACATCGAGCCCTACCTTGCCGGGCTCTTTGCGTGCGAGGCCGTGCCGACGTGCCCGGACTGCCATGAGCCCGCGACGGCGACGTCCGCGCACGACGCCGCGCTGCGCGCCGTCTCCGAGTTCGGCGAGCGCCGAGCGGTGGTCAGCTATCCTGTGAGCATTGGCTCCGCCGAGAGCTACCTCGAGGTTCGCGAGTCGCTCGTGCGCGACGGCTATCGCCGCCTCGTCGTCGGCGGCAGCATCCACGACATCGACGAGGTCAAGCCGAGTGAGGCCGGCCGACCGGACGTCGTCGTCGAGGTCGTCGTCGATCGCTTGAAGCTTGCGTCGCGCGACGTCCGTCGCCTTCAGCAGGCGATAGAGATCGCCTGGGAGCGTGGTCACGGCCGCGCCGAGCTTCGCACCGTGGACGTCACGACGGTCGAACCGGGGGCGGCGTTCCAGGCTCCCGACGCCGCGAAGCCGCCGCACGTTGCGATCGCGCGCGGGCTCGTGTGCCCGAGCTGCGCGAGGTCGTTCGAGGCGCCGCGACCCGGGCTCTTCTCGTACAACTCGCCGCTCGGCGCCTGCACCGGCTGCAAGGGCTTCGGCCGCGTGATCGCGGTCGACTGGGACAAGGTGATCCCGGACAAGACGAAGACGCTTGCGCAAGGATGCATCAAGGCGTGGTCGGGCAAGTCGAGCGAGTGGGAGCGCGAGGTCCTCGTTCGCTTCGCGAAGCAGCGGAAGATCCCGCTCGACGTCGCCTGGGACAAGCTCTCTGAAGAGCAGCGCACCGCGGTCGTCGACGGTGAGGGCGACTGGTCGGGGGGCAAGTACCCGGGCATCAAGGCGTGGTTCAAGTGGCTCGAGGGCCGCACCTACAAGATGCACGTGCGCGTCTTCCTCTCGCGCTATCGCGACTACGTCCCGTGCGTCGTGTGCAAGGGCGCGCGGCTCAACGCGACCGCACGCACCTACCTCGTCGGCGGGCTCGACCTCGGCGGGTGGCACGGTCTCACGGTCGAGGTGGCGCGTGCGCGCCTCGATGGAATTCACCCGAGCGGCGCGCAGGGAAAGCGCGTCAAGAGCGAGCTCGCGTCGCGGCTCGCCTATCTCGACGCCGTCGGCCTCCCGTACCTCACGCTCGATCGCCAGGCTCGTACGCTCTCCGGCGGCGAGGCGCAGCGCGCCAGCCTCACGACGGCGCTCGGAGCGTCACTCACGGGCACGCTTTTTGTGCTCGACGAGCCGACGGTCGGCCTCCACGCGTCCGACGTGCCTCGTCTTGCCGGCGCGATGCGCGATCTGGCGAAGGCCGGCAACACCGTGCTCGTGATCGAGCACGACCGAGGCGTCGTCGAGCAATGTGATCGCGTCGTCGAAATGGGCCCGGGCGCCGGACCGCACGGCGGGAAGATCCTCTTCTCTGGCACTCCAAAGGAGATCGCCGCGAGCGACACCGCGACCGGCAAGGCGTGGCGTTCGCGCATGCGCACGAAGCCAGGCACCAGGGTAAAGACAGCGGCGCGGTCGCTCGAGCTCACCGGCGTGCGCGAGAACAACCTACGCATCGACCGCCTGGAGATTCCGCTGGGCGTGCTGTGCGCGATCACAGGACCGAGCGGCTCCGGTAAGAGCACGCTCGCCGAGGACATCGTTTACCGCGCCGTGGCTCGCGCCTGCGGGGCGGCCGTCTCGAAGCCCGGAGCGTTCGCCTCGATGAAGGGTCACGAGGGCTTCAAGAGCGCCGTGCTCGTCGACCAGTCGCCGCTCGGCCGGACCGCGCGCGGAAATGCTGCAACCTACACGCATGCCTGGGATCGTGTCCGCGCGCGCTTCGCCGCCGAGCCAGAGTCGCTGCGTCGCGGCCTCACGCCGGCACACTTCTCCTTCAACGTGCCTGGAAAGGGTCGTTGCGAGACGTGCTCGGGCGAGGGCTACGAGACGGTGGAGATGCAATTCCTCGCCGACGTGATGCTGCTCTGCCCTGTCTGTCAGGGCAAGCGCTTCAACACGGACGTGCTCGCGGTGAAGCACGCGGGCTTCACCGTCGCCGAGGTCCTCGCGATGACCGTCGACGAGGTGCTCGCGGCCTTCTCGCCGCTGGAGACACCGAAGCTGCGCGACTACGTGATCGAGAACACGCTGAAGCCGCTCGCGCGCGTCGGTCTCGGATACCTACCCCTCGGGCAGCCGCTCTCGACGCTCTCCGGCGGCGAGGCGCAGCGGCTGAAGCTCGCGCGCGCGCTGGGGCAGGCCGCGAAGGGAACACTCTTCGTGGTCGACGAGCCGAGCGCAGGGCTCCACGCGCAGGACGCCGAGCACGTGGTGCGCGCGCTCGAGAGCCTCGTCGAGGAGGGCGCGAGCGTGGTGATGGTCGAGCACGATCTGTCGGTGGTGCGCGAGGCAGACTGGGTGATCGATCTCGGGCCGGGCGGAGGACCGCACGGGGGGATGGTCGTCGGGGAAGGGACGCCCGCGGAGATTGCGAAGAAGGGGACGAAGACCGGGGAGGCGCTCCGGCGAATGGAGAGGCCCGTCACCGGGAGAGCGAAGAAGGCGATCGGGGACGGGCACGGGCAAAATCAGGGGATCGATGCGATCACGGTCGTGCATGCGAGAGAACACAACCTGAAAGAGGTTTCGTGCAGGATTCCCCACGGCAAGCTGTGTGTCGTGACCGGGCCCAGTGGGTCGGGGAAGAGCTCGCTGGCGTTCGACGTGATTTTTGCCGAGGGGCAGCGGCGGTTCATGGAGACGCTCACGCCGTATGCGCGGCAGTTCTTGCCGACATTGCCGCGGCCCGATGTCGATCTGGTGTCCGGGGTACCGCCCAGCATCGCGCTCGAGCAGCGGACGTCGCGGGCTGGGGCGAACTCGACGGTCGCGACCGTGACGGAGATCGCGCATTACTTGAGGTTGCTCTACGCGAAGGTCGGGGAGCTGTACTGCCCGGATTGCGATGCGCCCGTCGCGCCCAGCTCGCCGGATGACATGTTCGCGCGCCTTCGGGCGAGCAAGGGAGCAAGGCGCACGCTCTATGCGCCCGCGGTTCGCGCTCGAAAGGGCACCTATCTCGACCTCTTCACCAACGCCTCGCGCGCCGGGGTGACGACCGCGCGCGTCGATGGGGCGATCGTCGCCATCGATCCCCCGCCGAAGCTCGCGAAGAGCAAGGAGCACACGATCGATCTCATCGTTTACTACGGGCCGCTCGCCGAGCTCGATCGCGGCGCGTTCGATCGCGCGCTCGCCTGGGGCGGCGGAACGCTTCGCGTCGGCCCCGGCACGCCGACGCACGAGATCGCCAGCGGCGAGGAGATCCTTTCGACCTCGCGTGCCTGCTCGCGCTGCGGGACCGGCATTCCCGAGCTCGACCCGCGGTGGTTCTCCTTCAACACGAAGCAAGGTCAGTGCGAGTCCTGCGAGGGCACCGGCATCCGAGGCGGCACCGTCGACATGGATCTCGCCACCGAGCCTCAGGAGAAGTGCCGCGCCTGCAAGGGCGACAGGCTCGCGCCCATTCCGCGCAGCGTCCGCCTCGGAGGCGAGACGTACCCGCGCATCATGGAGAAGAGCGTCGAGAAGGCGCTCGCCCAGCTCCGCACGCTCGCCCTCACCGGCAAGGACGCGACGATCGCGAAGGCTCCGCTCGCCGAGCTCCGCCGCCGCCTCGAGTTCGTCGAGCAGGTCGGCCTCGGCTATCTCGGGCTCGGCCGCAGCGCCGGCACGCTCTCCGGCGGCGAGATGCAGCGGCTCCGCCTCTCCGCGCAGCTCGGCAGCGGCCTCACCGGCGCACTCTACGTGCTCGACGAGCCGACCATCGGACTCCACCCGCGCGACACCGGTCGCCTCATCGCCAACTTGCGGGCGCTCGTCGCCACGGGCTCCACCGTCGTGGTCGTCGAGCACGACGCCGAGACCATCCAGGCCGCCGACCACCTCACCGATCTCGGCCCCGGCGGCGGTCGCAACGGCGGTCACATCGTCGCCGAGGGAACCCCTGCGGCGGTCCTCGCCACGGAGGCCTCTCCCACCGGGCGTGCGCTCCGCGAGCCGCTCGGCGTCGTTCGCCCGAGGCGTCCGATGAGCGACGTATGGCTCGAGCTCGACGGCGCGCGCGCGAACAATTTGAAGGACGTGACGTTCCGCGTCCCGGTCGGACGCATGTGCGTCGTCGCCGGCGTCAGCGGCTCGGGCAAGAGCACGCTCGTGCAGAAGGTCTTCTTTCCTGCGCTCCGCAAGCAGCTGAAGCTCGTCGCCGATACCCCCGGCGCGCACGGCTCGTTCCACGTGCCGAAGACGATCAAGCGCGCGCTCGCGGTCGATCAGTCGCCGATCGGTCGCACGCCTCGCTCGGTGCCCGCCACGTTCCTCGGCATCTGGGACGAGATCCGAAAGCTGTTCGCCGGCCTCCCGGAGGCGAAGGCCCGCGGCTGGACCCCGGCGCGCTTCTCGTTCAACACGCCGACCGGCGGACGCTGCACCGCGTGCGCCGGGCAGGGCTCGATCGTCGCCGAGATGTCGTTCCTCCCCGAGGTCGTCACCCCGTGCGAGACCTGTCAGGGCCTGCGCTTCGAGCCCTCCACGCTCGACGTGAAGTGGTCAGGGCTCTCCATCGGTGACGTGCTGCGCCTCTCCGCCGAGGAGGCCGCGACGGTCTTCGCGGCGTTCCGCAAGATCGCGGGGCCGCTCAGGACGATCACCGAGCTCGGCTGCGGCTACCTCTCGATTGGGCAGGGTTCGAACACGCTCTCCGGAGGCGAGGCCCAGCGCCTCAAGCTCGCGGGAGAGCTCACGGCCGGCATGGCGCACGAGCCGACCGTGTACGTCCTCGACGAGCCGACGACCGGCCTCCATTTGTCGGACGTCGGACGCCTCGTGAGGGTCCTCGATCGCCTGGTCGAACGCGGGGACACGCTCGTCATCGTCGAGCACCACCCCGACGTCATCGCGAACGCGGACTGGGTCGTCGAGCTCGGCCCCGAGGCCGGCGACGCCGGCGGCACGATCGTGTTCGAGGGCGAGCCGAAGCAGCTCGTCAAGCGCAAGACAGCGACCGGCCGCGCCCTCGGCGCGATCGCGGCTGCCGCGCCATGACGGGACGCGCTCAGTCGAAGACGAGCACTGCCGGCGCCGAGGTGCCGCCGAAGAACCCACACATGCGCTTGCCCTCGACCTGATCGCAGCGCTTCACCGTGATCTCGAGGCGCTCGCCGGGCTCTCCCTTCAAGCCGAGCCCCGTGAGCGGAATCGCCATCTCGACGACCCACTCCTCGTCGCGATCGCTCGTGTCGTCGCGCGTACCGTCGATGTCGGTAGCCACCTGCGCGCCGCTCTGCCACGTGTAATCGATCGGCTTTCCGGGAGAGGCCGCGCCGTCGGTGAGGGTCCCCGAAGGGCCGACGTCGAGCGTGCGGCTCCAGCCGTCGCTCCGCGTGAGCACGAGCCCGAACGAGTCGGCGGTCCACACGGGCCCGTCGTGCTCGACCTTCGCGACCTCGACGTCCTCGTC
>JAYSXP010000486.1:0-28879 GCA_043717125.1 Polyangiaceae bacterium | reverse complement strand
GACCCTCGTGGCGGCGGCGGCCGGCTGCTCTCTCCTCATTGACGTGGACGGCCTCTCCGGAGGCCCGGCGGGTCCGGGCGCGGAGGCCGGGGCCGACGCCTCGGTCGATGCCGGCGCGGACGACGCGGACGCCGCGGACGCCGCAGACGCCGCGGACGGCTCGATGCCACCCTGCACTCCGCCAGCGTTCTGCGATGACTTCGAGCGCGGGGACCCGACCGGCGCCTGGGATGGATTCCAGACGACGGGCGGGACGCTCGCCATCGATCCCACCATCTCGAGCTCGGGAACCCGCAGCCTGCGCGCCGCTCTCGAGGCCTCGGCGGCGCAGCGCAGCGTGTACCTCGAACGGCTTGTTCCGGCCGGGACGCTCGGGGTGAAGGTCTCCTTCTCGTTCCGGATCGAGAGTAACCCCGCAATGACCAACGTGCTTGCAGGGCTGCAGCTCGGGAACCCGCTCTCCAGCGTCTTTGTCTCGGTGAAGGGCAGCTCGCTCGCGCTTCTCGCGCAGAACTACGTGACCGCGGAGGCGCACGGCTACCCGATCGGGGGCACGAAGCTTGGCGAGTGGGACCACCTCACGATGGAGCTACGGCGAACCACGCCGTCGGGAACGCCGACGCTGCGTGTCACGAGGGGCACCAGCACGACGTTGCTCGTCGACGAAGCGGTGACGGTACCCCTTGGCGATTTCGGCGCCTACCGCATCGGGATCATCTACGCGGCGGCCGGCCCCGCGAGCGATCAGGCGTGGTTCGACGACGTCCGCGTCGACCTCGATTAGGGTCACATCTGCTTCGGACCACTCGCCTTCACGAACTTCTTCGGCGCCTTCTTGTCCCGCGTGAACTTCACCTCGTAGGCAGTCTCGCCGTCGACGTTCGGGATCTCGAAGGAGCCCGTCGGGCTCTGCGGATGGACCTTTGCGAACGACGCATCGCTCGTGTCGAGCTGCAGATCGATGCGCTCGAGGACATCGCCCTCGAGCGTGACACGCGCCTTGCCGTCGGCGTCGGTATGCGTGAGCACCTTGCCGAGGTAGAGCACCGGTAGGCTGCCGCCCGCGCCAATCGCCTGGACGTTCACGACGAGCTTGTGGCGCAGGCGGTTGCAGCGCGTCACGTACTCCGGCGGTGCTGCTGTGCCGTTGTCGAGTCGGCGGACCTCGAGCGGCGCCTCCGGAGAGCGGTAGCCGTTCGGACAGCGGACGTCGAGGAGGTACGTCGCGCCCTCGCGGCCGCCGACGGTGACCTCTGCGCGGCCGTCTCCGCCTGTCTTCGAGATGACCTGCGACGCGGACGCAATCTCCGCGTTGCTGACGGGCGCCTTCGACTCGTCGACGACGCGCACGAACACCGTGACCGGCGCCGGTGCCGGCGGCGGCTTGCACGCGGCGAGCGAGACCACCGCGAGGGCGAGCGCGACACCGAGGCTCTTCACGGCTGGAGCTTCCCGCGCTGCTCGAGCTCCGCATTCACGGCGCGGTCGAGGAAAGCGAGCCACTCGGTGTAAGGACCGCGGCGATGTGCCGTCATGGGGATCAGCACGACGAGCTCGCGCTTCGCCGCGTTCGACTGATGTGTCCGATAAGCGTGCTCGAGGCGCACGCGACGGAGGCGGTAGTCCTCGTCGAGCTTGGCGCGCAGGAGGTTCGCGGCCTCGTCGGCGTCGGTCGCCTGCTGGGCTTGACCCGCGACGCGGAAGCACGCGGCCGAGACTTCAAAGAGCCCGATCGCCTCGATGCCGTCCCGCGGGGCAAACGGGCTCCGCTCACGCTTCGCGAGGGCGATGCGCAGCTTCTCCGCCGCGAGGACGGGGCGCTGTTCGGCCGAGACTTCCGGACACTTCGCGTCCTTCGCGCCGACGAGCGCCGGTGCCTCGGGGATCGGCGGCAGGCCGTGCTCGACGGGGCGCGCGAGGGCGACACCGACGGCGGTGATCGCGATCGCCGGAATGGCGATGAAGAGAGCCCACAGCGGCGGCTTCGCCTTCGCCATCCCGAGGCTCACGATCTCGACGGTCATCTGCACGTCGCCGATGCGCAGCGACGAGCCGCTCGGCCAGCGCCCCTCCACGGTCGCGACCCCGTCGAGCGCCGGCAGCGCGAGGAGCGCATAGGGCCGCGTCGCGAACTGGACGGTGCCCTCGTGCGCGAACACCTCGACGTGCTCGTGCGCGGCGATCTCCGGCGGGAGGCGCAGCTCGCAGTGCGAGGCGCTGCCGATGAGCGCGCGCTCGGAGTCGACCGTGATCTGCTCCTGGCGGCCGTCGGCGTAAGCGACGCGGAAACGGAACCCCAGCTGCGGATCGCCCGATTTACTCACTTCAAGCCTCCAGTAATCTTGTCGATCATCATCGTGGACGGAATGGCAATGAGGGTCATCGAGACGCCGATGATCATCATCGTCGGCATGACCATCTTGCCGCGCATGTCGGACGCGGCGGTCTCGGCGAGGTTTGCGCGGCGCACGCGTGCGGTCGAAGCCTGTATCTCGAGAGCACTCGCAACCGGCGTGCCACGTTCCTCGGCCTGGAGGAGCGCGTGGACGAACTCGCTCACGGCCTCGATCGGAACGCGGGCCGACAGCTCCTTCAGGACCTGGGCGCGCGTGCGACCGAGGTGGAACTGCTGGAGGATGTAGCCGAGCTCGTCCTTCAGGGCCTCGTTGGCCTTCGCCTTGTGGACCACCTGGCTCAGCGCGCCCGGGAAATCCAGGCCTGCGCTCATCGACAGGGCCATGAGGTCGATGGCGTACGGCAAGCCGCGGTTGATCGCGCAAAAGCGCTCGACGCGCGCGTTGTCGACCATGACGTGCGGGATGGCGCTTCCGACGACGAGGAGAACGGGGACCAGGAAGACGAACCGGCCGTCGATGAACGCGACGATGGCGCCGAGCGCGGCGCCGACGATGCCCGAGAGGACGAGCATCGCCGCGTACTCGTCACAGGTGATGCCCATGAAGTCGCCGGCGTACGTGAGATTCTGGTCGATCTTGGTGCGCGTCTTCTCGGCGAGGACTCCGCTGACGCGGAGGCCCATCCAGCGAACGAGCGGGTCGAGCGCAGCCCAGGTCGGGTTCAAGAGCGCGCGCTGGCGCTTGAGGCCGCGCATCCCGAGACGGCTCGCGGTGCGGGTCGGACGGAGCGCCATCCAGAGCGCGGGACCGCCCGTCATGATCGCGGTGAAGGCGATCAGGATGATGCGCCAGTGCCAGACCGTGACGTTCATATCGATTTTCTCGTGAAGCGGTAGCCGAGGTAGAGCGCGAGGAGATACACGGCGATCATCTGGCCCGCGTAGATCTGGCCCTTGATCGTGTTCCGGAGCGGGTCGAGAAAGCCAGGGAACATGCGCGGGAGCATGATCGCGATACCGGCGGTCACCGCCGCGCTCACGGCGAGCGACTGTTTCGCGCTGCGCGACACCTTGTCGGTGAGGCCTTCGAGGCGCTTGAGATCGCGCAGCGACCCGGCCGTGCCCTCGAGGATGCGCGGGAGATCGCCGCCGGTCTGCCGGCCGATGAGGAGCGCCGAGACGACGACATCGAGCGCGGTGGACTGCACGCGCGTCGAGAGCGCGAGGAGCGCCTCCTCCATCGTGCTGCCGACGCCGACCTGCCGAAGGACCACCTGGAGCTCCTGCTTCAGAGGCGCCGCGGTCACGTCGGTCGCGCCGCGCATCGCGTCGCCGATGCTCGCCGTCGCCTTCAGCGCGTTGGCGAGCGCAAGCGCGAAGCCGTTCGCCTGGTCGTCGATCTTCGCGCGGCGCTTGGCGAGGTCCCAACGGATCGACAGCGGCGGAAAGATCGCGACGCCCACGGCGATGAGGAAGAGGAAGTCCTCGGGCACGACCCCGTAGACGGCGCAGAGGGCGAAGATGATCGCGAGCTGCGTCCAGCCGATCTTCGCCCCCGAGGGGTTCTGGAACATCGACTTCTGCTGGGCGTCGATCTTCGCCACGTAGCCAGCCGCGAACCGACGGATGGCGCCGCGAGGGTGCTCGATCGACCGGTAGACCGAGACCGCGATCGACGTGAAGACGAACGCGAGGACCAGCTGCTTCAGCAGCTGGGAATCACCCGTGCGCACTGCCGAGATCAGGTGCTTCACACTGGGAAGCGCGCTCACAGGAAGGGCTCCCCGGGCTTCACCAGGCCGCGCGCGAGGATCTCGTCGAGGAAGCTGGGGAGATATCCGGTCGCCTCGAAATCGCCGATGACGCGGCCCTCCGGCGTCACGCCGGTCTGCTCGAACTCGAAGATATCGCGGACCTCGAAGCGCCCGCTGGGGTCGAGCTCGTCGATCTCGGAAACGTGCGTGATCTTGCGGGAACCGTCGGTCAGGCGTGTCTGCTGGACGATGACGTGGATGCTGCGCGCGATCTGCTCGCGGATCGCGAGGGACGGGAGGTCGACGCCGGCCATGAGAACGAGCGTCTCGAGGCGGGAGAGGGCCTCGACCGGCGAGTTCGCGTGGATGGTGGTGAGGGAGCCGTCGTGGCCGGTGTTCATGGCTTGGAGCATGTCGAGGGCCTCACCGCCGCGGCACTCGCCGACGACGATGCGGTCAGGACGCATACGAAGCGAATTCCGTACCAGGTCGCGGATCGTGAAGGCGCCCTTGCCCTCCATGTTCGCGTGCTTGGTCTCGAGCGAGACGACGTGCGGCTGGTGGAGCTGGAGCTCGGCGGCGTCCTCGATGGTCACGATGCGCTCGGTGCTCGGGATCGCCGCCGACAGCACGTTGAGCAGTGTGGTCTTTCCGGAGCCGGTGCCGCCGGAGATGAGGATGTTCTTCTTCGCGATGACGGCGCGCTCGAGGAACTTCGCGATGCGCGGCGTGAGCGAACCGAGCTGGACGAAGTCCTCGACGGTGAGCCGGCGCTTGGGAAAGCGGCGGATGGTGATGCAGCTGCCGCGCAGCGCGAGCGGGCGGATGATGGCGTTGACGCGCGAGCCGTCGGGGAGGCGGGCATCGACGAGCGGCTGGGACTCGTCGATGCGACGTCCGAGCGGGGTGACGATACGCTCGATGACGGCGCGCACGCGCTCCTCGTCGGTGAAGCGCGTCTGCGTGAGCTCGAGGCAGCCGCCGCGCTCGACGTAGATCGTCGCGGGGTCGACGACCATGATCTCGGTGATGCTCGCGTCCGCCAGGAGCGGCTCGAGCGGGCCGAGGCCGAGCGCCTCGTCGAGGAGCTCGCCGATGAACGCGTCGCGGTCGAGCTGCTCGAGGATCGGCGCGTTCTGCGCGACAACGATGCGCTTGAGCGCCGTGAGCACGCGCGGGCGGAGCGAGGGATCGACGACGGACGGGTCGATTTTCGCGAAATCCAGGTTCTTCAAGAGCTCGGCGTGGATGCGCCGGCGGAGGTTGATGAGCTCCTCCGAGTGCTTCAGCTCGTTGGCACGCGCGCGCGCGGTGTCCTGCGGCGTCATCGCGACGTGCGCAGGCGGCGGCGCCACCGAGAGGAAGCCGGGCGGCGGCTGGAACGGCGCGACGGGCGGGGGCTGCGAGGCGCGCGGCACCGACGCAGTCACTGCGGCGAGACCCGCCGCAGGGCCCGTGAGCTGCATCGCGTGGACGCCCGAGTGCGGGCTCGGCACGGCGACAGGGATCGCCACGATCGCGCGAGGGCGGTCGCTCTGCCCCTGGCGGCCGACCGTGATGCGGAACGGACCTATCGTGAAGTGCGTACCGTAGGGATACGAGCGGTGCTCGCGGCAGAGGACGTCGCCCGACTGCGTGAGGGTCCCGTTGTTGGAGAGGTCCTCGATGACGTAGCCCTCGGACCCGAGGACCACGCGCGCATGACGGCGCGAGACTTCGTTGCTGTCCAGCCGGACGTCGCAGGCAGGGTTGCGACCGAGCATGAGCTCGAACGGCGCCACGACGTCGAGGTTGCCGACGTTGTCGAGCTCGGGGCCGTCGATCTGACGCTGGACGAAAATCGGGACGTTCATCATCACTTGTACGCCGGGGGGGTCGCGGTGAAGGAGGCGACGTTGTCGATCTTGCCGTTGAAGTCCTCGAACTGCTTCATGGCGGCATCGACGATGTCGTGCGAGCGACGCGGAGCGGTGTCGACGACGCTCGGGATGATGAAGACGGCGCCCTCGACCTCGTCCTCGTTGTTCGAGTGGCTGCCGAAGAGGAGCCCGAGCACCGGGATCTGGCTGAGGCCGGGGACGCCGGTGACGCCGTGCGTCTGGCGGCTCGTGCGGATTCCCGAGAGGACCAGCGACTGGCCGAGCTTCAGGTGCACGAACGTGTTGATCGTCGAGGTGCTGCGTCCCGGGAGCGCGCCGCTGCCAGGCGCAGTGAGGTCGGAGACGTTCGCCGCGACCTTCACGTCGAGCTGGCTGTTGCTCATGTCGTAGCGAGGGAGGACCGTCACGTTGGTGCCGAACTTGATGGCCTGGATCGAGCTGGTGATGCCCGTCGCGACGGCGAAGTTCTGCTCGCCGCCGTTCTCGAACGTCGCCTCGCTGCCGCTGGTCGTCACGACGACCGAATGCTTGAGGACCTTCGCCCAGCCGCGCGTCTGCGCGAGATCGAGCGCGGGGAGCGCCTGCGCCGCGCTGAGCGTCGCCGTGCCCGTCTTGCCCACGAGGTCGTACGACGCGTTAAGCGCGCCGCCGCCGATGCGTCCCGGCCACGCCAGGCCGACGCCGTAGCTCGACGACTTGTCGTACTGCACGAAGTAGAAATCGATGCGGACGTTGATCGTGTGCTCGAGGCCGACCGAGCCGACGACGACGAGGGACTCGACCTGTCCGGGGTAGAGGCTCGCGATGACCGCGATGCGCTTCGCATCGGCCTCGGTGCTGACGCCGCCCTCGACGAAGAAGCGCGGGCCGACGGAGCGGACGCGGAGGCCGTTGTAGCCGGTGAGGAGCTCCTGGAGCTCCTTCTCGACGACCTCCTTCGGCCGCGAGTAGACGTTGATCGCGTACGTGACCTCGGTGCCGTTCTTCTTCAGCATGAGGACCGTCGTCGAGCCCGGGCGGAGCCCGATGACGACGAACACGTTCTGGTCGGGCGACACCTTGACGTCGGCGATGTTGGGGGAGCCGACCGAGTAGCTCGCGACGTCGGACGCGGGGATGGTCTTGTTCTCGCCGACGACGAGGTCGATCTCGATCGTCGACGCCTTGGTCGGTTTCACGTCGGGAGTGGCGGCTGCGGGGACGCCGGCGACCGCCGGGGCGCCGTGACGACGCTGCGCGTGCGCGCCCGTGGCGGAGAGGAGGCTCGCTGCGGCGGTCGCGAGCGCGACGAGGATCTGCGCCTTCGTGGACTTCCTCATCGCGCACCTCCGACGGGAACCGGACCGCCCTTACCCCGGGCTGGAGCGGCCGCCGCCGCGGGAAGAGCGATGTCCCTGTCCGAGCTCTCGCCGAGGCCCGCGACCATGAGCGTGTCCGGAACGCTGCGGAGCGCGAGCGTGAGCTTCGCCTTGTCACCCGCGACCGCGAGGAGCTTCGACTGGTCGAGCGAGAGGCTGAGCACCGTGTCCGTGCCGTCGTTGCCGATGTTTCCCGCGCCGCCCGCGGGATGGCCGAGGACGATGACGTTCTGGAAGAGGACGACACCGACGCGGTGCTCCTGGCTGCCGGGCTGCTGGACCGTCGCGATGACGTCGACGCGGTCGCCGGGACGAGCGAGCGAGCTCGAACGACCTTCGGTACGGAGCGCCACGGCACGCATGCCGGGCTGGACGAGGTTGGAGAGGATGCGCTCGTCGTTCGAGGCGACGATGTCGCTCCAGTTCAGGATCTGCTGTGCCTCGAGCGCCGAGGAGATCCGGAGGTTGGCGATGCGCTGGCGATCGGTCGCGCGGACGGCGCGCGACTCGACGTACGCGACGGGGATGCCACGCTCGCCGATGTCCGCGTCCGTGATGATGGCGCCCGGCTCGAGCGTCCGCACGACGGTCAGCACCATGATCCGCGGTCCGCCCGAGGCCTCGTCCTCGAAGCGCTTCATGTAGGACCAGACGAGGAAGCTGGCCACGAACGCAACCAGGAGACCAATGACAGCGGCTCGCATCGAGTCCCACTGAAGCACCCGCCGTGCCGGCTCCCCGCACCCCGTAAATCCTGGCGTTTTCGCGTTCAGTAGACCGGGTGAGAACGGCCTCTTCCCAGTCTCGTCGAGAGAGTGAGAAGCGGCATGGAACGGCGGGATCTCAGTTCGAGGACGGCGCCCCGAACGGCAGGAGCGCGACGGTCGACCCGTCGGTCGTGCCGCGGAACGACGCGACGTAGCTGCGGCCGTTCTTCCGGTACATGCGGGCGTCCTCGAGCGAGCCGGTCGTGAGGTAACCGAGGGCCGACATCTGGCGGTCGTAGCTCGCGACCGCGGGCTCGAGCGCAAGGGTGCTCTCGTAGACGCGAACCGCGTGCTCCGGCGGGTCAGCCCCCGCCTCCCCGCCGATGATCGCGGTCATCGTGCGCCGCGACTGCTCGGGGCGCGCGACCCCCACGAGATCGCTGCCCGGCGCGTCACCTTCCGCGGGAAACAGCTCGTTCAAGGGCGTCGAAGAAGCGTTCACCACCGTCGTCACCGCGATCGAACCGTCGTCGCGCGCGTGCGCGAGGGTGTAGCGGACGCGGTGGAGCTCCTCGTTCGGGGCGTGCGCACCTGTAGAGTGGGCGAAGATGCAGAGGCTCGCGCGCGCGCCGCCCTCGGATTCCTGGGAGAAGACGCGCTGGAGCTCGATCGGCTTGTTCGCGCCGTCGTCGAGGCTCTTCGAGAGTCCGAAGGCCGACGCTTCCGTTCCGCTCGCGCACTCCTTCGCGACACGCGCCATGACCGCGTCGAGCGTGCCGCGCTCGCTGGTCTTGCGGAAAAACAGGGGTGCGCCGTTGAGCGTCACCCTGCGCTCGCTCCCCGCGGTCAGCGTGACCTGCCCAACGACGCTCGTCATCGCAGCCATCTCGCGCTGCGCGCGCAAATTGGCCCTTCGCTCGCCTGCCGCATGCGCAGCCGCGGGCACCGCGACCGCGGCGACGAGAAGAACGGAGACGAGCCTGACGCGAGTCGACATGGTCAGTATCCCTTCAAGTTCTGTTCCCAGAGCTTGGCGCGGTACTGGTCCATGCTGCCCTGCGACGTGTCGATCGGCTTCTCGAGGCAACCGAGGTCGCGCTGACCCTCGAACGTCTTGCCGGCGGGGTTCACGTCGCCGGCGACGGCGTCGGCCGCCGCCTGGCCCTGGACGAGCACGTTCTGGAGGGGCTTGACGTAGTTCGGGAACGTGCGCTGCTGGCCGAGGCCGAGCGCCTGAACGAGCGCGACAGCGGACGCGACGTCCGGCTTTCCATTCGCGATCACCGACGGGCTCGTGCGGGCGTTCCCGACACTCGCGCTCTGCGGCTTGCACTGGTTCGCGCTCGATTTCGTGGCCGACTCCTCGGCGGCGCTCTCCGCCGAGCGGCGCGCGTCGGCGGCGTTGCTGACGCCCTTTTCACCGAGAAGGAGCGCGACGAACCAGCCCATCACCATCGCCGACTCGAGGATGGTGCCGACGCTGGAAAAGCCGGCTTGGCCCGCGCGCGCACGGCCGCGAGAGCGAGAGAGAGCGCGCGACGTCACTGGCCACCTCCTTCGCACTTCGTCGTCTGGTTCCACTTCCATGCGGCGACGAACGGCTGCTCGTCCTCGGGCGTCGAGGCGAATTCGCCGTTCCGCGCGGGGAAATACCAGCGGCCGCACGACCGGTACTCGCGCTTCTTGCGGAGCGCCGTGCTCGGGTCGGACGCACCGAAGCTCGCGATCGTCCGCACCGCGTCGCTGATGCCGATCATCGTCTCGTCGACGGGCTTCTCGCTGAACGCGCAGGTGCAGAAGTTCTTCGGGTTGGACGTGCCCTGCGAGGGCTTGCGTGTCTCGCTGCCGCCGAGCATCGACGCGAGGTTGGAGACGACCTTCGGCAGCCCGAGGTTCTCGCGCATGAAGCTGTCGGAGTTCTCGCTGAGCTTCTTGTCCTCGCACTGGTCACGATCGAAGGTGCAGCTGACCACCGCGCCGGAGCCGTTGCGGTAGGAGTAGCCGCCGCCGCCCATGCGGAGCGGCGAGCTCGGCGAAGCCGTCTGGCATTGCACGAAGGGCTGAGCCTTGCTCGGGAGCTCGACGCGAGCGCCAAGGGCGGACACGGGTAGCTCGGAGACCGTAGGCTCTGCATCGTCGTTGCACGCGCCGGAGTTTCCCGAAGCCGCCGAGACCGCGCAGCGCATCGAGTCCTCGATCGCCTTGCAGTCGGCCTTCGTCTTGTCGGCGACGGCCTTGATCTGCGGGAGCTGCGGAGCATCGCTGCCGCCACCGCCACCGCCAGCAGCACCGCTCGCGGCGCTCGTGGCCTTGCAGATCATCTGCGGCATCGCCTGCACGAGCACCTTCGGGAGCCCCTCGAGGAGGTTCGGCGAGATGAGGAGCGGGAACGCGTGCCCGGTGACGGGCGACGGGAGCGTGTCCTTCATCGACAGCTTGCACGCGACGTCCGCGTTACCGCCGCCCCAAATTTCCCCGCTCGAAGAGGGATCCTCGAAGCGCATCTTCACCTTGGAGTCGGCCTTCGCGACGTCGCCGTGGATGAGGCCGGACCCCTGCTGGAACGCGAGCTTGTCGATGTCGCCCGAGAGCTTGCCGAGCGTGCCCCAGAGGAGCTGCTGCTTCGCGCGGACCCACACGAGCTTCGCCAGTGCGCGCGGTTTGTTCGCCTTGTACTGTCTGCAGACCGTGCAGATGTGCGAGTACGGGCAGGTCGGGCATGCGATGGCAGCGTTCGCGTCCATCGTGATGTTGTCGGCCTCGACGCCGAAGCGCGGGCCCATGATCGCGCCCATCGTGACGTTGTTGTTCACGACGACGTTCGCCGAGCGCGCGTGGTCGGCCGCGAGCTTCGACGCGCCGTAGTCGGCGTGGCCGAGCGTGGTCTCGTGGTGGAAGGCCGCGTTCACCTCGGTGCCGCGGAACATGCCGATGCCGAGCGACACGGCGCCGATGAACATCTGCGAGACGGTGAGGGCCATCGCGCCGCGGCTATCTCGGAACAGGGAGCGTGCCATGTTCAGCTCCCCTTCCCGTCGCAGCCGAGAGCCACCGTCTCGATCTTCGCGTCGAGCTTGCTGGTGCCGCCCTTGCACATGACCTGAGCCGCGAGCGGTACCTTGCAATCGAACGAGCACTCGAGCTTCACCTCGAGGCTCTTCGCGCCCGGGTCCGAGCTCCCGCCGCTCGCGTGGACCGAGAGCTTGCACGCCTCGTTGCCGCCGGCCGAGTCGAGCACGTTCTTGATGGCCTTCTTGGCCTCCTGCTCGGTGGCGCCCTTGTCCTCTTCCTTCATGCAGTAGGTCTTCTTCGCGACGTCCGCGGCGATCGCGGCGGCGTGATCGACGACGTCGCGGCGGTGGAAGAGCTGGCCGAGCTGCACGTTCATGAGGAACACGAAGAACGCGACGAACCACGTCAGCGCGAAGCCGAGCGTGTTCGAGGTGATCTCACCGCGGGTGTCGCGGAGCAGGCCCTTCCTCATCGGAACGCCCCGTGCTGGAGGAGCGTGAGCACGAAGGCGACGCCGATCGCAGGCGCGAGAATGACGGGAGGCAGCTTCGGGCCGGTGAGGTAGGGCCCGCGCGCGGCCTTCGACTTGAACAGGTTGACGACGCCGATGCGCATGTTGCGGAGCGCGACGAGGACCGCGCGGTGGCGTACCAAGCGGTACGGGAAGAGCACGAGGAGCGAGAACGCGAACGCGCGCGCCTCGACGTCGAAGCCCACCGCGGGGCCGACGAGCGCGCCGATGGCGGCGAAGAGCTTCACGTCGCCGCCGCCCATTTCGCCCTTGTTCCAGGCGAGGAACGGCACGAGCCCGCACGCGACGGCGCCGAGGAGCGCGAAGCCGGCACCGCGAAGGCCTCCTACGAAACCGCTCTCGACGAAGCCCGAGGCGCCGTGGACAGCCAGGCCGACGACGAGCCCACCGAGAGTCACGACATTCGGAATCCGCCGCGTCGCGATGTCACTCGCGACGGAGACGAGCACGACGATGAGGCAAACCCAGAGCGACGTGGTCATGGCTGCCTCGAGGCGGTCATTTGTAGATTCCCTGCGACGACGGGGTCGCCGCGGCCCGCGCGCCGATGGGTGCGTAGACACGTTCGGCATTTGGATCCGACGGGTAGCTCCAGTTGTTCTGGTACGCGTGCAGCTGCGCGAAGGAGACAGCGACGGCGAGCGCACACACGACGAGGACCCAAGGCCGGTGCAGCACGTGAGGCTTGCGCGCGCGCGTCGCCTTCACTTGGCCGCCGGCTTCTTCGGGGCGTTGTTGGCGGGGCGCGCATCGGCCGAGACGACCGGACCGGCGCCCGCGTTCGCGAGCTGACCGCCGCCGCTCGTGAGCTGACCGCCGCCGCTCGCGAGCTGACCACCGCCGCCGCCGAGCGAGCCCGCGAACTGTCCAAGGCCGCCCATGCCGCCGAGGTCCCAGCCGCCGCTGCTCGAGCCGCCGCCGGCGCCGCCCGCGCCTCCCGCTCCACCGCTCGAGCCGCGCTGAAGGATCTCGACCTGCTTCTCGAAGGTGTCCGACGCCGTCTTCGACGACTTGAACAGGTGCGGCGCGGTCAGGCCGACCATGGTGCATCCGGCTGCGGTGAGCAGCAGGTACGTGTTGAGATCCGCGCTGCCGCGCCGATCCGTGAAGAAGCGCGGGAGCAGCTGGCCGAGACGGCGAAGAATGCGTACGGGGTTCATCGCTGCTGTCCTCTTCACTTGTGGAGGCCGCCGCTGGCGCCCCGCTGGAGAATCTTGACCTGGTTCTCGAACGTGTCCGAAGCCGTCTCCGACGACTTGAACAGGTGAGGCGCCGTGAGGCCGACCATCACGCACCCTGCCGCGGTGAGCAGAAGGTACGTGTTGAGATCCGCGCTGCCGGCGTCCGCGCCGGTGACGAAGCGCGGAAGCAGACGGCCAAGGCGACGGATGATGCGTGCGGGATTCATGGCTGCTCTCCTCCAGGCTTCACGAACGGAAAAGAGCGAAGAGCCCGAGCACGCGCGGTGTCGCGCGCTCGGGCCACCCAGCTCACTCGTTCACTTGTAGACGGCCTGGCCCGCGGGCGTCGTCGCGGCCTGCGCGCCGATCGGCGCGTTGACCTTCTGAGCCGCGGTGTCGGACGCGGCGCTCGACGAGGTGGAGAGCGCGTTCGTGCTTGCCGCAGACGCCGCGATCGCCCCGAGAACGATGGCGGTCTTTGCACCCTTGGAGAGGCCCGACGAGACTTCGGCGAGATCCTCGCCAAGCGTGTCGACGAAGAACTTCTTCATGGTGTTGCGGATGTTGCTGAACATAGGGTGTGCCTCTTCTTGGTGCGTGTGGGTTGACGTTGAATCCGTGAAAACGAGAGTCTTTCGAGTGAGCGGGGTCAGCGCGGTTGGTCGAGCATCACGTTGTGACCCTTCTCACTTTCGTCCGCGATGCGTGCCCCGGTGGAGCGCATCGCGAGCGACAGCGGGTAGACGAAGCAACCCATCACCGCGCAGACCGCGAGGACCGATTGAACGGTCATCCCTCGGCTGCGTGCTCGGCGGCGTGTGCTCTTCGCCTTCGCCATCGTGATTCGGGTAGTTGCACTCGTCGTGCCGCCGTCTCAGCTTCGTAACTGCGCGATTCCTGGTCGGGGGTGCGGAACCATTCGTTCCATCGCGGATCGGCGAGAACCGATCGTTCTCAGGCGGTGATCAGCGGCACTTCGAAACGCAGCTGGCCTTGACGCTGTCGCAGCGATTTTCGGCAGGCTTGTCGAAGGAGTGATCGGCATTGCAGCGCGTCGCCGCGGACACGCAGCCCAATTCGCACTCCTCCTTTGCGCGGTGGGCCGTCGAGGCGGGTCCGTGCGTGGCGGTAGCCGTCGGCGAATCCATACGCGCCTCACGGCCGCGTAGTCGCCCCCGCGACCGCGCGAAGACGGCGATCCCCACCAGCGCGACAACGAGGATGAGGAGGAAGAGTTTGTTGTCCATTGGCGCGCGACGATGCCCTAGCCCGGGAACATCGCAAGGTACGGCTTTGCTCCGTGAAGGACGCGCGCGAACGAAGGCCGGCCCGACAGGCGCGCGAAGTAGTCGGTGAGGTGTCGTCGTCCACCGAAGGGCATGACCCTTTCAGCATAGAACAGCGCAGGCGCGGCCGCGCAGTCGCGCAGTCGCGCAGTCGGCGATCGTGAACGACTCACCCGTGGCCCAGGGCCTGACAGACTCGTGGGAGACGACGGCGACGTCGTGCTTGGTGCTGCGAGCGTCGCGCGGAGGCGCCGATGACGCCTAGGGCAACGTGCGCGCGCGGCCTCGCAGCGTGCGCAGGTAGCGGTCGGTGACGCCCGACGCGCTCATCCGCGCGCGCTCGTCCGTGTGCACGGAGTCGAGGGCCTGGACGTAGCGGCGCTCGAACTCGGCGACGATGAGGTCGCGCGCGCCGGTGAGCGTGAGGCCGCGCGAGACGACGCGGTCGATGAAGTCGCCCGCCGGGGGCATCGAGGACGATGAGCGGCGCATGAAGAGCTCACCGCCGTCGGCCGTGGCGAGCTCGCCGAAGGCCGCCAGGCGCGCCATCGTGTTCGAAAGCTCGCGCACGTTGCCCGGCCACGCGTAGGAGCGGAGCCGGCCGAGAACCTCCTCGGGAAACGCCTGATCCACCGTGTGGGACGCCCAGAAATAGCGGGCGAGGTTCTCGATGTCCTCCGGGCGCTCGCGGAGCGGCGGCAAGAGGAGACGGGCGACCGCGAGGCGGAAGAAGAGGTCGTCGCGAAAGCGGCCGGCCGCGACCTCGGCGTCGAGATCGCGACGCGTCGCCGCGATGATCCGCACGTCGACGTGGATCCACTTGTTGCCGCCGATGCGGCGGACCTCTTGCTTCTGGATCACACGAAGGAGGCGCGACTGGAGGCCGAGATCGAGTTCTCCGATCTCGTCGATGAGCAGCGTGCCCCCGTTGGCCTCCTCGAAGATGCCGGCGCGCGCGGTGTCGGCGCCGGTGTACGCGCCGCGCTCGTGCCCGAAGAGCGCGCCCTCGAGCAGCGACGGCGGTACGGCCGTACAGTCGAAGACCGCGAACGGCTTGTGCGCACGGTTGCCCATCGCGTGGATGGCCTCGGCGAGCGCCTCCTTACCGGTGCCGGTCTCGCCCTCGATGACGAGCGGGACGTTCGACGCCGCGACCTTCGCGCAGAGCGGATAGAGGCGACGGACCGCGAGGCTCGAGCCTACGAACGTCCCGAACGACGTCTCGCTCGAGACCTCGACGGCGCGCGTGGAGCGCTCGACCGAGAGCACGGTCGCGCCGATGCGGATCGTCTCGCAGCCCGAGAGGAGCGCCTCTACGGTGCGCGTACCATTGACGAACGTGCCGTTCGTCGAGCCGGCGTCGCGGAGGCGGAGCTGGCCGCCGCTCACCTCGAAGCCGACGTGACGCCGGGAAACCAGGGGATCCACGACCCGGAGCGCGCAGGCCGGGCTGGTTCCGATGAACACGTCGCAGGAGCCATCGTCGACGGCGAGCGTCAGGCCGGCGCTCGGGCCTTCCTTGACGATCAGCGTGTACGCGGCGGTCATGGGCGCCGCGATCGGCGGGCGGACGCGGAGACCCGACTCCTCGTCGCCTCCACGCCAGTCGCCCTGAGCCTTCGCGGCCGGCATGCGCTGGATGGTGGTGACGTCGTCGTCGACGAGCTTGCTTGCGGCCTTCATGTTCACGATTTGCCCGTCTTCTGCTCGCGGCGCCAGTTGGCCTCGAGCACCGAGGCGGGAACGTCGAGGCCCGCGGCGCGGATCGTCTCGAGGCAGTCGGGGAGGTTCCCCGTCGGAGAGAGCTCGCTGATGACGCGGCCGTCCGCGTCGACGCCCTCCACCTTGCGGAGGAAGAGATCGTTGATGGTGTACGTGCCCTTGGCCATGTCGAAGCCCGTGATTTCCGAGATGTGAGTGACCTTCCGTGTGCCGTCGCGGAAGCGCGAGGCCTGGATGACGATGTCGACGGCAGAGGCGATCTGGGCGCGCATCGCGGCGAGCGGCATCTCGATGTCGGCCATCATGGCCATCGTCTCGAGGCGCGTGAGCACGTCGCGCGGATACGTCGCATGGAGGGTGGTGAGACAGCCGCCGTGACCGCTGGTCATGGCCTGGATGAGGTCGAGCGCCTCGCCGCCGCGGAGCTCGCCGATGACGATGCGGTCCGGACGCATGCGAAGTGTGATCCGGAAGAGCGCACGGATCGTGACCTCGCCGCGTCCCTTGGCGTCGGCCGGGCGACCTTCGAGAGTGACGACGTGATCGCGGAGGAGCGCGAGCTCCTTCGAGTCCTCGATGACGACGACGCGCTCGTCGTCGGGGATGAGCTCCGAGACTGCGTTGAGCAGCGAAGTCTTGCCGCTCGACGTGCCGCCCGCGATGACGACGTTCTGCTTGGACTCGACGAGGACCTTGATCATCTCCGCGCCGTCCGGGGTGATCGAGTCGAGCTCGAGGAGGCGCTGCATCGTCAGCTTTTCCCCGAAAAACCGGCGGATCGCGACGTAAGGCCCGCCGTTGCCAGCGGGCGGTAGCACGGCGGCGACGCGCGATCCGTCCGGCAGCCGGCCCTCGAGCAGCGGCCGCTCGTCGTCGACGTGCTTGCCGACGTACTGCGCGGTGTTGCGCAGCGCCGCGTAGAGCGACTTCACGTTCGGGAAGACCTCGTCGACTTTCTGCAGCTTGCCCTTGCGCTCGATGTAGATCTTGCCCGGGCCGTTGATCATGATCTCGGTGACCGACGGATCGTCGAGGTAGCGACGAACCGGGTCGAAGAAGCCGAGAAGCGTCGCGTTGAAGACGATCTCGGGAATCATTGAACACGCTCCATCAGCGAGCCACGAGCCTCGGCGGCGTGCTCGCCCATGGGCGCGAGCTTCAGGTAGTCGCGAAAGTACGTGTCGGCCTCGATGCGGTCCTTCATGTCGTCGCGGAGGAACGTCGCGACCGAGAACTGAATGTTCGCGTCCTTCACGAGCTCCTTGGCGGCCTGCACGAGATGCTCGTGGGCGAGGACCCGGTTGCCGACCTGCGCCGCGAGGGCGCCGGCGAGGAACCGCAGGTGCGCGTCGTCGGGATTGCGCGCGAGCTCGGCCTCTGCGTACTCCGAGGCGAGACGGAGGTCGCCGGCGGCGATGCAGGCCTTGAGGAGCTGCGGGAGGATCGCCCTGGATTTGCCGCCCGTCGCGATGGCGGCCGCGTAGTACTGCTGCGCGCGCGTGAAGTCGCCGCCCTGCGCGAAGGCCTCGCCTTGCTCGACGAGCAGCGCAGGATCCTTCAGCGGCGAGGTGGCGGCGTTCTTGGTGGGGCTGCTCAGCGTGGAGCCGCAGCCGACTCCGAAGAGCGCGGTGACGACAACGAACGCCGGGAGGATGCGCTGCATGTGGAGCGGTGGGGAGCAAGTCGCAGGCCAGCTCGGACGCTGCGGAAAACCGCGTGATTCGCGACGACCCGCGATTTCACACCACCT
Source organism: Polyangiaceae bacterium (assembly GCA_043717125.1). Lineage (GTDB taxonomy): Bacteria > Myxococcota_A > Polyangia > Polyangiales > Polyangiaceae > Labilithrix. Next base: position 11,341 of record JAYSXP010000486.1, on the reverse strand, counting down.
CACCGGAGCAAGAGAGAGAGACGCGCCTTCGCAGTCGGCGGGAAGTATCCGTTCCCACCCGGCGGTCATCCGGAACGCACGGTTCCGTTCCCTCGCACTCGCCTCTGAGGAGGAAACCGACGGCGCGTGACTTGCGTGAGGGAGCCGCAATGACGGCGATCGCCCCGCGTCCCCCTCGCGCCGGCGTGACCGCCTGGGCCTCCCGCGCGAGCACGCCCGCGTCGCTCTCGAAGACCGCCGAGGCTGCCCCGCGACGCCTCGAGGGCGCTCGCTGAACTGGATCTTCCATGCATCAGGCGACGCCGCACCTCGCCGAGGTCGTCTGCAAACGCGAAGTACACACGTTGCACTTCGAGTGCACACGGAGTGCATCGAAGGAGTGATCTATGCCCTCGCACGCCGAGGCGCGAAGTCTTGAATAAAGACGGGAGCGCGAGCGAGCGTCCAAAAATAACGCCAAACGCAGCACGCCTCGCCTGTACGCCCACAGCCGAGCACCATGGAACGACTGTTGAAGTAGCTCTTCACGCAGCCATGACGAACAGCAAGTGCAACCTCGAGATCGTGCGGACGCTGGGCATCGGCGGCATGGCGACCGTGTACCTCGCGCGCCGTGACGAGGGAGGGACGAGCCGCGTCGTCGCCGTGAAGAAGCCCCACGCGTTCCTCACCGAGGATCCCGCGACGATGGCAGTCCTCGCCGACGAGGCCGAGCTCGGCGCGTGCATCCGCCACCCGAACGTCGTCGGCGTCATCGACTTCGTCGGCGGCGACGACCCCGCGCTCGTCATGGAGTGGGTCGACGGCGTCGAGCTCGGCAAGCTGGCTCGCGCCGTGGCAGAGAACGGTCGTCGTCTGCCGGTCGACGTCGTCGCGGCGATTGCACGTGACGTCCTCGCCGGCCTCCACGCGGCTCACGAGAGCCGCCACGCCGACGGGCGCGCGCTCGAGATCGTCCACCGCGACGTGTCCCCGCAGAACGTGCTCGTCGGCTTCGACGGCGCGACGCGCATCACGGACTTCGGCGTCGCGAAGGCGGCGTGCCGCGACCAGCATACGGAGCAGGGCTCGATCAAGGGCAAGCTCCGGTACCTCGCGCCGGAGCAGCTCGCGGGCGACTGCGATCGCCGCTCGGACCTTTACAGCGTCGGCGCCGTCTGCTGGGAGCTCCTCACGGGCGAGCGCCTCCGCTCCGGCAACGGCGTCGAGATGCTCGTCGAGATCCTCTGCGCGCACGTCCAGGCCCCGAGCGCCAAGGCGCCCGAGGCTGCGCTCCTCGACGCGATCGTGATGCGCGCGCTCGAGCGCACCCCCGAGGACCGCTTCGCGACCGCGGCCGACATGCTCGCGGCGATCGAGAGCGCGGTGGTCGTCGCGTCTCCCGCGCGCGTCGCCGAGGTCGTCCGCGCGTTCGTGGGCTCCGAGGAGCCCGCGAATGCTCTTCCGAGCGCGCGGGTCGAGCAGAGCGAAACGCCGATGAGCGAGCTCGGGATCCCGGCGGCGCGCGCCTTCCTCGGTCGCGCCTTTGCGCGTCGGCACGTTGCGGAGGAGACGCGGGGTGTGTTCGGCAAGAGGAACCCCGATCGATCGGTGAGCAGGTGCGGCTTCCTCGATGTCGCGCAACGCCACTCGGAACGTCCAGCCCCGGCACCGCAGAGACCACGGATGCCCGCGCGACAGGACCGTCATGCGCAAGGCCGCGCGGGGTGACACAGCCGTGTTCTCCCGCGCACCCTGACCTTGCGGCGGGAGGCCTGCGTTCCTACGGTTCAGCGATGACCGTCGGCTTCTTTCCCGCCTTCGAGCCGCGGATCGCGGTGGCCTACGCAGGAGACGGCGCCTCGCTCTTTCATCACGCCGCGGCCCTCGACGCGCTGGCCGAGGAGCACGGGCTCCCGGCGCTCTCGAGCTTTTCCGACGAGCGCGAGCCGCCGCCAGACTTCGACGGCTATCCCGAGGAGCTCGCCGACGCGATCGGTCCCTGGATGGCATGGTTTTCACCGACCGATGGGCTGCGGTGCGTCGAAGGCCTGCTGTCGGTGCTCGAGGACCCGGGCTCCTGCGCGCGCATCCCCTCGGTGGACGCGGTCATCGCGGATCTCGATGCGCTGCAGGACGTGCTCATCGTCGCGAAGAAGAAGCGGGTGCGCTTCCGCCTCGAGCTCGCGTGAGCCGCGGGGTCCGGGCGGATCCAGAGCTATGCTCGGGCCATGCCCTCGCCCCGCTTCTTCACCGCGGCGCTGGGGCTCATGGCGCTCTCGTGCACGCAACACGCGACGCTCGAGCGAGCCGGCGAGGTCCGCGATGCGTCGTCGCCGGCCGCCCAGATCACGCTCGCGGACGCGAGCAACGACGCGAGCAACGACGCGAGCAACGACGCGGAGCTTCGGCCGCCCCTCGCTGGATTTCCCGAGCAGCTCGACCTCCTCGAAGGGACGGAGAAGGTCGGCGTCGTCTCGGTACCGCTCGGCGCACGCGAGCGCCGGCCTGTCATGATCGCGCTCCACGGCGGGAGCGAGAAGCCCGAGCGCGCGTGCTCGGCGTGGCGCGGAGTGATGGACGCCTACGCGTTCGTGGTGTGCCCGCGCGGCTTCGGAGGCAAGGAGTCGGCGCTCGGATGGCGAACGGCAGCGGACACGAGCGTGAGGATCGAGCGCGCGCTCGGCGCGGCGAAGAAGCTGTTCGGCTCGTGGATCCTCGAGACCTCTTCGTACGTGCTCGTCGGCTTCTCGATGGGAGGCAGCCAGGTTGCGCTCGTCGCGCGCAGCGACCCGCATCGCTATCGCCGGATCGTCGTCGGCGACTCGGCGCACGATCCTGCGCCCGCGAACACGTTCTCGCGCACGTGGACCCCTGGCGGCGGCGAGCGCGCGATCTTTCTATGCACGACGAGCGGCTGCGAGCCCTCGCTCCGCTCGGCGGCGCGCAAGGTCGCGTCGAACGGCGCGCCCGCGAGGTTGAACGTCGCGCCCACGCAGGTGCACGGCCTCTCGGAGCTCGCCGTTCAGTCGATGCGGCGCGACTGGCCATGGCTCGTCGAGGGGGCCGAGGGATGGACGACCTACGCGCGCACGGACGTCACGACGCCGCCGGGAACGACGGAGACGTTCGAGCCGAAATGACGCGCTATTCGTCGAAAAGCTCGAGCATCCGACGGTCGGCCGACGCCCTTCTCGCGCGCGTCTTTCCCCACGTGCGAAGGGCCTGCACCTTCTCCTCGTAGAGCGTGGCGAGCGGGACGATCTCGCGGGCGGCCGCCCTGAGATCCTCCTCGCCGATGTCGCGCTTCTGTCCGAACGCGCGGTAGAGCGCATTGCCGACGACCTGCTCGAGCTCGGCGCCCGAGAAATGGTCGAGCGGCTTCGCGATGGCCGCGAGCGCGAGCTTGTCGATGGCCCTACCGCGGCGACGCAGCGTGAGCGCGAGGATCTCTTCGCGCTCGGACGCCGACGGCAGGTCGACGAAGAACACCTCGTCGAAACGACCTCGACGCGCGAGCTCTGGAGGTAGCTGCGTGACGTCGTTCGCCGTCGCCGCCACGAATACGGGAGCCGTGCGCTCCTGGAGCCACGTGAGAAAGGCGCCGAACACGCGCGCCTGCCTTCCATCCGCACCGCCGCCGAGCCCCTTCTCGATCTCGTCGACCCATAGGACGAGCGGAGCTATTGCCGTCACGGCGCGCAGGCACTCGCGCAGCGCATGCTCCGGCGACGGCGCGGCGAACACCGCGGCAAAATCGAGGCGCACGAGCGGCAGGCCGAGGACCGCCGCGGCAGCCTTGCTCACGAGCGATTTTCCGCAACCCTGCACTCCGCAGAGCAGCATACCGCGCGGCTCCGGGAGGCCGAACGCGCGGGCCTCCGCGCCGTACGCGCGAACGCGTGAGGTGAGCCACGCTTTGACGACGTCGAGACCGCCGACGTCCGCGAGCGGCACGTCGTCATCGACGAGCTCGAGGGTCGCCGTGCGACCGAGCCCGCGCTGCTTCTCCGCGATGACGCGACGGAGCGCGGCGCCCGGGTCGGTCTCTCCGCGCGCGAGCCGGAACGCGCGCGCCGCCTCGCACGTCGTGAGCCCCGCGGCAGCACGCACGAAGGCGTCCCTGTCCCAGCCCGGCGGCAAGGCCAAGGCGAGCGCGGGCGCGAGCGCGGGCGCGAGCTCGGCGGTCGCGTCGAGCAACTGGCCGATCTCCTCGCGGTTCGGCAGCGGCAGCTCGATGGCCGCGATCTCTCGCTCGAGGTCGGCGGGCAGGTCGAGCGCCGACCCGAGCAGCACGACGATCGCGCGCCGCGCCCCGAGGCCGACCTCACGGAGCATGCGAAGTACGACGGGATCCGCGAGATGGGCCTGGACGTCGACGAGGACGTCGACGCGCTTTGCATCGCTCGCGCTCGCTGCCTCGAGGGCTTCGCGGAGCGGCGTGCCGCATGCGGCCGTCCAGTACACGACGGGCAGACCCCCGCACGCGCGTGCGATGAGCTGGCGTGCGCGCGCCTCCTCCGCCGTGCGGACGACGAGCAGCGTGAAGCCCGCCTTCACGGCCTGCTGGAGCTCGCGCATGAACGTATGCGCGCCATCGGTCTCGGAATTCTGCGGCTCGTTCATCCTTCCACCGTCACGCGAAGGACCTCCTCGAAGGTCGTGAGGCCCTTGCCGAGCTTGCGCAGCGCGGCCTCGCGCAGTGTCATCATGCCGTCGTTGCGCGCCTGCGCGAGGATGTCCTTCGAGCCCGAGCGCCCGACGATGAGCTTGCGGATCTTGTCGTCGATGGTGAGCACCTCGAAGACGCCGATCCGGCGCAAGAGCCCTGTTCCACGGCACTTCACGCAACCCTCGCCCATCGCCACCATGAGCTGCGGCTCCTGTCCCGAGGCGACGAGCGCATCGACGTCGAGCCCGATCATGCTCATCTGGTCGGGCGTGAGGAACGTCTCGACGCGGCAATCGGTACACACGAGGCGCACGAGCCGCTGGGCGATGACCCCGACGAGCGTCGAGGAAAGGACGAAAGGGTCGACGCCCAGCTCGATGAGCCGCGTGATCGCGGTCGCCGAATCGTTGGTGTGCAGCGTGGCGATCACGAGGTGGCCGGTGAGGGCGGCCTGTGTCGCGATGGTCGCCGTCTCACCGTCGCGTACCTCACCGACCATCACGACGTCGGGGTCCTGGCGGAGCACGTGGCGCAGCGCTTCCGCGAAGGTGAGGCCTAGCTTCGGCTGCACCTCCACCTGGTTGAGCGTATCGAGGATGATCTCGATCGGGTCCTCGATCGTGACGACGTTGACCTCGGGGGACGCCACCGCGCGCAGCGCTGCGTAGAGAGACGACGTCTTGCCGCTGCCAGTCGGCCCCGTGACGAGCACGAGGCCCGTCGGACGTGCGAGGAACGCGCTCGCCTGCTCCAGCTGCGCTTCGGTCATCCCGAGCTCGCCGAGATCGCGGAGCTGGTTCTCCGGATCGAACACGCGAATGACCATCTTCTCGCCGAAGGCGACGCTGATCGTCGATACGCGGAGCTCCACCTCGCGGCTGCCACGCTCGGTCTTGATGCGTCCGTCCTGAGGGCGCCGCTTCTCGGCGATGTCCATGCGCGCGAGCATCTTGAGGCGCGAGAGCAGCGCAGCGTGCACCAGCTTGGGCAACGTGTGCACCTTGTGGAGCACGCCGTCGATGCGCATCCGGACGATCGACTGATCGCGCTGCGGCTCGATGTGGATGTCGGAGGCGCGCTGATCGAACGCGTAGTGAAGGAGGTATTCGACAGCGTTGACGATGTGCTGGTCATTGGCCTCGATGTCCTCGACGCTCTTCAGCTTGACGAAGCGCTCGAGGTTGCCGATGTCGACGCCGCTCTGGACCTGCTCCTCGGCGCCCGCGACCGCCCCGCGAAAGCCATAGAAATCGGTGATGAGCCGCTGGATGTCCGAGGGCGTCGACACCACGAGCACCGGGCGGCGCTTCACGTGGTTGACGAGGTCGTCGATGAGCCCGCGATCATACGGGTCGGCAACGGCGACCGTCACCGTGCTCCCGTCGGCGCCGATCACGAGCGCCGTGTGCCGCCGCGCGAATGGGCGGGAGAGAAATTGCGGCGCGAGCTTCGCGTCGATCTTGAGCGGGTCGAGCTCGATGAACGGAAGCTTCGCGGAGGCTGCCACGACCTCCATGATGACGCGCTCGGTGATCCTGCGGCGCTCGTCGCCAGGCGAGACGAAATCCATGGCGACGAGGATCTCGGCCGGGTGCACCACGGCATCGGCCGCAGCGCGCCCCTTCATCGGCCTGCCGCCGCGGCCACGGATGAGTCGCGCGCGCTCGCGTTCCTCGCGCACGCTCGCGTCGCGCGCCTGTTCGGCGCTTAGCAGCCGTGCCTCGACGAGCAGCCCGACCACGACGTCGAACGTGAGGACTGCGCTCTTCGTCACGAGATCGAGCGTACCAGGAATGAGAAATCGCTACTTCGAGGTCCGGTAGAACGCTCCAACGGCAGACCAGAAGACCTAGCGATCGCGCGACCCTCGGTGAAACAGACGCACACCCGGACGCTTCGTCCATGGCGGCCACGCCTTCCGGTTCTCGACCTTCACCGCGGAGTCGGCGACGCCCGATGAGGCCTACCTGATGGGCCTCGTCGAGCTCGAGCTCTCTGCGGCGAGGACGCAATGGACAGCGCGCGGAGACTACGAGCCGCCGCGAAGTGCGGTCGAGCCCCTAGACGCTCACTTCTTGTCGGGCTTGGGGACACCCTTGCAGGTGCAGACGTTGTTCACCATGACGCTGTCGATGGTCGTCTTGCAGCAGGCGTCGCAGGAGATGTTGTTCGTGCGGTCGGTGCACGCAGCGGTGCGCTCCGCATTCACTTCGGCGGCCGCCGGGGTACACGCCGCAACGCCGACGAACGCGGCGAACCCGATGGATGCGAGGCTGGTCATGGTCATTGCATCGAGCGTATGCCCTCTGGCTTCGATGCGGGGGCTCTCTTCGAGAAGGGCCTCGAAAAGTCGCCGAATTCGAGGCGAGCGCTCAATCGCCCACGTCAGCCGCCGTGTACGCCGGCCTTGCCGCTGATGCTCGCGCTCGCCTGCACGCTGACGTGGATCGACGCCTGCGCGCTGAGGCACGCGTTGGCGGCCGCGGCGACGCAAGCGCCGGCGTGGGCGCTGATCTGACCGAAGGCCTTCGGAAGCTCGGCCCCCGTACGAACGAGCGTCTGGACGTCCGCGCCGATGCGCGTGCCGTAGGCGATCTCCGCGGTGAGGAGCGCGGGGAGATTCGCGCGGAGAGTCGCGACGAGCTTGCCCATCTCGCCGGTCTCGACGCTCGCCCGCACCTCGACGCGCGGCGGCGTGCATTGCGCCGTCAGATTTGCATGCGCTCTACAGCTTCCGGAGCACCGCGCGTCGGCGCTCGGCGCCTTGACGGCGACGTCGCACTTCGGTTCCTTGAAGTCGACCGAGCAATTTCCGTGGCAGTCCGCGGAGCACGTCCCCCGACAGGTTCCCTTGCACTGACCGGCACAACGGCCGGCCGCGCTCGCTCCGCCGCCGCTCGCCTGTCCCTGCCCGGCGCACTCACCCTGGCACTCGCCGTTGCACGTGCCGTTGCACTGGCCCGAGCACGAACCCTCGCAGCGTCCGTAGAGGTGGCCGGGCTCGCAGTGGGCCTTCACGTAGCCCGGGTCGACGTTGACGGCGCACTGGCCGTTGCACGACGCCTCCGCGTCGGCGCTCACACGACACTCGGGCGGAGTCGCCTGCGCCTTGATCGAAGCCGAGACGCCGGTGCGGAGGATCCCGTCAATCCGGATCGAGACCGCGTTGCACGTGGCCGCGACGCGGTTCTGACCGTCGCGCGCCGCCATCTGCTCGGGCGGAACGCCGAGGTCGCGACCCATGCGCTCGCACGCAGCGCCCACCTCCGCTTCGGCCTTCGCGGCGACCGAGGCGAGATCTCCGCTCGCGGTGACGAACGCGCGGATCGTGGCGTTGGCCCGCGCGTCCGCATCGAAATGCGCGTTCATGGCGCCGCCCTGCAGCTCGGGGCACGCGAGGTTGCCGAGAATTCCTCCGGTTCCACCGCCGAAGGCGCCGAGCTCCCCGTTGCACGCGACGAGGAGGCCGCCGACCAGAAGTCCCACGCATGTGTGCTGCACGACCCGCTTGCTCATCGATGACCCCTGCGCTTTCGGGTCGCGCACCAGCACGAACGGTGCCGTCACACGCGGCTCGCGCCACGCAACGATGTGGTGAGGATCAGGCTGAAGAGTCTTCGCGACGGGAGGCATGGTCCCGACAAAAGGATCCCACTCCGCCACCACGTGGCAGAGCTGCACCGCAGGGGACGTCGCGCGGCCAAGGCCGGCGACGAACGCCGCAGAAAGATCGTGTAAGACGCCCGTCGCGGACGCGCAATCTGCAGCTGTGCCGGCGGAAGCTCCCGGGCTATAGGAGCGCAAAATGCGCAGGTTGTTGGTCGGTGGTCTCCTGGGTCTTGCGGTCGTGGTGGGCGTCGCGTGCGGAGATGGCGGCGCGACAGCCGAGTTCGTCACGGCCCCCGAAGAAGCCGGGGTCGAGCTGCCCCCGCCTCCGCCTTTCACCGACGATGCCGCCAAACCCGACGCCGGCAACGGCGACGGCGGGATGGACTGCGACGCGAACCCCGGAGCCTGTCTGCCGCCGGCCGTCTGCGGCGACGGCAAGGCGGGCCTCGGAGAGAGCTGCGACGACCACAACACCCTCGACGGTGACGGCTGCTCATCCATCTGTCAGGTCGAGGCGCCCTACTGGGCGTGCGCGTTCGGCAGTAAATGCGTCGACGTCCGCGACTGCGCGGCGCTGACCGACGCCGGCCTCACCGGAGACGCCGGATGCACGCCGCCCCCGAAGCCCGTAGTTTGCGGTGACGGCTTCATCGACGTGGGCGAGGCGTGCGACGACGGAAACCAGACCGGCGGCGACGGCTGCGCGCTCGATTGCAAGCTCATCGAGCCGAACTTTGCCTGCCCCACGCCGGGTGCGCTCTGCGTGACGACGATGGTGTGCGGCGACGGCTTCGTCACCGGCACCGAGCAGTGCGACGACACGAACAAGACCCCGGGCGACGGCTGCTCGGCCTCCTGCGCCGTCGAGCCCGGCTGGGTGTGCCCCGTGCCGGGCGTCGCGTGCAACGCGGCCGCATGCGGTGACGGCAAGGTCGCCGGTGCCGAGGAGTGCGACGACGGCAACAAGATCGACAACGACGGTTGCAGCTCGACCTGCAAGCTCCAGACGACCACGGTCGTCGTCGCGCCGACCGTGACGACTCCGGGCAGCACGAAGATCGTCAACTGGCAGTGCCTCACTCCGGGCATGCCGTGTACGAAGACGGTCTGCGGCAACGGCGGCGCTCCCGAGGGCACCGAACAGTGCGACGACGGCAACCAGAAGCCGCTCGACGGCTGCTCTGCCGACTGCCAGTGGGAGCCCTCGTGCCCGGACGGCGCTTGCAAGTCGCGCTGCGGCGACGGCCTCCTCTTCGACTTCGACGCCGACGGCAACGGAACGATCGACGAAGAGTGCGACGACGGCAACCTCCGGAACGGAGACGGCTGCTCGAGCACCTGCAAGAAGGAGCCGGGCTACGACTGCACCACGTTCATCGATCCCGACCCGACGTTCCTCGATGTCCCGGTGGTGCTCCGCGACTTCCGGTTCTCGACGGACCCCGTCAACCCGCACCCCGACTTCGAGAAGTACCAGTGCAACGAGGTCACCGAAGATCTCGTGCTCGACACGCTCACCGCGGGCGTGCCGGTCTACCGCTATGACGGCACCGGGCTCGATCCGGTCACCGGCATCGACCCCAACAAGGTGTGCGGCGCCAAGGTCGGAACTCCGGATCGGAGCAAGCAGCTCACCTCCGGCGCGGATTTCGCGCAGTGGTACACGGACACCGTGAAGTCCTCGCGCGTCGACGGCACGCAGCTTCGCCTCACGCGCAACGGCGCGGTCGGCAACTACTCGTACGTCTTCAACAGCGCGACGGACGCTCCCTACAACTCGCTCGGCGGGTTCTTCCCCCTCGACGGCAAGGGCTTCGGGAACGAAGGCCTCGACTCGAACCTGAAGAGCCACAACTTCGCGTTCACCACCGAGCTCCGCTTCTGGTTCACGTACGTCGCGAGCAGCTCACCGCAGCTCTCCTTCAGCGGCGACGACGACGTGTGGGTCTTCGTGAACGGAAAGCTCGCGCTCGATCTCGGCGGTCTCCACGACATCCAGACCAACTCGTTCATCCTCGACACTGCGAAGGCGAGCGCTCTCAAGCTGGTCGACGGTCACGTCTACGAGATCGCGCTCTTCCACGCCGAGCGGCACACCGAGGACTCGAACTTCAAGCTCACAGTGCGTGACTTCCAGAAGAAGCGCTCCGTCTGCACCAACCACTGTGGCGACGGCATCAAGACGAAGGAAGAGCAGTGCGACAAGGGCATCGCGAACACCAACTCGGGCGCCTACGGCTCGTGCCGCCTCGACTGCAAGCTCGGTCCCTACTGCGGTGACAAGACGACGACGAACCCGCCCGAGGCCTGCGACGACGGCACGAATCTCACGTCGTGGACGGCCGCTTTCTCGTCGACCGCATGCGCTCCGCTCTGCAAGGCGCCGTCGTACTGCGGTGACGGCCTCGTGCAGGGAACCTTCGGCGAGAAGTGCGACAACGGCACGGCGATGAACACCGGCGCCTACGGCAAGTGCACGGCGACGTGCCAGCCCGGCCCGCGCTGCGGCGACGCGAAGGTCCAGGCAGCCGACGGCGAGCTCTGTGACAACGGCTTCAACCTGACCGACTACGTGAAGCATCCGGCGGTGACCGACTGCGCGCCGGGCTGCAAGAAGCCGCGCTCGTGTGGAGACGGCGTCGTCGACTTCCCGTTCGAGCAGTGTGACAAGGGCTTGGCGAACACGAGCTCGGGCGCGTACGACTCATGCTCCACCGAATGCACGCTGGGCGCGCGCTGCGGTGACGGAGTCAAGAACGGTCCCGAGGAGTGCGACGACGGCAACCGCACGAACGGCGACGGCTGCTCGGCGGCGTGCTTCAAGGAAGGCCCGAAGTAAGCGCGGGCGCGCGCGCGCCACGGGCACGGCGTCGGCCGTGGCGAAACGCAGCGCGTGCGGGGCCAGGCGGACGGCATTGCGCCGAGTCACACCGCTGTCAGGTGGAGCGGCCCGCGTCTTGCGTAGATCGAGAGCATCCACCCCTCGAGGTGCTCGATGTCCGCCACCTACGTCCGTCGCCTCCCCCACCATCCTCACCGGCTCCTCCTCTCGGTGGTGCTCCTGACGTGGTTCACCGCCAC
>JAYSXP010000485.1:0-3609 GCA_043717125.1 Polyangiaceae bacterium | reverse complement strand
TCGATCAGGCGACTCCGGCGCGACCCTTCTTCGACATCGCTTTCGTGCAGGCGATCGGCTTCGGCACCGACGCGACCCCCGAGGCGGTCGCCCGCGCGCTCACCGACAAGGCAGCGACGCTCGGCTGCGACGCCGTCGTGCGCGCGTCGATCGACGTGGGGTACTCCCGCGCGCACGCCGCGGGAGTCTGCGTGAAATATCTCGCCGACGGTCCGCCCGGGCCACCGCCCGTGCTTCCTCCGGGGCCCGGCAAGAATCCGACGCCGCCCGCTTCGCGCTCGGCACCCACCCCCCGCATCGAGTCTCTGCCTTCCGCGCCGAATCGGGGCCGCTGATTGCATTCCGTGGACGCGTCGGCGTAGCGCTTCCCACTCTTGCGCACCGCGTCGTGTTCGCGCATGTTCGCGGTCATGCAGGACGAGCTCGAGCGAACGGCGGAGTCACCCATCGACTCCTCAGTGGGCCGCGCGGTCCGGATGGAGCTGAGCGACGCGTCGACCGCTGTGCTTCTTGCCGAAGCTGCGATCGGGAGTCGAGTGATCGGTGATGGTTCGAGCGCACCGGCTGTGGGCTCGGCCGAGCCTCTCCTCGTCGCCTGTCGTGAGGCGGCGAGCAAGGGCGAGCGCGTCGCGGTCATCGCGCGCGCCGAAGCTCTCGCGGCCGCGCGCGATGCGATGCGCCGGATCGCGCAAGCGCGTCTCTCGGTCGTCGCTCACGCGCTCTCCGGACACGGAGGCGAGGAGCTCGGCGCCCTGACCGACCTCGGGTGGGGCGTTCTCTGCGCCGCAGGCCCCGAGGACTCGTTCGACCTCGCGCTCATCGCTCGCCGCGCCGCCGAGGACTGCGGCGTTCCGTTCGTCGTCGTCCACTCCCACGGACACGTCGGCCCCGGCGCCGGTCGCGCGCACGCGATGATCGCGCTCCCCCCGGACAAGGCGTGCCAGGCTTTCGTTGGCCCCGCATCGCGGATGAAAGCGGTGCACGACCCTGCGCACCCTTCGCTCGCGCCCATCGGCGATCGCGCCTTCGGTGAGCGCGTCCCCTTCGCGCTCGGCAGCGCGCTCCGCGACTTCGCGAACGTGTCGGGACGCCGTCACGACGTGTTCGACAAAGCTCCGAGGGGTGAGGCACCGCTCATGCTCGTCGGCATGGGGCCCGTGGGTGACGCGCTCTTCCATTCCGTCGCCGAGCTGCGGAGCCGTGGCTACGACGTGGGGGCGGTGTCCGTGTCTGCGCTGCGGCCGTTTCCGGGCGCGCGCCTCGTGAAGACGCTCGCGCGCGCTCTCGCGATCACGATCCTCGAGCCCATCGACGAGCCGATGTCGCACGGTGGCCTACTCGCGCGCGAGCTGAAGTCCGCGTTCACCGATGCGCTCACGTGGGCCCCTGGTTTTCCAGGCATCGGGCGCATTCCGAAGCTGTTCGTCGGCGTAACCGGCACCTCGTTCGACGTCGCCGACCTCGCCGCGATCTGCGACAACATGCTGGCCGACGAGCGAGGGCGGCGGACCTTCTCCTTCTCCGACACGGAGCATGCGTTGCCGCGTGCGGCCGCGGTGGGTGTCGTCGCGACCGCGACGGTCTCGATGCGATGGGTCCTCGACGATCTCGAGACCGCGGACGGCGCCCTCGCGATGACGGCCGCGTTGCTCGCCTCTGCTCTCGGCCTGCGCGCGACGGGCATCGTGATGCCGAATCCCGGTGGCGGCACGACGGTGGATGTCTTCGCGTCGCGTGAGCACGCTCGCGGCGGGATGGCCCGACGCGGTCCAAAGCTCGTTCTCGCGACCGATCGCGGCATCGCGTCCTCCGCGGCGGTCGCGCCGCTCTCGCCTGGCGCGGTGCTCGGCGTTCTCTCCTCCAGCGGAGACCCGACGCTGCCGGAGGCTGCACGCGCGATCGTGCGTGAGCGTCGCGTTCGTGCGCTCCCTCTCGGGTACGACGGTGCGGCGCCGGGAGCCTCTGCCGCGGTTGCCGCGACCTGCGCGGGCGCTGCCCTCGCCGTCGGCGCGCGCGCGCAGCGTTCCGCGCTCGATGGCGCGGAGGTCGTACGCCTCGTGACCGAGCACCTGAACGCGCGTGGCGTCGCCGACGCGGGCCCCGGCGCCGAGCGGGCTCGCCGTGCATTCGAAGCGACCCACGAGGCGCTCGCCACCGCCGAACGCGACATGGGCGCGCGATCCGCTGGGGATCGCCCGCGCGGCGAGCCCGTGTCATGATCCTACGGACAATGAACAACGTGCGCATCGATCGCGCGAGGATCAGCGCATGAGGGCTGGGCGCTTGCTCGGCGCGATCCTCGCGCTCGCGGCGCTTGCGCCGATGCCGCTCGCGCTCGCCCAGCGCGATGCAGGACCCTCGGTGGAGCCGCCGACGCCCGGTCAGCCGCAGGCAACCGCGCCGTCCGCCGCGCCTCCGTCGTCTGCAGCGCCCACCGCAGGTGGTGCCGCAGCCGCATCGTCAGGGGTCCCCGCCGGCAGCGCCGCGTCCGCGCCACCCGAGGCCGACGGCGACGAGGGCGACCACGCGACGCCGCCGACGGGCCCGAAGGGCGCGCCGTTCCAGCGCCAGCCTGCGGTCCTCAAGGACGGAATGCTCCGCATCCCGGGGGGGCGCTTCACGATGGGCACGTCCGACAAGAACGCGCCTGCGAACGAGCGGCCTGCCCGTAGCGTCGCGGTGACGGCGTTCTGGATCGATCGCACCGAGGTTACCGTCGCGGCCTACCGCGCATGCGTCGAGCGAGGCGCGTGCGCGCGTCCTTCGCGCACGAGCCCGATGTGTACGTTCGATCTGGGCGATCCCCAGCTTCCGGCTTCCTGCGTGCCGTGGTCGAGCGCGAACGCGTTCTGCCTCGCGGTGGGCAAGCGCCTCCCGCGTGAGGTCGAATGGGAGAACGCCGCGCGCGGCACGACGCCCATCCGCTACCCGTGGGGTGGCGGTCACGGCTGCGGTGTTGCGGCGACGCTCGCCGGCGAGACCACCAACCGCAGCTGTACCGGCAAGCGCCCGTCGAAGGTCGGTGCCCACCTCGGGGGGGCGAGCCCCTATGGGGTGCTCGACATGAGCGGCAACGTCGAGGAATGGGTCGCCGACTGGTACTCCGACAGCGTCTCGGAGCTCTCCCCGCGCGCGGGAGCGAGCCACGTGCTGCGGGGCGGCGGATGGCTGAGCGTGCCCTCGCTCGCCCGCACGACGAGCCGCAATTGGGGCTCGGTCAGGGAAGCTGGGCCGAACGTGGGCTTCCGCTGCGCCCGGGATGATTGAGCCGGCGCCGCGCCTCGATTGACCCTCAGGGGGTTCTCGACTAATCCCCCGGTTTCGCCGCGTGAACGGGCTTTTCCAGCCCGGTTTCGAGCGGTTCGCGCCGGAGCCTGATCCCCGATGTCTTTCTCCTTCCAAGCAGTCCAGCCCCAAGGCAATCCCGGTGTCGCCGTTCCCGGTGGAGCCGCCCCGGCCGGCGCAGGACAGGCCGCCTCGCCGCCCAGCATGGTCACCATGCTGCTGCCGTTCCTCATCCTCGTTCCCTTCCTCTTCCTCAGCTTTCGCCGACAGAAGAAGGAGAAGGAGGCACGCGGCTCCCTGAAGAAGGGCGATCGCGTGGTCACC
>JAYSXP010000484.1:0-10494 GCA_043717125.1 Polyangiaceae bacterium | reverse complement strand
TCCGCCCGCTCTGCGCGTCGGCGATCCCGAACTTGGTCTCGAGGTCGGCATGAACGCCGAGCGGCTCGAGGGAGAGGTCGAGCATCCACGCGACGCGGGACTTGCCGTTGACGTCGACCATCTCGGGGTTCGTGACGTCGAGACCGGTGTCGGCGACACCGACCATGACACCGGTCCCGTCGGCGCCGCGCTCGCGGCGTGCGACGTCGGCACGAACCCAGGTCCCGGCGCGATCGAGAAGCGGATGGAGCGGAGGCGCGACCTCGAGCCGGAGCTCGGGGTGCGCGAACCCAAAGGCCTCGATGCGTGCCGGTGGCGCGCGGAGACGGCCGATGCCGGGAACGACCGGCTCGAGCCCGTAGTCCTCGGCCTTCTTGCCCTTCGGGACGGCGACGAGGGCGCCGATCATGCCGGTGTTGGGCGCGAGCGTCTCTGCGGCGCGTGAGCCGAGCACGTGGATGAGGCTGGCGCCGTTCGCGCGCCCGTGGGCGAGCGTCGGGAGGCTTGGCGGCGCGGCGGGGAAGCTCGCGAGGGCGGGCGCCTTCTGGCTCGTCACCTGCGCGGTCTGCGCATCGCTGTCGCTCGCCACGAACGCGAGGAGCGCACAGGCGAGCAGCGCCACGACGCGGGGCGCGCGCGGACGGGAGGGGTCGCGGAGATCACGCAGGGTCAAGCGTAAGGGGCGCAAGAGGGTTCGCGGCTCAGTCTACGCGCAAATTCCCGTGTCGGTGGCTCGTCGGGCTCGACCTCATCCACGCAAGAGCGACGTCGAACGAGCTCACACCGGGGGGACGATGTGTTTTTTCACGGGCCGAGCTTCGGATTTCGATTCGTAGCGGCGGAAGCGCGTCGACAGCTCGGAGCGGAGGCGGTCGCCCGGGATGACCGCGTCGACCACGAGCTCGTTCGCGAGCTTCATGAGGTCGATGTCGGCGCGGTACTCGTCACGGAGCTTGGCGACATAGGCGTCGCGCTCTGGCCCGGCCGGGACCTCCTGGATCTTGTTGTAGAAGACCGCGTTCACAGCCGCCTGCGGCCCCATCACGGCGATGGACGCCATCGGGAGCGCGAGACACGCGTCGGGCTCGAACGCCGGACCGCACATCGCGTAAAGGCCTGCGCCATAGGCCTTTCGGACGACGACGCTGATCTTCGGCACGGTGGCCTCGCTGACCGCAGCGATCATCTTCGCGCCTGCGCGGATGATGCCCTGGCGCTCCACCTTGGTGCCGATCATGAACCCGGGAACGTCGGCGAGGTAGAGCAGTGGGACGTTGAACGAGTCACAGAGGCCGATGAAACGCGCGGCCTTGTCGGCCGAGTCCACGAAGAGGACGCCGCCGAGGTGCTTCGGCTGGTTTGCGACGATGCCGACGACGCGTCCGTCGATGCGCGCAAAGCCCGTGAGCATTTCCTTCGCGAAGAGCTGCTTGATCTCGCACCACGAGCCTTCGTCGATGACCTCGTGGATGACGGCCATCATGTCGAAGAACTTGTTCTCGTCCGCCGGCACGATCTGTTCGATCGTCTTGCCGCTCAGCTTCGGAGCCTTGGGCTCGGCAGCCGGAGGGAGCTGCGTGTGGTTGACGGGCAGATACCCGATGTACCGACGCGCCCACGCGATGCCGTCCTCCTCGGTCTTCACGAGGACGTCGCCGCAGCCGGAGACCGAGCAGTGCATGCGTGCGCCGCCCATCTCCTCGAGCGTCACCTTCTCGCCGATGACCATCTCGGCCATGCGCGGCGAGCCGAGGTACATGCTCGCGTTGCCCTCGACCATGATGACGACGTCGCAGAACGCCGGGATGTACGCGCCGCCCGCGGCGCTCGGGCCGAAGAGCAGGCAGACCTGCGGGACTTGCCCGGAGAGCTGCACCTGGTTGTAGAAGATGCGACCGGCGCCGCGGCGCCCAGGGAACATCTCGATCTGGTCGGTGATGCGCGCACCGGCCGAGTCGACCAGGTAAAAGAGCGGCGCACGGAGGTCGCGGGCGGTCTCCTGGATGCGCAGGATCTTCTCGACGGTTCGCTTGCCCCACGAGCCGGCCTTCACGGTCGAGTCGTTCGCCATGACGCACACCGTCCGGCCGTCGATGGTCGCCGTGCCGGTGACGACGCCGTCCGCGGGCAGCTCGCCGTCCAGGTTGTTGGCGAGGGCCGCGTCCTCCACGAAGGAGCCGGTGTCGATAAGCTTGCCTATCCGATCGCGCGCAAAGAGCTTCCCGGCATCGCCGTTCTTCTGGTGGTACTTGGGGGCGCCGCCCTTTTCGATGCGGCCCAGGACTTCCTTCAGCTTGGCGTCTGCAGACAAGCGAGAACCCTTAGAGGGGAGGGCGTCCCGCATCAAGGGTGACGGTGACCGCTTGTGACGGTCCATGCAGATGCTTGCTTCGGTCGGCAGCTGCCGCCGGCCTGGTGGCCCCCGGCGCCGCCGGAGCCTCGGTCGCCATCGTGGTGAGCACGCCCATCGACTGCGCGGCCATCTTCATGAGCGTCAAGCCCACGAAAGCAAGGAGCACGACGAGGATCCCGGCGACGCCGATGGCGACCTTGGTCATCGTCGACGACGACCGCCGCACGATGTTGGCGAAGGACGGATCGCCCGAGAAGGGTGGCGCCGTCGACGGAGGAGGCAACGACGCTAGACGAAAGGCCGAGGGGGACGTCGACAGCGACTTCATCGCGACCTCCGCCGCGTCCGGCGGAGGTGTGGCGTTCGCTCCGACGTCCACTCGCCTCCCCTCGCTCGACGTGTCGAGCGCGAGGTTCAGGCTGGGCGCTTGCTTGGCCTGAAGGAGGCGATCGAGCGACTCACGCGTGCGGTCGGAGCCGAAGGGGTACAGCGCATCGGCGAGCTCGGAAGCACTCTGGAAACGACCCGCGCGATCCTTCGTGAGGCACTTGTTGACGACGAACTCGAGCTCCGCAGGCACGTGAGGAGCGACGCTACGCAGGAGCGCCGGCTCCTTCGTGAGCACCGCAAGGCTGACGTGGACGTTGTTCTCGGCATCGAACGGAGAGCTTCCGCTGAGCAGCTGGAAGAGGACCGCGCCGATCGACCAGAGGTCCGCACGACCATCGACGTCCTTCGAGTTCCGGAGCTGCTCGGGAGCCATGTAGCGAGGCGAGCCGAGCACCGTGAAGGCGTTCGTCATCTCCTTGGCGTCCTTTTCGCCGCGAAGGACCTTCGGGTCGAGGATCTTCGAGATCCCGAAGTCGACGACCTTGATGTGCGGGCCGCCGTCCTCGCGCCTCGTGAGGAAGAGGTTCGCGGGCTTGAGGTCGCGGTGGATGATGCCTTGCGCGTGGGCTCCCGCGAGCGCTTCGCAGACCTGCAGCATGCAGTCGACGGAGTCCTCGATCGAGAGGGGGCCATCCTCTTTGAGGGTCCTCGCGAGGTCCTTGCCCTCGAGGTACTCCATCACCATGAAGGGTGAGTGACCGTCGTCGAGCGTGCCGACGTCGAGGACGAGGACGACGTGCTCGCTCTCGATCTGGCCGATGGCGCGTGCTTCGCGTTCGAAGCGAAGGCGGATCTCGTCGGAGGCGAGCGCGGTCCTCAGGAACTTGATCGCGACGAGGCGATCGAGCTGCACGTGGCGAGCAGCGACGACGACACCCGTTCCTCCTTCGCCGACGAGCCGCTCGAGGCGGTACTTCTTGGCGAGGACGTCACCGACGTCGAGAGGGATTCCGCCGAGCGTGCCCATGCGGTCGTGTCCGTATAGTAGGGCTTCACCGCGCGCTTCGCGAGGGATGTCCTGGTGGGCTCCGCCTTCGGCTTCGGCCAATGGCGCTTCGCCGAAGCCACACCTGGGTCTCTCATGATCCAGGGGAATCCGGCACGAGCCGGGCTACTTGCCGAGGAAGGTGGGTTTGCGTTTCTCGGCGAAGGCGGTGAGGGCTTCGCGGCGGTCCGCGCTGACGAGCACCTTGTCGTAGCTGACCTTCTCGAGCTCGAGGCCGTGCTCGAGGGCCACGTCGAACGAGCGATCGATCGCCTCGAGCGCGGCAGCCTGCGCGATCGGTGCGCCGTTCGCGATCGGCTCGATGAACGCGAGGGTGTCGTCGATCAGGTTCACCCCTGCGGGGGTCACGCGGTTCACGAGGCCCCAGGCCAGCGCCTCGGCGGAGTCGAGCCGGCGACCGAGGAGAATCATCTCCTTCGCGCGCGCCTCACCGACGATGCGTCCGAGCCTCTGCGTGCCGCCAGCTCCCGGGATGATGCCGAGGGTAGTCTCCGGAAGCCCTAGCTTCACGTGCGCGGCCGCGACGCGGAGGTCGCACAAGAGAGCGAGCTCGAGCCCGCCACCGAAGGCCACGCCGTTCAGCGCCGCGATCACGGGCTTCGGCGAACGATCGAGCGGCCCCAGCTCGGAGCGGTAGAGCTCGACCTGCTGGCGGATGTCGTTCTCCGTCATGCCCTGCCGCTCTTTGAGATCGGCACCGGCGCAGAACGCCTTGTCACCGCGCGCCGTGATGACGATCGCGCGCACGGACGCGTTCGACACCGCTTCGCGCGCGAGCTTGCCGAAGGCGAGCAGCAGCGGACGCGAGAGGCTGTTCATGCGCGCTTCGCGATCGATCGTCCAGACGACGACGTTGCCGCGCTGCTCGACCTCGATCGGAAAAGACTCGTCCGCCATGCGGGCCGAGTTACCACAGCATGGAGACGCCTAGAACGGTGCGTTTCGAAGCGCGAGCTTCTTCGTGGCCTTCGGCTTCCTGGCGGCCTTCTTCGCGGGTGCGGGCGCGTCGGGCGTACCGACGTCACCGATGACGGTGGAAGGATCGACGGCGGGCGCCGGCGGAGCCTCCGCGGCGACGGGCTGCACGCCCATCGCGGCCATGTTCGTCGCGGGCGCGACGCCGCGCGCGTCGGGGGCCGTCTTCGCGGGGATGCCCATCGTCTCGGCGCTCGCGAGGTGCGCAGCCGAGCCCGGCGGCTTCAGATCGTCGGTGAGCTCCGCGGCGGTGAGCACGGCGAAGAGAAGGGTGAGCGTCGCGCCGACGACGATGCCCGTCGTCACGCCGAGCTTGCGCCAGTCGACGGACTCGACGGCGACCTGGAGCTCGTCACCGAGGTTGTCGAAGGGCTTTCGCAGCGCGACCTTTGCGCTCGGGCGTTCGCCCTTGAACATGAGCCACGCGAGAGACGCGGCCGCGAACTCTTTGAGCGCAGCATAGGCGCGCGGCCAGTGCAGCGAGGAGCGCGACGACGTCATGTCGAAGTTGACGCGCGAGGCGCGCATCGAGATCGGCGCACGCGCATCACCACGGCGCTCGAGATCGGCCACGGTGTAGACCTTGAAGGAGAGCGAATCGGGCATGCCGACGGCGCTCAGATCCTGCGCTGCGGGTCCGGAGTCGCTCATGCGGACGCCCGAGGAGGGGGGCGCCTCGATCGGAGCGTACGAAGGCGAGGAGGTCCTTGCGGCCGGGGGGCTCCAGAGCGAGTTCGCGGCTTCCTGCGCGGCGAGCGCCTGCTGAGCGCCTTGATTCAAGACCTCGTCGCGGGCTGGCGCGACGGACGCATTCTTCTTGTTCAGCTTGTCCTGCAGGACCTCCCACGGGGGGAGGATCTCGCGGACGGTCTTGCACTCGACCGCGGCGGGCGCGGGCGCGAGAGCGGCGACGGAGGCCGCGCGAGCCACAGCGTGGGCGGGAACGGGAACGGGGCGCGCTTCGGAGGCCGCCGGCGTCACCCGTGCGCGAGGCGCAGTGGGGGCTCGGGGCTTCAACCCCCTGACAGCCGTGAGCGCAGGACCTCCCATGGAACTTCAAGGGAGCACGCTCCGGGCCAAGGGCAACGGGGTCAGGTGAGCCCGGGGACGCCCTCGATTTCAGCGGTAGGGCCGCGTGTCGGTCCTGACGGAGTCCGGTCCGATGGATCAAAGCCGATCCAACTGATGGATGTCAGTCTCAGCTCACCCTGGCTCCCGGACGCCTGCTTCGGGCGCGGCCCCGCCATTCACCGGCGCTTCGGACGGGGGCTCTTCTTGGTCTTGGGCGCCGCTGCGGAAGCCTTTTTCGAGGGGCTCGCCGGTGGAACTGCGTGGCTCGTGGATTCCTTGAAGCGCGTTTCGAGGTGGCTCAGGCGTGACCGCAGATCGAGGTGCTCGGTCTGCAGCTTCTCCACATCCTCTTTGAGCTGATCGGTCTGCTTCCGCTCGCCGCCGAGGTCCCGCACCGCTTCGCGGATGCGACGCCGCACGCGCGGATCGAGGTCGACCTCCGAGCGCGCACGCAACGCGCCGCGGGACCGCGCGTCGCCGAGATCGGAGAGCGCGCGGACCACGTCAATGCGGAGGATCGGGTCGGAGTCGTCGAGGAGCTCCTCGAGATGCTCGCGCGCGCGACGATCCGTCGAGAGCTTCGGGATCGCGAGCACCGCGGCACGACGCACGCGCGAAGGGTGGCCATAGCGCGTGCGGGCGTAGAGATGAGCAAGTGCGCGATCGTCGCGGAGCGACGCGAGCCCATCGATCGACCCGGCCGCGATGACGTCGGCCCAGGAAGGCCGATCCATCACGTCGATCAGGACGTCGTAGGCGGAGGACTGCCGCGTTTTTCCGAGGGCGCGCGCCGCCTCGGCCTCGACGAGGTAGCTCTCGTCGCGAAGCGCGCGCGGCCTCAGCGCCTCGACCGCTGCCGTCGTCCGGAAACGCCCGAGCGCGTCGACGACCGCGCGACGAACCTTCGGGTGCGCGATGGCCGTCGAGCTCGCGAGAACGTCGAAGCACTCGCGCGCACGGATGCGACCGAGCGCGTCCGCGCACTCGGCGCGAACGCCCCAGAACTCGGCCTCGTTGCGGAGGCTCTTCGCGAGGGTGGCGATCGTGACCGGGTCGTCACTCTTCGCGAGCGCGCCCGCCGCGAGCCATCGGCCACGTCCGGACTTCGCCTCGGCGAGCTGGACGCGGAGCATGTCCGGCGGAGCTTTGACGGTCACGTCGCCGAGGATGCGCATGTCGGGGTCGATCACCACGAAACGCGGCCGCTCCGCGCACGGGAGCGCGAACGTGTCGGCGCGCGCCTTCAGCCGGATGCGCTCGATGCGCTCGCCTTTGGTGTCCGCGATCGCGACGGCGAGCGGGACATGAAAGACGTTCGGAACGCCGTCGTTCGGGCTCTGTGTCTGCTTGACCGCGCAGGTCAGCACACCGTCGTCCCAGGACACGTCCACCTCGAGCTCGGGGTGGCCGGGCCGCATGACCATCTCTTCGAAGCGGCGACCGAGGCTGCGTCCGGACACCTCCTCGAGCGCGCGCAGCAGATCGCGGGTCTCGACGATCCCTCGCGCATGACGCGCGAGGTAGGTCGCTACTCCCTTCCAGAACAGCGTGTCGCCGAGCTCGGTGCGGAGCACGTGCAGCACGAGCCCCCCCTTCTCGTAGAGGTGGCGATCGAACAGATCGAGCGGCGCGTCGTAGTCCTGACAGACGATAGGACGGCGGTAACGACCGTGCGCCTCGGAGAGATAAGAGGAGAGGTCGTGCTTGATGCCGAGCTCGTACTCGTCCTTGCCGAGCACCTTCTCGCGCCAGACGTGCTCCATGAACGTGGCGAAGCCCTCGTTCAGCCACCCCTCCGACCAGTCGCGGCACGTCACGTAGTCACCGAACCACTGGTGCGCGAGCTCGTGGGCGATGAGGTCTTCGCTCGTCACGTCGATCGCCGCGCGCGCGTCGAGCAGGATGTGCTCGTACATCGTGGTGGCCGTCGGGTTCTCCATGCCGCCGAAGATGAAGTCGGCGACCACGACCTGCGCGTACTTGTTCCACGGGTAAGGCACGCCCGTGAGCTCCGAGAAGTACGTGACCATCGTAGGCGTGCGCCCGAACGTGCGCCGGCCGTCCTCCTCGCGCCCCTTCGGCACGAGGTACGTCAGCGGTACCTCGCGTGTTGCGGTGGACCCCGGTGCCGGCGCGAGCGTGACGCGGTCGCCGAAGACGAAGAACTCACCCGCGACGATCGTGACGAGATAGCTCGGATGTGGGTCGTTCATCCTCCAGTGGAACGTCTCGGTGGCCGTCGCCGCATTCTTCTCGCTGCCCGCGAGCTCGCCGTTCGAGAGCACGGAGAAGCCCTCCGGCACCTCGATGCGCACCTCGGTCGTCATCTTAACGTGCGGCTTGTCGTGGCACGGGAAGACGTGGCGCGCGTCCTCCTCCTGACACTGCGTCCATGCCTGGCGCGGGCGGCCGGGCACGTGCTCGTCCGGCTCTAGGAAATAGAGGCCTTTTCGCGGCGTCGCCGCGTAGCGGACGACGAGCGTTCCCCGCTCGAGGCCCTTCGGGATCTCGGCGACGAGGAGCCTCCCGTCATACGTGTACTTTGCAGGCTTTCCGTCGACGGTGATGGCCTCGATGGTGAACGCCACCGCATCGAGCTCGACGGCGACGGCGTCCGGGTCGATGCGCTTGAGCGTCAGCGAGGCGGAGCCACGAAGGCTCTTCGTGGGGAAATCCAGGGCTAGATCGAGCGCGATGTGCTCGATCGCAAACGGGCGATCGCGCTCGAAATGGCGTGGGCTCGACGCGAACGCGAACGGACGACCGGCGCTCCCCGCACTGGCCCCCTCGTACGCGTGATCGTGGTCGGAGCTCTGCGCGCGTCCGCAACAGGCGTGATCATGACGAAAACTGACGGCCATGGGGGTCGCACGTTAGCCCAAGAGCCGACAAACGACGAAGGCGACCTGCCGCCGGAGCGGAGGTCGCCTACGTCTACCCTTGCGGGCTCGCTTCAGCGGCCGAGCGCTTCGGCTCGGTTCACGATGCGCGGGGTGAGGAAGATCACGAGCTCGTTGCGCGTGTCCGACGCTCGCCGGCGCTGGAACAGGATGCCCAGGATCGGGATGTCACCGAAGAAGGGAACCTGGTCCAGGTTTCTACCGGTATTACGCGTGTAGATTCCACCGATGACCGCGGTGTGGCCGTCCATCACGAGGAGATCGGTCTCCGCTTCGCGCTTGAGGATTGTCGGGTCGCCTCGCGCCGACGTCTGGTTGAAGTCGGGCTCGTCTCGGTTGATCTTGACGTGCATCGAGACCGAGCCGTCGGCCGTGACGTGCGGCCTGACCAGGAGCTGCAGCTTTGCTTCCTGGAAGGTCGTCTG
Organism: Polyangiaceae bacterium; assembly: GCA_043717125.1. Lineage (GTDB taxonomy): Bacteria > Myxococcota_A > Polyangia > Polyangiales > Polyangiaceae > Labilithrix. The sequence continues at coordinate 1,374 of JAYSXP010000484.1, read as the reverse complement.
GACGCCCTGCGCAGAGATCTGCGAGAACGGAATGAGCGTGCCTTGGCTGATGCGGGCATCGCGGTTGTCGAGCGTGAGGATACGCGGGCTCGACACGATGCGGAGCAGGCCGCTGGCCTCTGCCGCCGACAGGCGCAGGCCGACGTTGAAGTTGTTGTCGACCGAGCCGAGGGAAAATCCGATCGCACCGCCCTGCCCGGTGCCGGTCGCGGCCGGGAGGTTGACGGCGAAGTTCGGCTGCGGGACGTTGCCCTGGAAGGGCGAGAGGCCGCGCGAGTTCGTGTTCTGGTCGTAGTTACCGCCAGCGATGCCGACCTTCGACGGGAAGGCGATACCCGTGGGGTTACCGGTCGCTTCCGAGAAGGTGGCGTCGCCACCCCACTGGATACCGATGTCGCGAATGTACCGGCTCGTCGCCTCGACGATCCGTGCTTCGACGAGGACCTGCGGCGTCTGCGTGTCGAGCGAGCGCACGAGCTCCTCGATGTTGTTGAGGTTGCCCGCGATGTCGCGCGCGATGAGCACGTTGGTGCGCTCGTCGACGGCGATGGATCCGCGCGGCGAGAGGAGGTCCTTCGCACGTGCCTGGAGCTCCTCGGCCTGCGCGTAGCTGACCGGGATGAGGCGCGTCTCGAGGGGCGTGAGCTCGTACTCCTGCTTCGCCGCAGCCAGGCGCAGCTCGCGCTCCTTCTGTAGCGTGGCGAGAGGCGCGACGCGGATCAGGTTGCCGCTGCGCACCATGCCGAGGCCCTTGGCCTGCAGCACGACGTCGAGCGCCTGATCCCAGGGCACGTTCCGCATGCGGATCGTGACGTTGCCGGAGACGTCGTCGGCGGTGACGATGTTCACGCGTCCGACGTCCGCGAGCAGACGAAGGATGTTGTGGATGTCGGCATCCTTGAGGTCGAGGTCGATGCGGCGGCCGTTGAAGCGGCCAGCGCCCTGCGCGTTGAGCGACGTGGCAAAGCCTGCCGTCTCCGTCGCGCCGTCGACGTCGATCTTCACGTCGTGGGCCAGCCCCCCGTCCCCGTGAATCGAGGTCTCGACCTTGGGGCCGCCCTCTTCGACGCGCTCGCGGGCGACGGTGACGCTCTTGCGCGACACGGCCTTCGCGCCGGTAGCGCCGAGCTTCGGGACGTCGAAGGCCCAGATGATCGATTTCCCGTCGACGGCGATCGAACCCTGCGCCATGCCTTCGCGATCGATCTCGATGATCGTCGACTCGCTGGACGAGTCGTAAAAGGCACTGACCGACTTGAGCGGGCTGTGCTGGTTCGCGAGGTCCATCGTCTTGGCGAGATTCTTCGGGAGCTGGGTCTTCTTCAGCTCGAGACGAACGCGGCCGCCCGGGGTGGTCCCGAGCGAATAGGCCGG
>JAYSXP010000483.1:0-1132 GCA_043717125.1 Polyangiaceae bacterium | reverse complement strand
AGGGCTAATTAGCTCGAGAATCGTAAGAGACCAGACAAAACCGTGGGAGGTAATTTAGAACATCCGTTTATTCTCTTGCATTTAAGCCCTTATTGGCTCGTATACTTTAGGTGACAGCTTATATAATAAGCTGCCGGCTTTAAGCTAGTGGAGAGGTAGACTTATTGGCAGGTGGTTATACCACGATATGTAGATAGACCCCCACTAGCCTGGGCAACCTAAGACTGTACCGCATCAAGTTGGCACCTGCTTTGTGAGGTGACCACGCATCACGAGGAACGTCTCTGGCCGCTCATTAAGCCCTTCTTTTAAGCCTTAAAATGTAAAGGGGAGGCCACTACTTGTCACTTCCAACTCAAAATAGCGCATCTTTTAAGTGTTTTACAGGCGTAGACATCGCAGCCAAAGACTTTACGGCTGCCACATTTATGCCTAGTGGTAAACCTAAGCTTGCCAAGAAACCTTTCGAACAAACTGCCGAAGGGTTTTCACACTTTCTAGCCAGACTTGCAAGTAGCGGTGTTGCTCCCAAAGAACATCTAATAGTAATGGAGTCTACCGGCCCTTATTGGGTAGCTTTAGCGGTTTATCTTGGGCAAGCGGGTTTCGGGGTGTCCGTTGTTAATCCAGCTCAAGTTCACTTTTTCGCTAAAGCCCAACTTAAACGAGCTAAAAACGACAAATTAGATGCTCAGACTCTGGCTGAATTTGCTCAGACCATGCAGCCAAAACTCTGGACCCCACCACCTCAGTTCTACCATGAGCTGCGCCAGCGCATTAGCCAGCGGGATAGCCTCTTGAAACTCAAAAACCAGGTTGAAAACCAGCTGCATGCCCTCCAGGTAAATCCGGTCATCATCGAGAGTGTACGTGATCAGTTGAAAGAACTGAGAACTACCCTATCGGTTCAGATTGAACAGATGGACCAGGAACTCTCTGGCCTACTCAAAGTTGAACTCAAAGAGCTGGATCAGGAGATTGAAGTTGAGCTTTCCCAGGAAAAAGCCTGGAAGAAAAGCATTGCTCTTTTACGCACTATTCCTGGGATTGGACCCCTCACGGCCTGCTGGTTAGTGTTATCTACTCTCAATTTTACAACTTGCCAGAGCCCCGAAGGTCTGGTGCTCTACGC
>JAYSXP010000482.1:0-10560 GCA_043717125.1 Polyangiaceae bacterium | reverse complement strand
CAGCGCGGCCCGGCTCGGGACGTGGGCCTTCTCGAGGATCGCCGTGACGTGGGCCTCGACCGTGCGCTCGGCCACCTTGAGCTCGGCGGCGATCGTGGCATTCGACGAACTGCGCGCGACCCCATGCTCGAGCGAGTAGAGAATGATCTTGTCCGTGTCGATCAGCTCGCGCAGCGCTTCGAGCGAAGCGTGCATGTTGTCGCCGTCGAGCGAGTAGTGAGCGAGCGCGTCCTCCACGCCGCGCACCGCGCGCTTCGTCGCGACGTCAAGGAGGGGACGATGCGGTTTTCCGCGATAGGCCCCGTGAAGAGCGGCCCCGAACTTGCTCTCAATCGACGAAGGCGTCACGGGCCGGCGAGACGATGCCCGTGAGCGCCGGGGCGCCAAGTGCCGTGCGGAGCGCGGGCTGCGTGAGCACCGACAGCGCGCTCGACGTCGCCATCGCTGCGATCACGGCGACGGTCGCCGCGCGACGCCGACGTAGCGGACGCGTCGTTGCAATCTCGGTGTCGGCGAGCAGAGCGATCGGCTCGGCCGCAGCGGCGCGGTACGAGGCCACGCGACGATCGACCCGAACGAGGACGGATACGGCGCCGGCCTTCGTCACGATGGGAGCAAGCGACGCATCGTGCATGAAGAGTTCGGCCGGGACGACGTCGTAGGCCGTACGCAGGTGGTTGTCGCCTCCGCTCGCCGCGCCTGCCCAGACCTCGGAGAGGAAACGCAACCGCGCTCCGTCGACGAGAAACGACACGAGCAGCGACACGGAAGCGAGCGCGCAAACCGCGAGCAGCGGCGGGAGCTCCCAGGACTCGACGAAGATCATCCCGGTCGCCGCGAGGATGCCGGTGCCGCCGGTGAACACGACGTTGAAGCCTTCGGCGGCGTCGCTTCCGACGAGGCTGCGGAGCGCGCGTGCGCAGAGCATCAGGAACGCCGAGACAAGGAGCGCGGGGAGCGCGCCGAGGAGCAGGCCCGCGGCGAGCCACGAGACCGGCTCTGTGCTGTCGACGAGGCCGCCGAGGTCATAGATTGCCATCGCGCCGCCCTCGTCGCGGAGCGCCACGAGGATGATGGCCTGGACGATGACCCCGACCGTCGCGCCACCAATCGTCGGCAAGGCGAGCGCCGCGATCATGCGGGGCCGAGGGGCGGCAACGGTGGCCATGACGCGGCCCACTAGGATCGCGAGAGCCGCCGTCGTCGCGATGCCGACCCAGAACGCTTCGAGCGAATATTTGGCGACCTCGTCGCCGTGCATCGCCAGCACCGCGACGGTGACCGAGGCCAGGGCGAGCGGAAACGTGGGGCGTGGTGGCGTGCCGATCCGCGTGAACGCCTTCATGGCGGCCTCCGCGCGCTGGTCGGCACGCTCCTGATCGGCTCCCGGGACCAACGCGGAAGAGGGAAGGGCGACGCTCACGGTGATAGGACAGACGCTCTGCCCGAATGTTTTGTTCCCTCAGCGCTTCTTTTTTGCGCTGAAGATCGATAAGAACCCGAGCCACATCCGCCGCAGGCGGCCGCCGACGCCGCCGTTCTTCGGGTTCTTCGTGCTCGTCCGGTGGACGAGGTGGGTCGGGCGCGCCCCGGGCTGGAAGCCGTAGAGCGAGTAGAGGTTGATGAGGTCGGCGACGACCTCCGAGATGCCCTTCGTATCGAGATCGTGCGCCTGACAGTAGCTGTCCGGCTTGTTACGGATCATGCACTTGGCGATGATCAGCATCACGTTCGGGTCGATGAGCTCGCCGTTGCCGTCGAGGAACTGCTTGTACGAGAAGAAGCGGTCGGCGGGCGCAACGTCGGCGCCGTCCTGCGACTTGGGGGCGCGGAGCGAGTTGATGACGCTGTACTCGTGACGCAAGTACGACTCGATCGTGTTGTTCTCGTCCGCGCGCTCGTACTCGATGAACTTGTGGAACGCGTCGTAGAGCGTCTTCGGGTTCGAGTAGGCGCCGCTGATCAAATAGTAGAACGTCGCACCCAGTGAGTAGATGTCCGCGGGACGGCCGACGCTCTTCTGGATGCGCGCGCGGACGTTGGTCTCGCTCGTCTCCCGGAAGGGCCGCCCGAGCACGAGACGCTTCCTCGCGCGGTCGGCGTACAGCACCGGGTACTGCTCGTTGCGGTTGAAGAGCGAGAACGAGTCGTTCTTCGCGATCTGGATGTAGAAGTCCTCGAAGTACTCGACCTCGGGGAGGCCCTGCTGGACGTTCACGAGCAGCTCGATGATGTTCGTCTCCTGCTCGGGGCTCTGGAAGAAGAGCGTGCCGGGAACGGCTGCCTTCATCTGCGTCATTCCGAAGTGGACCTCCTCGTCCGCGAGCTTCGCGACGTTGAAGTCGGCGAGGCGGACCTTGAGCGTCGCGCCGCGGAGGTTCGGATCGGGCAGGCCGATGAGGATGTTCGCGGGCTTGATGTCGCGATGGCAGATGTTGCGAACGAGGTGCGAATATTCGACCGCGCTCGACACCGGAATCATGTAGTCGAGCACGCGAAAGAGGCGCTCGCGCATGTCGCACGCGAGGAGGTCCTCCTTGTGTGCGCGGAGGCGCGACCCCTTGAGTCGCTCCTCGAGGCTCATCTCGAGCCTCTCCAGGATCATGAACTCGCTGTCGACCTTGTCGCGGATGCTCGGGGGGAGGAAGTTGATGTCCTCGTTCTCGCCCGAGCACATCAGCTCGACGATGTTCGGGTGTCCCTGCACGCGCTCGAGGAGCTCCTTCTCCATCTGGAAGCGCATGTGATCTTCTTCGTTCACGCCCTTCTGGAGGATCTTGATGACGATGGGCTTGCGGTAGTCGGTCTTGGATTCGAGCCAGCGCTCCTCACCGAGGTACGCCTTCGCGAAGCGACCCGAGCCGAGCTCGACGGGCTGGCCGCGCGCATCGAGGACGAACGCGTACGCACGCGTGCGGGTGATGTGGAACGTCGAAGCGCGGTGCTCTCGCGGCTGCTGGTCCGCGCGCAACCCGAGCGCCTGCGGCAGGACCGACGGACCGGAGCCGGGGCCGTTGCCCTGACCTAGCGGCACCATCGCCCCGGCGCCGGGCGGCCCCGCGAAGGAGAGATCGTTGCGATGTTGCTGCGAGGCGTTCGTCGGCGCGTGCTGGTGCGGCGTTTGCTGCTGCATCTGCGGCTGCTGACTCGCGAACGGCATGAGCCCCGACTGACCGGGCGCGCCCATGCCCATCTGCGTGTGCATGCCGAGACCCTGCGGCGGCGCCGCTTGCGGCATCGGCGGAGGCTGCACCTGAGGCGAGACCGGCTGCGGCCCAGAGGAGCCGCGTTCTCGTGCTGCGGAAGGCTCTTGCGAGATCATCGGCGAGATGTGGCCGGGCATCGGGCTGGGGTGCGACGGCGGATCGACGCGCATGGAGGTGCTCGCGCTCGGCGGACGCGGCATCGACTGCGAGCGCGGCGGTCGCGAGTCGGGCGTGCCGCTCTGCGGCTGCGGGCGTGCGGCCGTCATCGCGGCCGACGAGCGCGCGTCATGGCTAGTGGGCTGCAGAGGAGGTGCGGGAGCCTGCGCGACGTGCTGCGGCGGGAGCGCTTGCGGCGTGAACGCGGTCGGAGTGTTGAACTTGCCGTAGTTCACGCGCGCGGGAGGTCCGGGCGCAGCTGGGCTCGGCCCGAAGCCGAGCGGCGAGGGCATCGAGGGGTCGACGTCGGGCGCGGCGCCGACGGACGTGGGCACCTCGTCTTCGTCCTCGTCGATGCCCGGCAGCCTGGGCGGCGCTTCCCTCTGCGTCACGCGGCTTCCTTTCCTAGCGTCTGCACATCACGACCAGGTCATTTCCTGGGCTCAGCGTGAGCGCGATGGCCAAGTACCCTTCGGAGTAGGGTACCAGAAGGTGCCTGCCATCCACGATAAACAGGCGACCTTCGGGGGTTGCCTGCCCAAACGACCACGTCAGCTCACCAAGGGTTTGCACGGTGGAAGACACGAGATCCGCCGATCCATCGGCGTCGACGGTCAGCGCCGGCGTGGGTCTCTGCCCACGTCGTGCGACGAAGCAGGTGAGGCCCTTCACGTTCAGCTTCTGCGGGGCGCCGGCCGCGCCGGGGAGGATCGTGACGCGCACGCGGACCTGCCCCCCCTCGACGTCGACGAACGAGAGATCGAGCCGCTCGTGGACCTGGACGTAACGAACCCGGCGCTCGCCGTACTGGGCGACGTGCTCGGGAGCCGGCTGCACGACTGCGCCGCCTCCTGAGCCCTCGACCTCGAGCGCGAGCGCGACGGGCTGGGCCATCGTCGCCGGAGTTGGATCGACGGGAAAAGGCGCGATGTTCGTCGGCGGACGGACGTCGAGAGCGTCGCGTAGCCGCTCGAAGAGCTCCGGAGCGCTCGCGATGCGGTCCTCGGCCCGAGCCCGCATCGAGTGAGAGAGGACGTTGCCCACGTCTCCGCCGAAACCGATCTGCGCGAGGCGCGCGTTGAGCAGCGAGTCATCTCGGACGCGATCGTTGAAGGTGGTCCGGACCTCGTCGTCGCCGAAGACGACGCGGCCGGTGAGCATGAACACGGCGAGCAAGCCGAGTGCATAGACGTCCGTACGTGGGCCCTCGGGCGAGCCGCACAGTTGCTCCGGCGCCGCCCACCGCGGCGAGAAGAGCGCGACGGTGCTGACGGCGGGAGCATCGTCGGCCGAACCGTCGCGGTCGCCCTTCTTCAGGTTGCTGTGGGCGATCCCGAAGTCGGCGAGCTTCGGAACGAGCGCGCCTCGGACCCGTGCGAATAGGATGTTCGACGGCTTGATGTCGCGGTGGATGATGCCGTGCTCGTGGGCCTCGGCGAGCGCACCGCTGATGCTCTCGAGGATCCCGAGCGACTCGCCTTTGGGGATCGCTCCGCGGAGGCGCAGGTGGGTTTCGAGGTTGCCGCCGTCGAGGTACTCCGAGACGTGGAAGGGGGCGCCCGGCTCCGACGAGCCCGGCGTGCTCGGCTCGAGGTAGCCGAAGTCGTAGATGCGAAGCGTGTTCGGGTGCTGCAGCTTCGAGAGCGCGAGCGCCTCCTGGAGGAAGTGCGAGTACGTCGCCTGGAACACGGCCCGTCCGCCGGTGTTGTTGCTGCCCGAACCTTCGGTGAGGGTGGTGCGCAGCAGCTTGATGCATACGACGCGGTCGAGTCGATCGTCGGTCGCGCGATAGATTGTGGCCATGCCTCCGCTGCCGATCCTGTCGAGGACGGTGTAGCGGTCGAGAAGGCGCATGCCTTCGGCAAGCTCTTGCTCGCCTGAACGGCGGGGACGCGCCATGCAGAAAAGAGTACGCCACCTCGAGGCCGCGGGTCGACCTACGCGAAGCGGTGGTGAGGTGCATAACCCTCACTCGGCAGATGGTTGCTCCTTCGAGACCTCATCGAGCGCGCGCCACATGTACCAGCTCGCGACGGATCGGAACGGGCGCCATCTCTCGCCGCGCGTCGCGAGCACCGCGGTGCTCGGGAGCTCGTCGGGGCCGTATTTCGCGCGGCCGCCCTTCTCGGGGTTCTTGAAGATGCGCGCGAAACCCTTCTTGATCCCATAGTCGGCGACGGGGAGCACGTCCGGGCGGCCGAGCTGGAAGATGAGGAGCATCTCCACTGTCCAGCGGCCGACGCCACGCACAGCGGTGAGCTGGTCGATGATAGCGTCGTCTTCCATGCGCGCGAGCTGCGCGAGCGTCGGCACCTCGCCCGCGATCGAGCGCGCGGCCAGGTCCTTCAAGCTCGCGAGCTTTGCTGCCGAGAGTCCCGCGGCGCGCAGCGTGGCGTCGGGCGTCGCGACCACGACCTTCGGCTCGAGGTGACCGCCCGAAAAGATCGCGCGCACGCGACCGAAGATCGTCGCCGCCGCGCGGCCCGAGAGCTGCTGGTAGACGATCGACTCGGCGAGCGCGGCGAACGTTCCCTCGGTGTCCTTGAGCTGGAGGCGAAGCGGGCCGATGCGCGCGATGTGTTTGCCTAGCACCGGATCGGCAGCGGCGAGGGCGCGCAGCGCAGCGTCCGCGTCGTAAGGGAGTGGCCGCGCGCGTGACGCCCCGGCGTCGAAGAGCGACACCTGCTTGGTCGAGGCGAGCGTGCCGCCCTCGAGCTTCAGGATTCGCTCCTTCGTGAGGAGGCCACCGTACGCGGAGAAGCCGCCTGCTCCTCCCCGTGCCCCGACGACGCGATGGCAGGGCACGATGACAGGCCAAGGATTGGTCGCCATCGCGCGGCCGATCGCACGCGACGCTCCCGGTGACCCTACGGCCGCTGCGAGCTCGCCGTACGTCGTGGTGCGGCCGGCCGGCACGGCCTGCGCGGCGCGAAAGACCTTCGCGGTGAAGTCCGACACGCCCGACACGTCGAGAGGGATCCTGCAGAGCCCCTGAGGCTTGCCGGCGAGGTGCTCGCGCACGCGCGCGATCGCGTCCTTCACCCACGGCGGTGTGGCCTTCTCCGACGCGAGCTTGCCGTCGGCGCTGCTCTTCGCGAGGAGCCTGCCGCGCGTCGCCTTGCGATCTTCCTCGGGGAGCTGAACCCAGGTGAGCCCCGCTTCGCTCCACGCAACGCCACATGGACCAATCGCGGTCTCGAAGAGCGTCCAGGGCATGGCGAGGAGTCTAGCGCCTCGGGCCGAGGAGGTGGCCTCTCTGCTCGGCTGAGCCCTTCACGCCCTTGTGGATGACGATCTTCTTGCCGGCCTCACGGCCATGCGCATACGCGTCGGTTCGCCTCTGTCCCGCGTAGCGAATGTGGCGAACGTGCGGGTGACGGCGCCGGAAGAAGTCCTCGAGGTCGCCGTCCGCGATCCAGACGAGCCCTGCGCTCGCGCTCTGCTTTGCCTCGCGCCCGAGCTTCTCGCTCATGCCGCTCATCACCCCGGCGAGGAAAGTGCGCCGGTCGCGGTTGCTGAAGATGCCTTGCTCGATCTTGTGCTCCATCCAGAGCCGCGCGGCCGTCTGCACGAGGTAGCCGTGGACGTATTCGGCGATCTCCACGTTCTCGGGCGAGCCGCAGATCTCGAGGACGCTGCCGCGCTTGCCGAGCGCGGGCCGGTAGACGGGCACCCAGATCGCCTCGACGAAGAAGTGCTTGCCGAGGATGAGCGACAGTACGCGCTCGGCCTCCGTCGTGCGGCCCGTCGGCTCGCCGAGGTGCCTCCACGAGTAGCCCAGGGCGGCGCGGGTGCTCCGCAGCTCGATGTTGTGCTTGAGGAGCAGGCGATGCGCGGCGGCCATCGCCGCCTCTGCTTCATGCACGTTCGGGCTCTCCGCGAGCGCCAGGAGCCGGGCGATCCGCTCTCCGACCTTGCCGTGGTCGCCGTGCGCGGCCCCCGGTGTCGGCACCGGCATGCCGCTCGCGGCAGCGTCGATCCCGAGCTTCTCGCAGACCGCGCGGAACCGCGGCCCGTGCGCGCTCTCGCCGTGCTCACCGAGGACCTCGGCCACGTACTGGTGCGCCATCTCGTGCTTCAGCACCTCGACCACGATCCCCCAGGGTTGCTCGAGGACGAGCGGACGCGACAGCTCGATGATGCGGGTCTCCGGGATCCATCGGCCGAGCCGCGCGCGCGACGTGATGAGCTCGAACTGCGGGAGCTTGAGGTTGCCCTTGAAGTAGGCGAGCGCGAGGTGTCGGTAGGACTCGGCGATTTCGCGGAGCAGTGCAGCCTCGAGGCGCGCGGAGAGATGCGCGGCTTGGTCCATCGGCGTGTCGCTTAGCGCGGAAGCTCGAAGGCGTACACCCAGTCGGAGTACCCCTTGCGGTTGTCGTGGCAGTCCGTGCACACGCTCGGGCGGCCGGAGTACTTCGGGTCGCCGCCGTCGTCGTACTCGGCCCAGAACCAGCCGTCCGCGCGTTTCTCCATCGCGGCCACAAGCTTGCGCGCGTCGCCGCTGAATCCCTCTTTCACGATTACCGACCCGACTGGCCACTCGGTGAGCGGCGCGGTCCTCGGCGTCGTCAGAGCGCTGGTGATGTTGGCGCTCACGAAGATCTCGACGGCGCTCGAGTGCGCGGTGAAGCTCGGCTTGCGTGTGGGGAAGCCAGGCGCGCGCTCCCACGAGCGGAACCCCGGGCCGGCGTTGATCTTCTCCCAGAGCACGCGCGCGCCTTCATGATCGTCATCCTGTCCGCAGGCCGTCACGAGCAGGGCGACACACACCAGAGCGGCGAGGCGAGGGACCATCTCCGGCTAGTTGATATCCCAGTCCCGCGTGCGTTTGTCGTTTTCGGCGCTGGTCTCCGGGCTCGTCTTCGTGTCGACGAAGGCCTTCTTCGCGTCCTCGATCGAGCTACCGCGAAGGAAATAGTTCCGTGCGGCGGCGCCGATGGCGAGGGTGCCCGCGAAGGCGACGGCGCCGGACACCATCGAGCCCGCGCCGGGGAACACGAACTTGATGAGCGCGCGCGCTCCTTCCCGGAAGGCGAAGCCGAGACCGACGTTGGCGCCCATCGCGCCGAGGAACTCGGCCGCCGCCTTGCGATCGAGAGGTCGCCCGGACAGCCATGCGATGCCCGCCACGAGCGTCACCTGCAGCATCGTGATCGGGAAGACGTCGGCGACGGGGATGGGGAGCGCGGCGACGCCTGCGCAGATCGCCGCCGTCGCCCGCGTGAGGTTGTTCGCGAGGTCCTCCTGGAGGCCGCGCACGCGCGCGATGCGGACGAGCGTGCCTCGGCCGGCGTCGGGGAGGTGCTTGAACAGCGTGCCGACGAGCTCGTCGATCCGCCAGCGCTCGTCGGCGCGGACCGTGTCGTCCTTGCGGAAGGAGATGTACGTGCTGATGCCGCGCGTCCACACGAGATGCGGTGCGAGCTTCGCGCGCTCCTTGATCTTGGCTTCGAGGTGATGCTCGACTTCGCTCACGCGCGCGAGCTTCTCCTCGACCTCCTCGGGGCTCTCCTTGCTCGCCTCGTGGAGGCGCGTCGCCTTCGGCTCGAGGACGTCGCAGTGCGTCGCGATCGCGACGAGCGGCGGACGGAAGCGATGCTCTCGCTCGATCTCGGCGTAGACGCGCTCGAGCGCCACGAGGTCGGCGTCGATCGCGCTGTCGGCCTCGCTCGCCTTCACGAGAAAGAGGATCACGTCGGGGACCTTTTTCTTGAGCTCGACGACGATCGAAGCAACAGCGTCCTTTGCGGCGTCCGACTCGGCGGGCGACGAGCCCTCCTGAACGCCGCGCGTGTCGAGCACGGAGATCGAGCCGCGCTCCGACTTGTGCTCGAACCACTTGCCGCGTCCGGTCTGCGCCTTGACGTGTCCTACCTCGGCCACCTTTGCGCCAAAGAGCGCGTTGACCAGCGACGACTTGCCCGCGCCGCGGCGCCCCACGAGCGCGAGGGCCGGCGCGCGCTGCTCGAGGAGGATGGTCCGGAGGAGCCCGATCTTGGACCGGAGGTCGCTCACGGTGTCCGCGTGGAGGGGAAGAAACCGGAGCATCTCTTCGACCCGACGGATGTTCTCAGCGATGAGCAGCCGGGTCTTTGCGGCGTCGTCACGGTCTTCCTTGTCACTCTTCTCGCCCTTGTCGCTGGTCATCCATTGTCCATCGTAACTCGGCTTTCGAGTTACGCGAGCACGGCCGGACGTTGGGCTGCGGCCGAGCTAGAAGGTCCCGAAAACGGCGTCAGAGGGCCACGAGCGAGACGTCGATCACCTCGGGGGTGCACACGCGCAGCGCATCGAGCACCTCGCCGCCGGGCGCGCGGTCGACGTGGATGCGCGCGACCGCGGCGCGCGCGCCGTCGAACACGATGTTCTCGGTCTCCTGCACGTTGATGCCGCCCTTCTTCAGGCAGTCGAAGACCGCCGCGAGGACGCCCACGCGATCGTAGTGGCGAACCGCGAGCAGGTGAGTGGCGGGTGACTTCTTCGCGAGGTTCACGACGTTCGCAGGGCGGCCGGTCTCCTTGAAGAGGCGCACGATGCGCACGGTCTCCTCTGCGATGGCCTCTTGCGCCTGATCGGTCGACGCCCCGATGTGATGCGTCCCGATCACGCCGGGGAGCTTGAAGATGCTCGCATCGACATCGCCGACGCCTCCCGAGGGCTCCTCGGCGAAGACGTCGAGGCCGGCGAGGATCCCGCGCTCCTTGACCGCGCGCTCGAGGGATACCTGGTCGACGACCTCCGCCCGCGAGGTGTTGATGAAGATTGTGCCTGGTTTCATCGAGGCGAACACGCCGTCTCCGATGATGCCGCGGGTCTCGGGCACCAGCGCGAGGTGCACGGTGAGGATGTCGGCGGCCGCCGCCACGTCCGTCGGGCTGGCCAGCAGCTTGATGTTCAGCTCCTCGGCCTTCGCCGGCAGCAGGTGCTTGTCCCACGCGACGGCATGCATCCCGAAGGCCTGCGCGCGCTTGATGACCTCGATGCCGATGGTGCCCGCACCGATCACGCCGAGCGTGCGTCCGAAGAGCCCGCGTGCCTGCGCGTAGCGCTTCTTGTTCCACTTGCCGCTCTTCAGGTCGGCCGTGCCGTCGGCGATGTGCCGGTCGAGGGCGAGCATGAGGCCCGTCGCGAGCTCGGCGACGGCGATGGCGTTCTTGCCCGGACAGTTGGCGACCCAGATGCCGCGCTCGCTCGCCGC
>JAYSXP010000481.1:0-1137 GCA_043717125.1 Polyangiaceae bacterium | reverse complement strand
CTATTTTACTACTACAGGCATATAGTTACGATTCTGATAGACATCTTGAGTTAAGGTTAGAATAAGGGGAAATTAATTCAGGGTTATTTACCAATATTAGAAAAATGCGCGATTGACTAAAGCATAGGCCAACCGCGCATTCTGGCAATTTACTGGTTACTACGGTTACTTGGCCGCTGGTCGCAGGAGCCAACTGATTACCAGCGCCACCATAGTCAGTACAACAATCCCTTCCACCCAGAAGAAGACCAGGAAATCAGGTAACGCGCCAATAGGCGGAGCGCCTGGCATGGCATTACGGATAGCCGGGAAGGCAAACAGCAGTGTACCAATCCAGCCGAACATGGCAAACTCAATTTTGCGTCCTCTGAAAACAACCCAGCCAATAACGATAACTACCGCCAGGGTCAGCAAGACCATGATTGTCATCACTACTATGGCGAAGGTAACAGTTGCGGCAGACCTGGCTGTAGTTATTGCCAGCTCATTGTAGCCTTCCTCGGTTTGAGGGGCCACGCTCGACTCGAACTTGTAGCCGTGAACCGAACCCAGGAATTGAATGCTAAACGGTACGGGCGGTTCCTGGGTAGTAGCGGCGGCATCCACCTTTTCCACCAGTTCTATTACAAGCCCAGACTGGTAAGCCTCAAAAGGATAGTTGGCAACATCCCCCTCATTTAGATCGAGGCTGACTTCGGTCCCCAGCATCTGTTTGCCTTTGGCGAAAGGCCGTTCCTGTGCGCCGGTAGTGCTGTTGACTCGCAGCACCATATCCTTGTTTATATCTCGACCGTTGGCGGCCAGGTAAGCGCCGTTTGGCTTAAAATCCAGCCTGACAGTTAGCATGCTCTTAATTGGGTCCACCGTCAGGACGGTTGCCAGCACGTCCACCCGGTTAGCTATGGCGGATTTATCCGACCCATTGGTTGTTTTGCGGTTGCTGAGTTCACTCTCGAAACCTATTAGGGAAAAGACGTAAGCAATAACCAAAACCACTAAGACCACGCCGATAATCAGGGCAGTTCTGCGGGAGGTTCCGCCTGGTTTCCCCACTACATTTTTTTTAATCGGTGGAGTCTTTTCTTCAACGACAGTCATATAACATCACCTTTCTTGGGACAATGTAGGAACGTTAGT
>JAYSXP010000049.1:0-2366 GCA_043717125.1 Polyangiaceae bacterium | reverse complement strand
CTTTTCTAACTCTCTGATTATAAGAAATATGTATATACATTTATTATTCAAAAAACTAACGTAACAAACTATTTACCAGGGCTAATTCTTCGAGTAAGAGCTTGAGATGGTCCTGTCCCAGTTTAGCCACTATCTGTGTGTTGGTTTTCTCCCATAAAGGCATAATTTCGTCCAACTTCCGGTGGCCCTGGTCGGTCAGACTAATTAACCGAGTGCGCCCGTCCTGGCCCCTGGCACTTGTCACCAGACCCTGGTTTTTGAGTAACTTCAAGCTGCGCGTGACGCTGGTCTGGTCCATTAACAATTTCACGCCAAGCTGGCTGACCGAAAGCGAACCCTGCTCCGCGATAGCCCCTAGCATAGTAAACTGGGTAATTTTCAGGCCGGTTGGTTGCAAAATAGTGTCACCGTAAAGCGTCGCTGCCCGCGAAGTCTTGCGAAGGTTGCCGATAGCGCAGCGATTTAACTTGTCGAAATCGTTCTGGTTCATTCCTTCTTTCAAAGAATAAAACATATGTATATGCAAGCAATTTTAACCCTACTAGATTAAGGTGTCAAACTGTTCCTAATTGGTGCTAGTAAGTGAGCAATAAACTTAATTGACTACCGGCTACCTGGCTTAACACCCGGCTGAGTTGGTGAGTCAGGTTATCCAACTGGTGAGCGCTGGCGGCAATCAGGTTGGTAGAATCGGCAGTTTGGTCGGCTACTTCGCTGGCCGAACGGATTGCCGCCAGCACCTGTTCGCTTGCTTGATTTCCTCGGTGCGTTGGTTGAACTGGCTTTTATTTTAGCATTAATCATGAAGCCCGGACTCCACAAGGACATCCGGGCTTTTTGTATGTTATAACCGTAACCCGTGTGAGTTAACACCATTGTAATTAGTACAGGGTGAAGCCAAAAATTATTCTGAGCGCATTATTGTATGCCCTTGATAAGGAGCAGAGTAGAATATGATTAACAAGTTTGTTAGAACTTTTAAAGTTTTTCTGGTTATATTATGGGGATTCCTAATTTTAACAGCTTGTGGCGAAGATGTCAGCCCACCTTCAGCCGTTTTAAATACCGCCAGTGTTACTATTAACTCCAAAGCTCTTCCCTGGTGGCCCCACGTCTGTCGCAATTAGCCCTACTCCGGTGGCTCCCACGCCTGCCCTTAATATCCCTGTTACCGCTACTTTTGCACCTACTATTGTAGGTACTCCAACATGGGTCAGCACGCCTAATTTAGCCATTCCGGTCCCCATAACCAGCCCCATTCATAGTAGTGCGGCAGTAGCTTACGATGAAGCCCGGCATCGCCTGACCACCTTTGGTGGTAAATTATACGAACCAACCCGATTCCCCGCTACTACCTGGGTCTGGGATGATACCGGCTGGAAGCTACTTAAACCAGACCATTCACCTTCAGGCCGGGTAGGAGCCAGTATGGTTTATGACTCGGCCCGGCATGAACTGGTTATGTTTGGTGGCAATATATCTACTGATACCGCCTTTAACGACACCTGGATTTGGGATGGTGAGGGTTGGACCCAGGCGCAACCGTCATATGCACCCTCGCCGCGAAATGGTCCCAGCCTGGTTTACGATGCAGCCCGGCAGAAGGTGGTATTGTTTGGCGGTATTGCAAGGGGCGCTAACGGTCAAAACCTTTACCTCAATGATACCTGGATATGAGATGGGAAGGATTGGACCCAGAAGCAGGTCAGCACTCCGCCCGGCCCACGCTTCCATTCAGCGATAACTTATGTGCCTACCCTGGTTTCTAATCCTAACTTCAATAAGGTGGTGCTTTTTGGTGGTAATGGTGGGTCTAATTTAGTTAACCCTGACGTGCTTAATGATACCTGGACCTGGGATGGTCAAAACTGGCATCAAGAAACTCCTACTCCTTCGGCTCTGTTTCTAACTGACGCACTCGGCCTGGTTTATGACCAACATCGAAAATCAGTAGTGCTATTGGGCAGTAATGGTATAGGTGGTCAGGCTCATAAGTTAAACTGGGTCTCTTACTGGGATGGACAAAGTTGGCGGTCGGACGAGCAACTAACCTTTAGCGAGGGCCAACGACCGGCCAATATCCCCTGGAACGAAGGCGGCCAGGTTGTTTATGATACCTCTCGAAAGGCTATAGTTTTACTGACAATGGGTAGTAGCGACAAGCCTGATGATCCTTTTACAAATGAAATGTGGATTTTAGAAGGCCAGACCTGGCGTAAAATATATTCGTAGTCCGGCCAAATTTGGGATCAGACAGTTAACCTCAATGGTTCCAGGTTCCGTGAGCGGCGGCCACCCCTAACCCGCTGGCGACATTGGAGAAAGCATCCTGGAATCGCAAGGCTGCCGCGCCAAACTTGCGTTCG
>JAYSXP010000480.1:0-29231 GCA_043717125.1 Polyangiaceae bacterium | reverse complement strand
CGAGCTTGTCGAGCATCTTGCGGCGACTCTGCGCCTGCCGCGATTTTTGGCCCGCGATGTTCTTGCGGATGAAGTCCTCGGTCTTGTCGACGAAGGCTTGCTGGCGCTCCATGATCGCGCGCTCGCGGGCGAGGTCGCCCTCGCGCGCCACTGCATATTCGCTGTACCGCAGCGGATAGACGCGCAGGCCGCGGCTGCCGAGCTCGAGCGTCTGCGTGGAGACGGCATCGAGGAATGCGCGGTCGTGGGAGACGACGAGCACGGCGCCGCGATAGCCGCGCAGCCAGCTCTCGAGCCACGAGATCGTGTCGAGATCGAGATGGTTCGTGGGCTCGTCGAGCATGAGGAGATCGGGCTCGAGCGCGAGGATGACCCCGAGATGCAGGCGACCGCGCTCACCGCCGGAGAGCGACGCGACGGGGCGTGCGAGATCGGACTGCGAGAACCCGAGCTTCGCGGCGATGGCGGCCACGCGGTGTTCGAGGTCGTCGCCGCGCGCGACGTGATAGCGATCGGTCACGTGCGCAAGGTGCGCCAGGGCGCGCTCGTCGCCGCTGGCCGCCTCGTGCTGGGCGGCCGCGAGCTGCTCGCGGAGCTCGACGATGTCGCCGAAGCCTTCGAGGAACGCGGAGAGGACGTCGCCCTTCGCGACGAGCTCGTGCGATTGCCGGTAGTAGCCGACCGACACCTCCTTCTTCACGACGACCGAGCCGCCATCCGGTTCGACCTCCTTCGCGAGGAGGCGCAGGAGGGTCGATTTGCCGGCGCCGTTCGGTGCGACGAGCGCGGCGCGTTCGCCGATGGCGAGCGTGAACGTGACGCCTTCGAACAGCGTGTCGCCGGCGTAACCGAAGCGCAGGTCCGCGACCTGGAGGACCGTCATCGAGCGAGCGATATAGCCGGTGCCGCGCGCGAGGTCACTGCCGTTGCGGCAAGCCCAGCCTCAAGGGACGGAGCGCGTCGATGACCTCGGGCGGCGCGACGTTCATCAGCAGGGCGATGGCCTCGGCGCGGCTCGGGTACAGATCCGGGGGAACGGGCGGACGATACGGCGTTGCCGTGCCCGACGAGCCGTCGACGAGCACGTCGCTCAGGCGCTCGCGCGGGCCTTGCGCGCGGTATCCGCCGCGCAGCGCGCGCGACTCCATCGCCTTCAGCCGACGACCTGCTTCAGCAGCGCCACGGTGTCATCCATCGAGACGCGGTCGTGCGGCGACTGCGAGAGGAACTGCTCGATTTTCGGCATGCGGGCGAGGGCTTCGTCGAGCTGGCGGTCGGAGCCCTTGGCGTAGGCGCCAAGCATGACGAGATCGCGCTTGGCCTCGTAATGGGCGACGAGCGCACGCAACTTGCGCGCGGCATCCCGATGCTCGGGACCGACGACGGCGTCCATGACGCGAGAGAGAGAGACGGTAGGGTCGACTGCGGGATAGCGCCCGCGCGCGGCGATCGTGCGGTCGAGTACGACGTGGCCGTCGAGGATGCCGCGCACCTCGTCGGCGATCGGCTCGTCCATGTCGCCGCCTTCGACGAGCACCGTGTAGATCGCGGTGATCGAGCCGCGCGAGCCCTGGCCGGAGCGCTCGAGGAGACGGGGCAACATCGCAAAGACGCTCGGGGGATAGCCGCGACGCGCCGGAGGCTCACCGGCGGCCAGGCCGACCTCACGCTGCGCGCGCGCAAAGCGCGTGACCGAGTCGACGAGGAGCATGACGCTCTTGCCCTGATCGCGGAAGTGCTCGGCATAGGCGGTGGCGACCTGCGCCGCGCGAAGGCGCTCGAGCGCGGCGACGTCGCTCGTCGCGACGACCACGACGCTCCGCGCGAGACCGGCCGCACCGAGCGCGTGCTCGAGGAACTCGCCGACCTCTCGACCACGCTCGCCGACCAGCGCCACGACGACGACGTCCGCCTCGGTCCCGCGCGCGATGGCGCCGAGCAGCGTGCTCTTACCGACGCCGGAGCCGGCGAACAGACCGACGCGCTGGCCTTCGCCGAGCGTGAGCAGACCGTCGAGGACCCTCACGCCCGTTGCGAGCGGGCGGCTCACCGGACGACGCGCGAGCGCCGCCTCCGGGTCGCGGTCCACCGGTACGAGCTCGCCCCCCTCGATCGCGCCGCGACCGTCGAGTGGGCGGCCGAGCCCATCGACGACGCGACCGAGCAGCCCATCCGACGCGCGCACGAGGAAGCCGCCGCCCGTCGCCTCGACCTCGTCGTCGGGCCCGACGCCGGAGAGCACACCGAGAGGCATACCTACCGCTTCGCCGCGATCGAAGCCGACGACCTCGCACGCGAGCGGCTCCCCTTTCCGGAGCACGCGCACGACGTCCCCCACGCGCACGCCGGGGATGCTGAAGCGGAGGCTGAGCCCGGTGACCGCGAGCACGCGACCCGTTGCGCGGAGCGCCGGCGTCGCGGCCAGCCTCGCCTTCAAGGCGTCCAGGCGATCCGGGGGCAAGCTCACGGGGGCGCGACCAGCGCCTACTTCGCCGCGGCGACGCGCGCCGGCTCGCCGGCATCGCCGACCGTCGAAGCGGGCGCAAGCTCCTCGTGGAGCTCCTGGATCAGCTTCCTTGCGCGATCGCTGAGCGACGTGGGGACGTCGACCTGGACGACGCCGATGAGAGAGCCGCGCCCGCGACCGTCGAGCCGAGGAATGCCCTGGTTCTTGATCGTGAAGACCGAGCCGGACTGCGTGCCCGCGGGGATCTTCAGGGCTACGGTGGGCTGCGCCTCGTCGGTGTCTGCGTCACCGAGCGCGGGGACACGGACCTCTGCGCCAAGCGCGGCGTCCGCGAACGACACGTGGAAACGCGTGACGAGATCCGCGCCGTCACGTTCGAACCGCGTGTCCTCCTCGACGTCGAGCTCGACGTAGAGATCGCCCGCGGGTGCACCGTGCGGGCCGGGCATGCCCTGGCCGGGAACGCGCAGGCGCTGGCCGGCGTCGATGCCGGCAGGAAACGCGACGACGACCTTGCGCGACTTCTCGACGGCGCCTCGACCTTCGCACGACTTGCAGTGATGCTTGATGACGACGCCCTGCCCCTGGCACTTCGGACACGGCGTGGTGAACATGACGAAGCCGCGAGCGTTCGAGACGTGACCGCTGCCGCGACAGTGTCCGCAGGTCTCCGGCTTCGTGCCAGCCTTGGCGCCGGTGCCGCTGCAGTCGTCGCAACGAACGGGAGCGTGAACGTTGACCTCGCGTTTCACGCCGAAGGCGGCCTCGCGCAAGGTGAGGCGCGCCTGCATGCGCAGATCTCCGCCGCGCGCCTGGCGCCGCTGACCGCCGCCGCCGCCGAACCCGCCGCCGGAAAACATCTCTGCGAAGAGGTCCTGCATGTGGGCGAAGACGTCCGAGGCACCGCTGAAGCCGCCGCCGCCGCCCTCGAGGCCGGCATGGCCGAACTGATCGAAAATGCGCCGCTTCTCGTCGTCAGAGAGGACCTGGTAGGCCTCGTTGCAGGCCTTGAATTTGGTCTCGGCGTCGCCGTCGCCCGGGTTGCGGTCGGGGTGGTGCTTCAGCGCTTCGCGCTTGTACGCCTTGCGGATCTCATCGGAGCTGGCTCCGCGTTCGACGCTGAGGACTTCGTAGTAATCGCGCTTTTCCGACATACAACCTGGTCCGTCCATCTCCCCGGGCCCAGTTCTGGACGACGAGGTCACGCGCAGCGACTGCCGCGGAAAGGTAAGACGTGGATATTCCGTGTCAACGGGCCTACGGCTCAGCTCACCGGCTGCAACGATTCTAGCCTTCGGGGTGCGTTGCGCGCCCCTTCATCTGTTCGAGCAGGACAGCCTGCCGAGCGAGCTCCTCGCGCGCGCGTGAGAGCTCCTCGCCCGACTCTGCGGAGATCCGCGCGGCATGCTCTTGCGTCAACGCCTGTCGCAGTGCGTCGATCTCGTCGCGCGTCCGCGCGAGCTCCCCCTGAAGGTCCGAGCTGGCGGCCTCGAGACGCGCCTTGGACGCCGGCGCCGGCGGAGCGGCTACGGCAGCCTGGCGACGTGTTTCGCGCTCGAGCGATGCGACGAGACCCCCCTTCTCGTTCTCGAGCTCCGTGATGCGCCACGCCTGGGCGACGAGCTCGCCTTCGCGACGCGCCACCTGCAACGCGAGGTCGTCGAGCTTGCGCCGCAGTCGCGCGACCTCCTCCGGGGCGACGCCGGGCATCGCCGGAGCCGCTTCGAAGACGTGCGCGGTGCTCCCAGCCCCTTCGCTCACCTCCTCGAGCGACGCGACGAGCTCGCGAACGAGGTGCTCGCGTCGCGCGAGCTCCCTGTCCATCGCCGCGATCACGCGCGCTCGCTCCCGCAGCTGTTCCTCGAGGCAAGCGGTCTCGGCGGCGTGGGCGTCGTCCGCGGGCGGGTGGGTCGTGCGGGCGTCGAGCTCGGCGTTCAGCGAGGCGATCTCGTCGTCGCGCTCGAGCATCCCCTGCGCTCCGTCGATGAGGCGCCGGTCGAGGAGCTGGACGGCTTGCTGCGCGGCCCCGAGGATGCCCTCGAGCTCCGCGGCACGCGTGATGGCGAGATCGCGTTCGACGGCGAACCGCTCGACGAGCGACGCCTGCTCAGCACCACGGCTGTCAACGGCTACGAGCCGCGCGCGATGCTCGTCGAGCTGCGCGGCGAGCAGCTCGGCTTTCAGTTGCATCGCGGCGAAGGCCGTCGCCACGTCGTGTTCGCGAGAGTCGGCTTCGCGTCTCGAAATCTCGACCGCAACCGTGTCGAACGAGTCGGGCTCTCGATGGCGCGCCACCTGCACGATCGCATACGGATCGAGCAGCGCGGCCTCGCGGCCCGCCGTGACGACGAAGACACTCGGGGCCTCCGGCTCGACGAGGCGCGTGTCGACGCTGACGGCGAGGTCGTCACCGGCACCGAGCTCGGCGAACACGACGCCGGCGAACGGCAGAACGCCGGTCATCGTCACGCTCTCGAACTGGAGCGCAAAGAGATCGTAGAGCTCCGCGTATTCGACGACAGGCGGTGACAGCTCGGGGAAGAGCGCATCGTCCGGGTCGTGAACGCGCGAGGTGCGGGCGCGCCCCATCGCCACGACCGCTCCGCGCGGATCGACGACGCGACGCAGACGCACGATCGCCGCGGCGGCATCGGGAAGGATGCCGATGTCAGGGATCACGACCAGATCGAACGCGCCGTCGCGGACATCGAATTCGTCGCGCATCATGCGCACGGAGACGCCGCGCGGCACGCGGTCCTCGATGCGAGCGACACGCTCGGGATCGGGGTCGTAGAGGTGAACCGTCCGGGCGCCTAGCTCGAGCAGGCGCTCGTGGAGGCCGAGCTCGCCGTCACCGACGACGGCGACGCGCGCATCCGCGACGAGCGGGTCGACGTACACGGACAGGGCGGCGATCAAGGCAGCGGGACGGTCATCCGAGAGGCCTCCGCCGTCGGCAGCAGCCTCTGTCGCGTGAGAGTGATCAAGCGCCATTTACAGGCGCGGTTGTATCACAATCCAGGATGCGAGCGCCGCGATCAGGCGGACGCCAGAGCCGGCGCGAGCAAGACCCCGGGCGCCGTGACCGGGCGCGCGCGAGGAGCCCGCCGATCGGCGCCAGTGAAGCCGCGAGACGGCGACTTCGGCTTCGACACGGACGAGCCGCGATCCGTCGCACGGCGACCCTCGAGCTCCGAGGCGAGGCGGGCCAGCAGCCGCGCGGCACCCGACGGCGTAGGCGCGCGCGGCGAGAGCCGGAGCACCTTCTCGCCCGGACCGCGGCCAATGACGACGCGAATGCCGGGAGCGAGCTGGGCGATCTTTGCCGCGGCCTCGGAGCCGTCGTCGAAACGCACGAGCACCTCGGGGAGGGCGGCGGGCGCACCGGGCTCGAGCGTCGCGAGGGCGAGCTCGATGCTGCGCAGGCCGGGGATGCGGTCGGCCGGAGAGCACGCGAGGCGGACCTCGTCGTAGGTCTTCGTGCCTTCACGGACGCGCGCGAAGCAGCGAACGTCGACGTGGGCGAAGTCGACGAGGCGACCGAGCATGTCCCGCGCCGGGCCGAGCACCCTGGCAGCGAGCTCGGCGGGGCTACGCGGAAGCTGCGCCTGCGTACCGGTCACGAAGAGCGGGACGAGCGCAGCGGCGGCGAGCGGGATCGAGATCGCCGCGCCGGCGACGCGGGTGCGCAGCACGAACGAGACGATCCCAAGGACGACGACGACCGCGAGCGCCGTGAGCTTGCCTGCGCGCGTGCCGATGTCGAGAGCGTCACCGGGCGCGGCCTCGCGTGGACGTGCGACCAGCACGGCACCGTCGGCGATCGGTTGCCATCGTCCCGGCCCGCGCGGCTTCTGGATGGGAGCGGGCGAACGGTGGGCGCCGCACGCCATCGCAACGACCACGAGGACCGCGCCGTACGCGGGCGTCCCCCAAAGAAGCTCCGCGAGCGCGGCGGCGGCGACCCCGCCGTACGCGAACGGCGCGAGGCCCCAGCGAAGAGAAAGCAGCGGGCGCGGCCGGACCGATGCCGACTCGCACGCGCGGGCGACGATGCGCTGCTTCGCACCGAGCGCGAAGGCCAGCGCACCGGCGAGGACCGCGAGCGCGCTCGCGATGAGGGCGGCGGGCACGTTGTTCGGAACGGGGGCGGCCGCCGTCACGGACGCGATCGGCGGCCGGAGCTCGGGGGAGACGACCCTCGGGAACGCTTTGGGATCGACGCGCGCCGACCAGACCACGGCCTCGCCGCGCGGGATGTGCGCGCGCACGAGCTCGAGCTCGTCTTTGTCCGGCGCGCGACGAAGGGTGGCGAGCGTCGTTGCCGCCTGCTCGGGCGACGCGAGACGAGGCTCGGTCGGAGCGGCAGGCACCTCGAAGACGACGCGTGCGCCGTCATGTCCTTCGGGCGACGTGGGTGCGGTCCAGGAGATTCGCCACATCGCACCGTCACGGACGAGCATCTTGGCGGCGACGAGATCGAGGCGGTACTTCACATCGATCACGTAGACACCACGGCCGATGCCACGCGGCTCGTCGAACGCGATGAGGAGCGCTCCCGGCACCTTGGGGTTCGGGAGGATGTGCGCGGGCAGCTCGCCGCCCTTCTCGAGGAGCGCGGTCGCCTCGGAGGCGAGCTCGGCGTTCGGCTCGACGCCCGTGAAGTCGAGCGTCTTGAAGTGCCCGGCGACGACGCGGTAGCGGAGGTGGTGTTGCACCGTCGCGACGCCGTCGGCGCCGACCGTGAGGCGGACGTCGTCGGAGGTCTGGTGGACCTCCTCCCATCCCTTGGCGTGGCTGCTCGGCGTGAACGCGAGAGCCGCGAACGAAAGCCCGAACACGAGTTGAAGAGGAGTCCTCGGCACTGACTCACATCTACCCACACCGGGCCTGAGCCCCAAGTTTTAGGCGATCACGCCGTGTGAATCCCTGGGCACGAGCGGCCCGTGGCCGAGGGCTCCCGAACGTCGCTCAGCGGCTCATCGCGATCTTCACGATGTCCTCGATCGCCGCACGCGGGAGCTTGAACGTCGCGACCGCCGACCCGGCCGGCGCCAACGGCGACGGCCCCTGCGAGAGGAACGTGAGGAGGATCGGCGCAGCTCCCTTCGCGGGCAGCGAAGCGACCGCCGCGAACGGCGTGTGCGAGCCCTGGCCGAGCGCCGTGAAGACGAGCAAGCCGCGGAGCGTCGCGAACCATGCGCCGTTCGCCTTCGCTTCACGAAGTCCTTCCGTACCGGGCAGCTTGGCGAGAGTCATGGCGTCGGGTGCGCTCGAGAGCGAAGCCGCTGCCTTCTGGGCGAGCAGCTTCGCATCGAGGCCAACGCCGAGCCACGTGCCACCTTGATCGGGCACCGCGAGGATGTGAAGGACGAGCGGCTTGCGCGGAATCTTCCTCACCTTCGCGACGGCCGGCTTCGGAGCAGGCGGCGGAGGAGCAGTCTTCGAGGCCGGAGCGCGAGTCTGCGACGGAGGGGCCGGAACCGCACCCATGTCCTCGAGGTCGGGACGCGGCATCACGATCTCGAGATGCACGGCATCCTTCGGCAGCGTCACGCCGGCGGGCGCCGGAACGATGCGCATCGTCGCGAGCATCTTCAACGACGACTGCTCCTTCGCCCACTTGGCGAACGCAGGGCGGTTCCACAGCTGCGACCAGTCCTTGAGGATCGGCCCGACCTTCGCGATCGGCTCGTTCACCTGCACGAGATGCCAGCCAAGCACCTGCTCGGCGGCGATGCGCTCAGCCTCGTCCTTCGCGGCGAGGTCAACGGCCTTCACGGCGCGAACCCCGGCGAGCGCCTTGTCGAGGGCCGCCGCGTCGTACCCCTTGCCGTAGACGAGCGGGCCCGTGAAGAGCGTGAGCATGCGATCGACGACGAGCTCGCGCACCGCCTTACGCTCCGGCTCGGGCATGCCCGCCCCCTCGGTGGCCTCGAGGAACACGTTGCCGAGGAGCTCCTTCGGATGAGCGAAGAGCTTCGGGTCGGAGCCCTTGCCATAGAGCGCCATGTCCGTGTCCGACGGCAGGTGCCAGAACGCCGGAGGCGGCGCATCGGCGCGCTGCGCGCTCGAGGTCGCAAGCTGCGCGGCGAAGCTCTGCGCCCTGATGTAGTCGACCTTGACCGTCGCCTGGACGCCGCTATCGCCGAGCTGCGAGTCGAGCGTGATGCGACCGGTGTCACCGACGACGTCGACGAGCTCGTTCACGCCCGCATCGACGAGCTTCGCGAGCGCGGGGCTCGAGCCACCGAGCATCGAGCGCGCGAGCATCGGGAGCGCGGCGCGCACCTGGCCGAGCGGCTCGCGGATCGCGGCGAGCGTCACCTCGACGTGGATGTCCGAGGGCCACGTCTGCCGCGGGACCGTGCGCGTCAGGTACGGAGAGAGCGCGTCGACCGCGTCGCGCTCACCGCAGACGAGGCGCGCGCCGGACGAAGCATGTGCGAGCACGCACGTCTCGCCCTCGTCGTCATCGTCGTCTTCGCCCTTCTCCTTGGAGCGGCCGCGGTCATTTGCAGCGGCACGGCCAATCCCCTCGACCCACATCTGGCCGTTCTTCCCCTTCGTGAGCTTGTGCTTTGCGGAGAGCTTCGCCTTCGCGTCGTCGAACGAGCGGACGGCGACCGACACCGCGATGAGCGGCTTCGGATCGCGTACTCCGCCGCCGAGCGAAATAGCGCCGTCGACCGGCTGCGACAGGTCGACGGATTCGGCGACGCTGTCGTCGGCGATCGAGCGGACGAGGTCGGCGCCGCCGGGAAGCGGAAGGTGCGTCCACGATCCGAGCGTCTTCAGGATGGCGTCGGCCTTCGCGACGCGACCGACGAGAATCAGGCCGGCCGGCTCGGGCACGGCCGTCACGTCAGGCGGCGGCTCCGGCGTAACGATGGGGGCGACGGGCTTCGGCACGACCGGCACGACCGGCGGAGCACCTCCGCACGCCGCGAGCGCGAGCATGGAGGCCGCGGATGCGGCGAGGAACGGCAGACGGGAACCGGAGAGGCGGAGGGAACGCATGCGGGCGCGAGAATACCGGCACCTCGAACGGCCGCGCCCTGGAATCGTCCGCGCGCGAGCGAGTCAATCTTTTCTCCTCCGGGGCGCCGTGGTTGGCTCGCTTTTGCAACACCGTGGCGACCGCAGGACCCGCTATGAACCCCGCGCAGCAGGAGGCGGTCGAGCATCAGAACGGACCGATGCTCGTTCTGGCCGGCGCCGGCTCCGGCAAGACGCGCGTCATCACGCACCGCATCGCCCGGCTCATGGAGCGCGGCGTCCCCGCGCACATGATCTGCGCGCTCACCTTCACGAACAAGGCCGCCGGCGAGATGGCCGAGCGCGTCGCTCACCTCGTGAAGGACCGTCGCCTCGGCGGCAAGGACGGCGGCAAGGGCCTCGTCATCTCCACGTTCCACTCGTTCGGTCTCATGGTCCTCGGCCGCGAACGCAAGTCGCTCGGCGGGACGTTCACGATCTTCGACCAGGGCGATTGCCTCTCGGCGGTGAAGGAGATCCTCAGCCGCACGGACGCCGGCAAGAAGTTCGATGCGTCGCAGATCGTGACGCGCATCTCCAACGCCAAGAACGCGTTCCAGTCGCCGGAGGACTACGCCGAGCGCGAGGGCGACGACTACGACGAGATGACGAAGCTCGTCTATCCGAAGTACCAGAGCGCGCTCAAGAGCTTCCGCGCGTTCGATTTCGACGACCTCGTCTGCGAAGTGGCTCGTCTCTTTCGGTCTCGAGACGACATTCGCGATCGCTGGCAGAAGGAGTTCCTCTACCTCCTCGTCGACGAGTACCAGGATACGAACCGCGCCCAGCTCGAGGTGCTCAGGCTCCTCGTCGATCGCCACAAGAACATCTGCGTCGTCGGTGACGACGACCAGTCGATCTACGCGTGGCGCGGCGCCGACGTGCGCAACATCCTCGATTTCGACGACCAGTTCCCGGGCGCGAAGGTCGTGAAGCTCGAGCAGAACTACCGCTCCACGGCGCCCATCCTCGCGGTGGCGAATGCGGTCATCTCGAAGCGCGCGGACTCGAAGTACAAGAAATCGCTCTTCACCGACAAGGCCGGCGGCGAGAAGGTGCGCCTCGGCGTCGCCGCGGGGCCCGAGGCCGAGGCCGCATACGTGGCCCGCGAGGTGCGCCGACTCACGCGCGAAGAAGGCATCAAGGCGAAGGACTGCGCGATTCTCTATCGCTCCAACGGCCAGGCGAAGCTCCTCGAGGAGCAGCTCCGCGAGCAAGGCGTGGCCTACCGGATGATCGGCGGCCAGCAGTTCTTCGAGCGCAAGGAGGTGAAGGACCTCCTCGCTTACCTCAAGGTCTTCCTGAACCGCGCCGACGAGATCAGCTTGCGACGCATCATCAACTATCCGCCGCGCGGAATCGGCGACACGAGCGTCGAGAAGCTCTCCCAACATGCGCTCGGGAAGGGCTGGTCGCTGTGGGAGGCCGTCGAGCGCGTCGACGCTCTCGACGGCATCCCCACGAGCGCGCGCGAAGGCTGCAAGCAGCTCGAGCGGCTCGCCTCCGACATGCGGAAGAAGCTCATGATCGATCGGGCCAAAGCGAGCACGGTCACGCGGGACCTATGCGAATCGATCGGGCTGCGCAAGGACATCGACAACACGTCGACATCGACGAACGCAGCTTCACGGCGATGGAGCAACGTCGAAGGCATCATCGGCGTCCTCACGCGTCGCGAGGCGCGAATCACCGGCAAGGGTCAGGACGACACGGCCGAGCGCGAGCTCATGTCGTTCCTGCATTCGCTCACGCTGCAGGTGGACGAGGAGGAGGAGGACCCGGGCAACGTGGTCACCCTCTCGACGCTCCACGGCAGCAAGGGCCTCGAGTTCGACTATGTCTTCCTGATCGGCTGCGAGGAAGGGCTCATCCCGCACCAGCGCACGCTGGACGTGAAGGTTTCGGACGCGATGCCACAGGACGTGGAGGAGGAGCGCCGGCTCTTCTACGTCGGCGTCACGCGCGCTCGGAAGCGGCTCGATCTCCTGCGCTGCAAGTTTCGGATGATGCGCGGCAAGCCGATGCCGCGTACTCCTTGCCGCTTCCTCTCCGACATTCCCGAGGAGCTCGTCGAGCCCTTCGAGGTGAAGGACGCCGCGATGATGTCGACCGACGCGATGGCCGAGCAGGCGACGAACCTTCTCGCCATGCTCGACTCGATCGGCAAATAGCGATCAGCCGATCTGCACCGAGCGGCGCGTGAAGGCCGGGGCCATCTTCCAGAAGCTCTGCGGAGGACAACGACGCGCGAGCGAGCCTCAGTCGACGTGCTTCTTCTGCTTCGCGCCGCGCGCCTTCAGGAGCTTCACGACGGCCTCATGCCCGCGGGCGTCCGCGGCCTCGAGCGCGGTCATGCCGTCGACGGCGTCCTCGACGTGGGCGCCCTTCGAGACGAGCAGCGTCACGAGCGACTCGGTGCCCTGCTGCGCAGCAGCAAACAGAGCGGTGCGCCCGTCGCGCCCACGCTTGTTCGGATTCGCTCCGTGCTCGAGGAGCACACGAACGACGCGCACGGCCTCATCCGATTCGCCAGCAGCGGCAGCGACGCCCGCGAGCAGGCCCGTGTCGCCGTACTCGCCCATTCGATCCATCGGCGCACCGGCGTCGAGGAGCGCCGTCACCATCGCGACGTCGCTGCCGGAGATCGCGTTCGCGAGCGGCGGCGTGGCATGCACGTCGAGGGCCGACCACGCGACCCCCTTGGCGGCGACCTTCTTCAGCGAGGCCACGTCGTGGTTGTCCGTGGCGAAGGTCACTGCGCGTAGCGTCGCGTTCGGCTCGACCTTTCCGGCGAGGAGCACGTCGAGCAGCGGCGCGCGCCGGTCATCGTCGATCCCCATCGCGGTGACGAGTGCATCACCGTCGACCTTCGCGCCCTTCGCGATGAGCTTGCCGACGATGTCGATCGCGCGATCTCCGGCCTTCTCCTCACCGTCCGCGTGGGCGGCGACAGCAGCGAGCGCAACGGAGAGCGGCGTATCGTCGTCGGATTTCGCGTTCACGTCGGCGCCAGCCTTCAGCAGCGCATCGACGATGACGCGTCGCTTCGCGCCCGCGGTGTGGTGGAGGGCGACGAGCAGCACCGGCTCGCCTTCGGGGGTCTTCGAAGTCGCGTTCGCTCCCTTGCCGAGGAGACGCGCAACGGCCTTGGGCGCGCCGACCGAAACCGCCTTTGCCAGCGTCGGCTCGTGCGTGCCCTTCGCGAGGAGCGTGGTCACGACCGCGTCGTGCTCGTCCGCCATGAGGATCGGCGGGACCACGAGATCCTGATCCTCCTTCGCGTCGACGCCATGGTCTATGAGCCAGGCGACGAGCGTAGCGTTGCCGGACTTCGCGGCGTTGCCGAGCGTGCCGTCGAGGTTGACGCCCTTCAGAACGAGGGCCTCCACCTTCGCCTTGTCGCCTTCGGTGCACGCTTCGAGCAGCGCGACCCGATCGGCCTGCGTGGGCCCGGTCGGACGAGCCTCGCTCGCGGGTTTTTCGGCGGGCGTCGAGGGGCGTTCATCCGACAGCTTGGGCGCGGTGGGCGCGGTGGAAATACGTTGCGCAGACACGACGACCTGCACGCGTTCGGGCGGCGGTCCGGCAATCCGTGCGCGGAGCATCCCGAGACCGACGGCCACGGCCCCGATTCCGAGCACGACCGCGATCTTGGCACCTGCGGAGTCACGGTTCATCAGGGGTGCTACGTCCGACGCCTAGGAGCGATCTAATGTTCCCTGTTCCCGCGGCCAAGGGCGTTTTTCGGGGCCGCCAGGAGGCTCCAGAGTACCCTCTTCCGTCATGGATCGGGTCGCGGCGTTTCTATCGGAGAAGACCCCCCGTCGCTTCGTTGCGATCGCTTCGTTCGTCGGGATGCTCTACCTCTTCCGACACCTCGCGTTGCTGCTCGTATTCTTCGTGACCTTCGAGCGACTGCTCGGCTGGGGAGCGCGATCGATCGCCGCGCGAACGGGCCTCACGCGCAAGAAATCGCTCCTCGCCCTGGTCGCCGCGATCGTGATGGCGCTGGGCATCGGAGCGTGGCTCGGCATCGGCAAGACGATCCGCACGGTCGCCGCGGTGCACGAGAGCTTCCCCGAGCGACTCACGGAGCTCAAGGAGAACCCGCTCCTCGTGAAGCTTCAGGAGCAGGTCGGCGGGACCGAGAAGATCGTCGAGGGCATCAAGCACTACGCGGGAGACGCCATTTCGGCGGCGTCGGCCATCGGGCACTTCTTCGTCTACGTGCTCATCGGGTTCATCCTCGCGCTCGTCTACACGCTCGAGCAGGAGGAGCTCGAGGTGTTCTGGGAACGCATCGACACACGCTCGCTCGGCGGCACGCTCGGGCGATGGCTCGGCCACCTCGCCGACTCGACGATCGTGACCGTGCAGCTGCAGTTCGTCGTCGCCGCGTTCAACACCGTGACGACGTTGCCGGTGCTGCTCATCCTCGGCGTCCCGCACGTTGGACCACTGATGCTGCTCATCTTCGTCTCGGCGCTCGTGCCGGTGATCGGCAACATCGTGTCGGGTGGCGTGCTCTGCTTGCTCGCGTACCAGGCGAACGGGTGGCTCGGCGTCGGCATCTTCGTCGCGCTGACGTTCATCCTCCACAAGGTCGAGTCGTACTACCTGAGCCCGCGGCTCACAGCGCGCCACGTGAAGATCCCCGGCTTCCTGCTCATCGTGAGCCTTCTCGCGTGTGAGCACGTGTTCGGGTTCAAGGGCCTCTTTCTGTCCTTCCCGATCCTCTTCGTCGCGGGCCGAGTCCGCGGCGAGTTCCTCGAGGAGGACGCCGTCGTGTCGAGCGCGAGCTCGCCGATCGTGCTGTCGGACAGCCCCGATCAGCTGCCGGGTCACCACTCCGACGTCTACGACGATGCCGAGAAGCCGACCGGCTTCGAGCTGGAGCGCGAGCGTGTGCCGCTCGACAGCGTGAGGCCGGGGCCGGAGGCGAGCGACGCCGAGTCGAAGGGCAACGTCTCGACGACGGCCCGATGACCACGTCCGTCAGGCGGGCGAGGTCGTCGCCTCGCGGGCGACGACAGCGACCTTGCCGACGCGACCGAGCTCGGTGACGAACGTGAGCACCTCGTCGTGGTGCTTCGTGATCTGGAGCTCGCGATGGAACGTCCCGAGGATGATCTGCGACGGTCCGATCACGAACGTGACGCGCTTGGCAAAGTTCAGGAGCGGCCAGCGAACGTCGTACGCGCGCGTGATCTCTCCTCTTGGATCGGCGATGAGCGGAAACGGGGCGCGCATGAAGTCGGCAAAGCGACACTGGGTCGGTGCATCATCGGTGCTGACGCCGACGATGCAGGCGCCGAGCTGCCGGATCTCCGCGTAGCTATCGCGAAAGGCCCCAGTCTCGCGGCTGCAGCCGGGCGTGAACGCGCGCGGGAAGAAGAAGAGGATCGTACAAAGCTGCTGAGACTGCTCGGACAGCCGGAAGCGCTGGCCGTGATTGTCGACCGCGTCGATCTCGGGGGCCGTGCTGGCGGCGGAGAGCATCCAGCCAGTCTACATGGTCGCGTCAGTGCGCGAGCGCAGCCTTCACGCGCTCGTGGAGCACACGCGCCGCGTCCGCCACCGGCACGAGCTCGGCCTTCTTCGGGTCGGGCTCGCTGCGGGGCTTCAGCTCGATGTTGCCGTTCGCGAGTGACTTGGCGCCGATCGTCACGCGCAGGGGCATGCCGAGGAGGTCCGCGTCCTTGAACTTCACGCCCGGCCGCTCGTCGCGGTCGTCCCAGAGCACGTCGATGCCGCGCGCGCGCAGATCGTCGTAGAGGGCCTGCGCCGCGGCGCCGACGTTCTCTTCCTTGCCGAGCGTGACGAGATGCACCTGGTACGGCGCGACCGCCATCGGCCACTTGATCCCGTTCTCGTCGTGGTTCTGCTCGATCGCCGTCGCGACCAGCCGCGACACGCCGATGCCGTAGCAGCCCATGACGATCGGCTTCTTCTCCTGCTTCTCGTCCGCGTAATGCGCGCCCATCTGCGCCGAGTACCGCGTGCCGAGGATGAAGATGTGGCCCGCCTCGATGCCCTTGTACTGCTTGAACTTGCCGGTGGCGCAGTTCGGGCACGCGTCGCCCGTCGCCGCGAGGCGAATGTCTGCAACCTCGCCCTGCCAGTCACGGCCCATGTTCACGCCCGTGAAGTGGTGGTCGCTCTCGTTCGCGCCCGTGGCCGCGTTCTTCACCTGGGCCGCGGCGCGATCGACGACGACCTTGCCCTTGAAGGCGACCGGGCCGGCAAAGCCCACCGCCGCGCCCGTCGCTTTCAGGACATCCGCGTCGCTCGCCATGAACACCTCACCGACGCCGAGGGCGCGGGCGAGGCGGATCTCGTTCAGCTCGTGATCGCCGCGCACGACCGCGAGCACGACCTCCTTGTCGGCGAGGTACACGAGCGACTTGAGAAAACGCGGTTTCGGAAGGTTCAGGAACTTCGAGACGTCCTCGATAGTGCCGACCTTCGGGGTGTGGACCTTCTTCTTTTCGTCCTCCCCCTGCGAGGCGTCGGCGACGACGTCCGCGACCTTCACGGTCGCGATCTCGACGTTCGCCGCGTAGTCGCAGCTGTCGCACGCGACGATCGCGTCCTCACCCGAATCGGCGAGCACCTGGAACTCCGCGCTGGTGGAGCCGCCGATCGCGCCCGGGTCCGCGGCGACCATGCGGTACGTGAGCCCCATGCGGTCGAACACGGCGCAGTACGCCTTGCGCATGATCTCGTAGCTTGCGCGCGCGGCTTCCTCGCTGACATCGAACGAGTACGCGTCCTTCATGAGAAATTCGCGGCAGCGGAGCAAGCCGCCGCGCGGGCGTGGCTCGTCGCGGTACTTGGACTGCACCTGGTAGAGGTTCATCGGCATGTCGCGCCAGCTCTTGATCTCGCGGCGCGCGATGTCCGTGACGATCTCCTCGTGCGTCGGGCCGAGGTGGAACTCGCCGCCCTTGCGGTCCTTCAGGCGAAACAGCGTGTCGCCGTAGACGTCCCAGCGCCCCGTCTCCTTGAAGTACTCGGCCGGGAGGAGCGCGGGCATCAGGATCTCCTGAGCGCCGGCGCGGTTCATCTCCTCGCGGACGATGCCTTCGATCTTCCGGAGGGCACGGAGCCCGAGCGGGAGAAAGTCGTACATGCCTGCGCCGACCTTGCGGATGTAACCGCCACGCACGAGCAGCGTGTGGCTTGCGTTCGAGGCGTCGGCCGGAGCTTCCTTGACGGTGGGAATGAGTGCGCGGGAATAGAGCATGAGATCGCGGCGAGGATTAGCACGCTCCCGCGCCGCGCCCTACCCTCGTCGCTCAGGCGTCATCGAAGGCCTTCGGGTGTCGCGGCTCGAGCCCGAGGAGCGCGCGCAGGAAGTCGACGGAGGACACCATCCCCACCGCCACACCGTGGGAATCGACCACGACGAGATGGTGGAAATCGGTCGCTGCGAGCACCTTCGCGGCGTCCTCGACACTGTCGCTCTCCCTGACCGTCGCGACCACGCTCGCGAGGCTCATCTCGTCGTCACCCCGCTGGAGGTCGCGCAGGGAGACGACACCGACGGGCCGGTGCGTTTCATCGAGCACGGGAACGGCGGTTATCCCGAACTTCAGGATGTGCCGGCGCGCGAGGGAGAGGCGATCTCCCAAACTGATATAGAGCAGCTTCGCGTTCATGATCTCGCGGACCGTCTTTGTCGCCATGGTGTCCATGATAGCGCTCCTCCTCAGCCGACGAAGCGTGGCTGACCCGTCGTCTCCGTGACCGCCAGCCAGAGCTCCTTGTCTGGATCGATGCGCTTGCTCTCCGAGAGCGCAAGCGGCAAGGGAACGTGCGTGAACGAGCGGTGCCAGCGGCCGACCATCATGTCCGTCTTCCCCGCCATCGCGGCGTGCGCCGCATAGCGCGCGAGCTCGTCGCAAAACACGGCATCCATGGCGTTCGCCGGCACGCCGCGCAACATGTAACTCGGATCGATGTACTTGAGCGTGATCGGGATCCCCGCCTCGCTGAAGTGGTGGTCGATCCGGTTCTTCAAGTGCATGCCGATGTCGAGGTCGGCGCTCGCAAAGCGGAGGTTGCCGGACGCATCGCGGGGTCCGCCGTGCGCGAGGCGGACGCCACAACCCTCGGCCACGACGACGACCGCATGCCCGCGCGTTCGGAGGCGCTCCTCGAGGAACGCAAGGAGCCCCTTTGGCCCTTCGATCTCGAAGCGGACCTCGGGCACGAGGCACACGTTGACGTCGTGGCTCGCGAGCGCGGCGTGCGCAGCGATGAAGCCTGCGTTGCGCCCCATGAGCTTCACGAGGCCGATGCCGTTCAGCACCGAAACGGCCTCGGTGTGGGCAGCGTCGATCGCCACCTTCGCCATCGAGACGGCGGTCTCGAAGCCGAAGGTCTTGTCGACGAACGCGATGTCGTTGTCGATGGTCTTCGGGATTCCGACGACCGCGAGCTTCATTCCGCGCGTCTGAGCCTCGAGCGCGATGGTGTGGGCTTCGTGCATCGTCCCGTCGCCGCCGATCGTGAAGAGACAATTGACCCGATGCGAGGCGAGGGTGTCGCACATCACCGCCGCGTCGTGGCCGCCGCGGGACGTGCCCAGTATGGTGCCGCCGCGCGCGTGGACGTGTCGAACTTCGTCCGTCGACAGCAAGATCGGCGGCGTCTTCGATGCGGGGTCGAGCCCTGCGAAGCCGTAGCGGAAGCCAAGCACCGAGGCGATCCCGTACTTGTGGACGAGATGCAGCACGAGGGAGCGAATGACGTTGTTGGTGCCGGGGCAGAGCCCGCCCGCGGTCACGATCGCCGCGCGCGTGTCCTTCGGGTCGAAGTAGAGGTGTTCGCGTGGGCCTGCCTTCTCGAACGAGCGCGCGACCTCGGGGATCTCGCCGGGCGAGAGCTCCGCGTCGTGGAGCACGCGCATTCCATCGCGAACGTAGTCGGGGATCTCATCGTTCGCGACCTTCGACAGACCGAGCGGTGAGAGCACGGAGCGCTCTCCGAGCGTCGAGACGATCCACTCGGGGAGGGCGACGGTCGGGTTCGGCGGGAGCGAGCTCGGCATCGGGCGTCTTAAGCGGGCACGGAGGTCAAGGACGAGACCGGAAGCTCGAGCGAGCCCCTACCCGCCTTGTGCCTCATGCGGTCAATCGCGCCGTGCACCTTCGGATTCGAGAGGAGCCGCGTGACCAGCCGGTGCTTGAACGGAATGTCGAGGATGCCGAGGCCGACGAGGATCGTCAGCAGCCCTTGCCCCGGGAGCACGAGCATCGCAATGCCGAGCGCGACGACGGTAACGCCGACCACGGCACGTGCGACGCGCAGCGGCAGCGAGCGCACCGAGCGGGGCCGGACAAACCAGTCATCGGGCACACGCGCGAGGATCACCGGGATCGCCACGAGCGTCCCCACGAACATGGCGATGCTCCCGACGCCGAGGGCGACCTCAACCGTGCGCGCGATACCGTACATCGTACGAGGCGGGTGCAAGTCACGCGCCGTGACGCCGCGCGCACCACGAAAGGGCCTCAGCTCCCGAAAATCTCTTTCCCCATGAGGCTCGGCGGCACCGTCGCCCGCTGGAGGACGTCGGTGTGGAACTTCTTCAGCGAAAATTTTGCACCTTCTCGCTGCTTGTAGCGCTCGCGCATCTTGAAAATCATCTGCCTGCCGGTGAGGTACGCGAGCGGCTGCGTCGGGCTCATCGTGTAGCGCTTCACCTCGGACAGGGCGAGCTGACGCTCGAGGTGCACCTCGTCGGTGAGCATCTTCACGCCCTGATCGAACGTCATGTCGGAGACGTGCAGCCCGACGTCGATGACGATGCGTGCGGCACGCACGAGCGTCCATTCGAGCTGCATGAGGCGCTCCTCGTCCGTGTAGTAGCCGAGCTCCGCCATGAGCTCCTCGGAGTAGAGCGCCCATCCTTCAGAGAAGATCGCGTGATCGAGCGCCTTGCGGACGAGCGACGGGTTCCGGCGCGCGAACGACAGTTGCAAATGGTGGCCCGGATACGCCTCGTGCACCGCGGTATCGACGAGATCACCGTGATCGTTCTCGCGCAGCATCTCTTCCTGCTTCGCCTTCGAGAGCGTCTTGTCGACAGGCGTGACGAAGAAGAAGCCCTTCGTGTTCGCGTCGAAAGGCGGAGGCTGATCGTAGGCGGCGGTCACCGTGCTGCGCAGGAACGGCGGCGTGTCGATGACCTCGAGGTCGTCGCCGGGCGGAAACTCGACGGCGTCCTTCTGCTGGAGGAACGTGCGCGCGCGCGTGACCTCTTGCCTGTACGCGTCGAGAAGACCGTCGGCGGTGGGGTGATTGCCCTTAAGGCGTGCGACCACCTCGGGCCAGCCTTTCGCCTTCGGGTCGACGCGCCTTGCGACCTCGGTCATCTGCGCGCCCGTCTCGGCGAAGAGCTTCTTGCCCATCGCGAGGAGGTCCTCGGGGCTCTCCTCGAGGAAATAGTCGTTCTGGAGGAGGAAGCCGAACAGCTCTCGCCCCGCGGAGAAGCGACCGTTCGAGCGCGGGAGCACCTCCTTCTGGAGGAACTTCTTGTAGTCCTCGTAGGCGGCCTCGGACGACTTGAGCGCGGCGTCGATGCGCGACGCCTCTGCCGGGAGCGACGCCATGAGGAACGGGCGCTGCGCTTCGAGGAACGACTTGGCGGACGAGGCCCGATCGATACCCACCTCGGTCCACACCCGCGGCGGGTTCAAGAGGTTTGCCTTCGCGGCCTCGACGACCTTCGGGATCTTCTCGAGGCGGGTGACGACGTTCTTCGCACGCTCGGCGGCGGGCGCGTAGTCGCGTGCCGTCATGAAGAAGATCGCATTGAGCGGCGACGCGTAGATGTCGGGCTGACGCTGCAGCGGGCGCTGCACGCGCTTCGTGCGGATGTCGACCTCGAGGGCACCGAGCAGCATCGTGAGATCGGTGCGGCCCGACGCGCTCAAGCGAGGCGCCTTGAAGCGCTCCTTCAGGGAGTCGAGCATCGCCTTCTCACGCTCGACGGCCTTGTCGAACCCCGCGGTCGTGCGGTCGTCGAGGTCGGCGTCGTTCTTGTGGAGGCCGAGCGACGTCGCCGTCTCCGGGGAGATAGCGACGAGCAGGTCGAGATACTCCTGCCCTGCCTTCTGCACGGCGGTGTCGTCGGGATCCTTCGGCTCCTCGACCTTCGCGAGCGACAGCGCCGGGTCGACGGTCTTGTGGGTGGGCCCTGGGGGCGCCACCGGATGGCCGTCTGCCGCCGGCGCACAAGCGATCGCGGGGGCGATCAGCGCGAGGACCAGGACGAAGATGGTGGTGAGAGGAGCGAAGGGGAGTGACGACGGGCGCGTGCGCTTCACGATGGGGGCGCATCCTACCCGAGCGACGATGCCCTCGGATCGGCGATTGTCGGGCGGCGCTTCACATGACGGGAACCGCGAGCGTGACGGCCTGCGTCTCGACCTGACAGTTCTCGGCCGAGCAGACGCTCATCTTGTACGTGCCGGACACGCGTGCCTCACCCGCGCTCGTCGGCTTGAAGCGGACGGTCATCGTGCCGGCTTTCTCGCTGTCCTCGTGGAAGTCGCCGGCGGCGCGCGAAAAGGTGTTCGCGTCGCCGTTGCCGAGGAACTGCACGCCGGGCGCGGCGGCGGCGAGGAACTTGTACGGGTACTCCTTGTTCACGTGGTACTCGCCCGAGGCCGCGAGCCGCAGCGTCATCGTGCAGGGCACCTCCACGCGACAGCCCGGCGACGACGCGTCGAGCGTGAAATTCTTGCCGGACATCCGCGTCGAGGCGGGCTTCAACGGGGTCACCGGCGTTTCCACCGCCTTCGCCGAAGCGATCCCCTTCACGGACGCCGCAGGCACGCTCGTGCCCGTGCCCGTGCCCGCTCTCGTCGCCGCGCTGGCACTCGTCGCCGCGCTGGCACTCGGCGTTGCGCTCGTGGCTACGCTTGCGCTCGGTGCCGCGGACGGCGCCACCGGCGGCGTCCCCGTGATCGCGATCACGCTCGCCGCCTCCCCGGGAACCGCGACCGCACTCGCACTCGGCGCCCCACCGGCCCCGCCGTCGCTCTTGCTACACCCCACCACGAGGAGCGCCAACGCATGCATCCTACACGTTCTCATCACTTCATTACCTCTTCAGATGGGAGTCCGTAGCACCGCACCGAGCGTCTCGCGGAGGTAACGCACAGCAAGCGCGACCGTACGCTCGCTCGAGTCCGGCTTGTCGCGGAGAGGAGGTGCGACCTCCATGACGTCGCCACCGAGCATCCCGACCTCGGCGCCCAGCCGACGGATCAACGCGACGACGAAGTCCGGCTCGAGACCGCCAGCCTCCGGCGTGCCGGTCGCGTCCGCGTACTTGCTGTCGGTACCGTCGATGTCGTTCGAGAAGTAGACCGAAGCGACTTTGCGATCCAGCAGGTGTGCGATGAGCGCATCGAGCGCACCCGCCGGATCGCGCAAGCAGTCGGCGGCCCAGAACTGGCGTACGCCGAGCTTGCCCTCCCAGTGCTCGCGATCGCGGCGCGACGCTCGCGTACCGATCTGCACCATGCGCCCGTCGCGGCCGAGGAGCTCGTTCGCGTGGAACGACCACGTCGCGAAGCAGTACTTGATGCCGAGTCTCTCCTCGAGAAGATCGGTGTGAGCATCGGGCTGGACGATGCCCCAGCGATCCTTGCGCGCGCGGGAGAGCGCCGACGCCACGGGCCACGCCGTGGAGTGGTCGCCGCCGAGCACGATCGGCGCAATGCCCGGGTTGATCGCGAAGACGAGGTCGAGCGCGCGCTCCGCGATCGAGAGCGGCGACACCGGCAGCCGGCCGCGCACGTCGTGCGGGACGCTTGGATAGAGCGCGACGCGAGACGCCTCTTTCTGGGCGGCGGACAGCATGTCGTCGTGGAGGAGCTGCGGGACGACGAACACGTCACCGATGTCGACGACGCCGAGCGACGCGCTCCGCGTGGGCCAGTCGGGGAGCTCCTCCAGGAGCCGCGTACGCATGGCCTGCGGGCCGAGGTTCGCGCCGCGACGGAAGCCCGCGCCGACGTCGGACGGGATGCCGAGCACGAACGCCCGCGCGCCGGCGAGTCCCGCGAGGGAAGCGCGAAAGCGCTCGTCGACCTCGGCATCGGTCCTTGCGCCGTACAGCTTCCGCTGGAGCGCGAGCTGCTCGTCTCGGCCCGTCGACACGAGATAGAGCCCGCCGGCAGCGGGCCTGAGAAGGAGAGCGAGCTCTTCGAGCGGCGTCACGACGACAAAGCTACCATGCCCCGCGATGACCGCTCTTGCGCTCGAGCGCGTGACGAAGGCCTATGGCTCTCGCACGGTCATCCATGAGACTTCCCTCGAGGTCGCAGCTGGCGAGCGGGTCGCGCTCATCGGGCCGAGCGGGTGCGGCAAGTCGACGTTGCTTCGCATGATCCTCGGCCTCGTGGTTCCCGACACGGGCACCGTGCGCGTCGGCGACACCGCGGTGAGCGAGGGGACCGCACGCGCGGTGCGGCGCCGCGTCGGCTACGTGATCCAGGACGGCGGCCTCTTTCCGCACCTCACGGCCGAGGAGAACGTCACGCTCGTCGCGCGCCTGAGCGACGACGCCGACCCCGAGCGCATGCG
Organism: Polyangiaceae bacterium; assembly: GCA_043717125.1. Classification (GTDB taxonomy): domain Bacteria; phylum Myxococcota_A; class Polyangia; order Polyangiales; family Polyangiaceae; genus Labilithrix. The sequence continues at coordinate 6,121 of JAYSXP010000480.1, read as the reverse complement.
GGCGCGCGTGCGCGAGCTCGCCGAGCTGGTCCGTCTGCCCGAAGGGCTCCTCGCGCGCCATCCCCTCGCCCTCTCCGGCGGCGAGCGCCAGCGCGTCGGGCTGATGCGCGCGCTCATGCTCGACCCCGATCTCCTCCTCCTCGACGAGCCCCTCGGTGCGCTCGACCCCATCGTCCGCGCGCGGCTCCAGGAAGATCTCCGCGACGCGTTCCGCAAGCTCGGCAAGTCCGTGCTCGTCGTGACGCACGACATGGCGGAGGCGGCGTACCTCGCCGACGCGATCGTCGTGATGCGCGAGGGGGCGCTCCTCCAGCGCGGCACGATGAAGGATCTGTCCACGTCGCCGGCGCATCCCTTCATCGCAGAGTTCCTCGGGGCCCAGCGAACGCTGGCCGAGGCCCTCGAGTGAGGCGCGCTGCCTCCCTCGTCGCGCTCGTCCTCGCGATCGCAGGATGGACCGTCACGACGTCCGCGACCGCCTCCGAGGCGAAGCCGATGCGCGTCGGCTCGAAGCGGTTCGTCGAGTCGTACATCCTCGCCGAGATGGTCACGCAGCTCGTGCGGCAACAAGGAGTGAGCGCCCAGCACGAGCAGGGCCTCGGCGGCACGGCGGTGGTGTTTCGCGCCCTCGAGGACGGTTCGATCGACGTCTACCCCGAGTACACGGGCACGCTCGCCGAGACCGCCGTGAAGAACGGCTCCTCGGACCTCGCCGCCCTGCGCGCTGCGCTCGCGCCGCGCGGGCTCGCGCTCTCGGAGCCACTCGGCTTCGAGAACACCTACGCGCTCGCGGTGAGCCGCGTAGTCGCGACGAGGCTCGGCCTCACGAAGATCTCCGACCTCGTCGCTCATCCAGAGCTCCGCGTCGCGCTGAGCAACGAGTTCGTGGGCCGTCGCGACGGCTGGCCCGGCCTCGTCGAGAGGTACGGGCTGCGACTCCCCTCGCCGAAGGCCATCGACCACGCGCTCGCCTACGAGGCGATCTCGCGCGGGGAAACGGACGTCGTCGACGTCTACACGACCGACGCGAAGATCGCGCGCTTCGACCTCGTCGTCCTTGCCGACGATCTTCACTTCTTCCCGCCCTACGAGGCCGTCCTCGTCTACCGCGCAGATCTCCCGCGGCGGGTCCCGAGCTTCGCGCAGGTGCTCGACCGGATGCGCGGCGCGATCGACGCGCGCGCGATGCAGAAGATGAACGCACGAGCGGATCTCGACGGCGTGCCGTTCGCGCGCGTGGCCGAGGACTTTCTCGCAGGCGCGGGCGCGAGCACCCGAACGACCGCGCCGGTCGGTCTGTTCGCCGGGACGCTCGAGGTCGTCCGCCGCCACGGACCGAGGCACCTGATGCTCGTCGTCGTCTCGCTCGCGATGTCGATCCTGGTCGGCCTCCCGCTCGGGATCCTCGCGTACTCGCGGCGGCGCATCGGCGTCGCCGTGCTCGGTATCGCCGGCGTCGTGCAGACCATTCCCTCCCTCGCGCTGTTCTGCTTCTTCATCCCGCTGCTGGGCATCGGGCCGGTTCCGGCGCTCGCCGCGCTCTTCCTCTACGGGCTGCTCCCGATCATCCGGAACACGTATGCCGGGCTCGTCTCGATCCCCGCGGAGCTACGCGAGGCCGCGGTCGCGATCGGGCTCTCTCCGCTAGAGCGCCTCCGGCACGTCGAGCTGCCACTCGCATCGCGCACCATCCTCGCGGGCATCAAGACGAGCGCGGTCGTCGCCGTCGGCAGCGCCACGATCGCCGCGTTCATCGGAGCCGGCGGCTTCGGAGAGCCGATCAGCACGGGCCTCTCGCTGAACGACGTCACGATCATCCTCGAGGGCGCCATCCCGTCCGCGGTCATGGCCCTCCTCGTCGAGGCCGCCTTCCTGCTCGTCGAACGCGTCGTGGTGCCGCGAGGCCTCCAGCACGCGCGCTGATCACTCGATGCAGGTGAGGTCGTCCTTCACCGCGGTTCTCGCGTGCAACTCAGGCGAGCCGGAGGCGCATCTCCCCCGAGGAAACGTGGACCAGGGTCCCGTCCTCGCGGCGAACCCGCAGTCGCCCATCGAGATCGATGCCCTCGGCGACGCCGCGGAGCTCGCCGCCGCCGCCGTCACCGACGCTCTCGACGGCGTGTCCCCGGAGCGCATCGTGACGCGTGAGCCTCGCATGCACGTGCCCCAGGCCCTTGTGGGCGACGAGCTCCACGTCGCGTTCGAGACCGCCGAGCACGTCGGCGAGGATTTCTGCGCGGCCCATGGCCGGCAGGGCCGCGCGCGCGTCGCGTTCGATCGCGATCGACGTGGCGGTCGTGGCAACGTCCGCCGGGAGCGTCCGGCCGAGCACGTTGATACCCATCCCCACGACGACGTACTCGACCTTGGCGCCTGCGAGCGCAGACTCCACGAGCACGCCGGCGACCTTCCGCAGAGCTCCTCCGGGGCCGCGTACCATCACGTCGTTGGGCCACTTCACGACGACATCGGCGTCGGCGTCGCTCCCGAGCGCCCGCGCGACGGCGTCACGCACCGCAAGACCCGCAACGAGCGAGATCAGCGGCACGCGCGCCGGCATGCAGCGGAGCCGCAGGAGTACCGTGAAGAGCAAGTTCTCACCGGACGTCGAGAGCCACGCCCTACCCTGCCGGCCTCGCCCGGCCCGTTGCGACTCCGCGAGCCACATCGCCCCGTGCGGCGCGCCCTCGCGTGCGCCAGCCTTGGCGTCGTCATTCGTCGAGCCGGTCTCAGCGACGATCACGAGCGGCAACCCGAGCGAGCCGCCGCGAGCGACAATCACCTCAGCCGCGCCCGCGAGATCCTGCGAGCCACGCCCGTGGGCGGTCATCCGACGAAGTCGAGGCCGATGTCTGCCGCAGGCGTCGAGTGAGTGAGGGCACCGACGCTGATCGCATCGACCCCCGCGCGCGCGAGCTCGGCGACGCGCTCGAACGTGATGCCGCCCGAGGCCTCGAGGAGCGCGCGTCCTCGCGTGCGTCGAACCGCCTCCTCCACGGTCGGTGTATTCATGTTGTCGAGCAGGACGATGTCGGCGCCGGCCGCGAGCGCTTCTTCGAGCTGCTCGAGGGAATCGACCTCGCACTCGATGCGGCTCGTGTGAGGCGCACGCGCGCGCGCCGCCTCGATCGCCGCGCGGACACCGCCGGCCGCGACGATGTGGTTGTCCTTGATGAGGACGGCCGAGCCCAGATCGTTCCGATGGTTGTGTCCGCCGCCGCGGCGCACCGCATAGCGCTCGAGGAGGCGGAGCCCCGGCGTGGTCTTGCGGGTGTCCGTGATGCGGGTCACGCAGCCGTCGGGTACCGCATCGACATAGCGTCGCGTCGCGGTCGAGATCCCGCACATGCGCTGCGTGAAGTTGAGGGCGACGCGCTCGGCCATGAGGATGCTCCGCGCCCGACCCGCGACCGTCCACAGGATCGTTCCCGGTTCGACGCTCGCGCCCTCGGTCACGTTCGAGGTGAACTCCAGCGAAGCGTCGAGCAGGCCAAAAACACGGGCCGCGACAGGGATCCCGCAGGCGACCATCGCCTTGCGTGCGACACCGTGGGCCGTCGCAAGCCGGTCTTCGGGGACGCACGACTCGGTCGTCACGTCGCCGGCGCCGAGGTCCTCCGCGAGCGCACGGGTAAGGGTCTCGTCGAGGAGCGGAAGTGGGAGCTCGAGGTTCGTCACGCACGAGGAACCTACCGGCAGGGCGCGGCCGGGAGAAGCCCCCATCCCTTCGGACGAGTCACCCGGCGGCGCGATGTCGCGAAAGCCCCAGGAAAAACAGCAGAAACCACGAGCCTTGCCTTGCTCGAAAAGCTTGGGCGCGCGACTATTCGAAGCATGCCCGCCACGATCCTCGTCGTGGAAGATGACGCGGCGATCGCGGAGAGCATCCGCGACGAACTCGTCGCTGCCGGCCATTCGGCGCCGGAGACCGTCTCTTCCGGGACGAGCGCGCTCGAGGCAGCCGTGCGCCTGCGTCCGTCGCTCGTCCTCATGGATGTGCAGCTCGATGGGCCCATGGATGGCATCGAGACGGCGCAGCGGCTTCGTGACACACACGGCATCCGCGTCATCTACCTCACCGGCATCACCGACGACGAGACGCTCCAGCGTGCCAAGGAGACCGCCCCCCTCGGGTACCTCAAGAAGCCGTTTGGTGCGCGAGAGCTTCGCATCGCGATCGAGATCGGGCTCCACCAGGCGAGCCTCGAGAGCGCCCTCGCCGCACGCGAACAGCTGTTCGCGACGACGCTTCAGTCGATCGGCAATGCCGTGCTCACCACCGACAGCGGACGCCGCATCACGTTCATGAACCGCGCCGCGGAGACGCTCACTGGGGTGCGGCCAGGCGACTACCTGGACAAGGCGGTCGACGAGATCGTGCGCCTCGTCGACGCGCGTGGTGGGCCCCTTCTGGAGGCCCTCGACTTCGGTGGCTTCGGCCAGTGCGCCGTCGACCTCCCTCCGGAGGCGCGCCTGCTCATCGGCTCGGCGACCGTCGAGGTCGAGGGAAGCGTCGCCCCGATCGAGGCTCGGCACGGAAAGGCCGCCGGCAGCGTCATGGTCTTCCGGGACGTGGCGGAGCGCCGCCGGCGCGAGCGCAGCGTCGGCGTGAGCGATCGCCTCGCCGCGATCGGCACGATGGCCGCCGGCATGCAGCACGAGATCAACAACCCTCTGGCCTCCGTGGTCGCCAACGTCCAGTTCGCCGTCGACGCGCTGAAGGCGAGCCCCTCGGGCGCCTCGAAGGAGCAGGTCGCCGAGCTCGTCATCGCCCTCAAGGAAGCGAGCCAAGGCGCCGAGCGCGTGAGGCGAAGCGTCGAGGACCTCCGACACTTCAGCCGCCCGACGGACACCTTCGACGCTCCCCTCGACCTCGCGACCTCGATCGACGACGCCGTGCGAATGACGGCGCACGCCGTCCGTCACCACGCGACCGTGCGTCGAGAGTACGGGCCAGCGCCGCGTGTACGCGCCGAGGAGGGGCAGCTCGCTCGGGTCTTCACGAACCTCCTCTTGAACGCGGCGCAAGCTTCCGGAGACGGCGAGGCAGCCCAGCACACGATTGTCGTGAGGACGCGAACGGACTCCTCCGGGCGTGCGGTGGCGGAGGTCACCGACGACGGCGCGGGCATCGCGCCCGACTCGATCCATCGCATCTTCGACCCCTTCTTCACCACGAAGCCGGAGAACGCGGCCACGGGTCTCGGCCTCGCGGTCTGCCATACGATCGTCAAGTCGCTCGGCGGTGAGATCGACGTGGAGAGCGCGCTGGGCAACGGCACCACCTTCCGCGTGTCACTCCCCCCCACGGACCTCACGCCGCTCCCGGACGGACCCGCGGTCCCGACGGCTCCACTCGCACCGCGGTCGGCGCCACGCGACCTCGCGGCTCGCGCCCGCGTGCTCGTCGTCGACGACGAGCTCGCGATTGGAAGAGCCATCCGCCGCATTCTCCACTCCGAGCATGACGTCACCATCGAATCCGACGCGCGCGCGGCGCTCGACCGCCTCGACCACGAGACCTACGACATCGTGTTCTGCGACCTGATGATGCCCAAGATGAGCGGAATGGATTTCTTCGACGAGCTAGCGGCACGGTGTCCGAAGGTCGCCGCGCGCATCGTCTTCCTCACGGGCGGAGCGTTCTCTCCGCGCTCCGAGGACTTTCTGCGTCAGAGCGTCAACGAGTGTCTGGCGAAGCCGTTCTCGCGCGAGGCCCTGAGCTCTGCGGTGCGACGGATGATGAACGCGGCGGACCTGGCGGAAACCTGAATCGCTCGCGGCTTCGTCACCAGGCCTCGATGCGCCACCCGCGCTTGCGGGCGACACGCTCGAGCCGCGGGTCCGGATTGACGATGACAGGCTCGGCCACCGCCTCGAGCAGCGGAAGATCCGTGTACGAATCGCTGTAGAACGTCGACTCCGAGAGCACGAAGCCGTGCTCCTCGGCGAGGCGCTTCGCGCGGACGATCTTTCCCCTCCCGTAGCAGAGCGGGTCGACGAACCGCCCCGTGAAGAGGCCGTTCTCGTCGATCTCGAGCTCGCTTGCCACGACGTGCGGGATGCCGAGCCGGCGCGCGAGCGGGCGTGCCGCATAGGGCGATGCGCCGGTCACGATGGC
>JAYSXP010000479.1:0-10593 GCA_043717125.1 Polyangiaceae bacterium | reverse complement strand
AGTCGTGCATCTTGAGCGCGAGCTTGTAGAGGCTGCGGTACGGGTCGACACGGAGCGGGTCCTTCTGGAGGACCTGCGCGTGCTCGCCGATGGCCGCCTCGAGCTGGTCGGTCTGCTCGTAGAGCTCGGCGAGGATCTGACGCTCGACGGGCTCGTCCGCCTTGTAGCGCGTCGCCATCTTGAAGGCCTCGATGGCGCTGTTCACGTCCGCGAGACGATCTCGATAGATGAGACCGAGGTTGTGCCAGAGGTTGAACTCGAGATCCGCGTTCGCGCTCTTGCCGTCGCCCGCGCCGCTCGTCGTCGAGAGGCGGCGGAGCATCTTGCGGAACGCGCGCTCGAGAGCCTTCCAATCCTTCTGGCCGGTGAGGATCTTGTTGATGCGCTCGAAGGCCTCGAGATACCCGGGGTTGAGATCGAGCGCTTCGTTGAAGAGCTCGACCGCGCGCTCCTGGTTATTTTCCTTGTCGCGATAGAGCTGCGCGATCGTGAAGATGAACTTGCTCTTGCGAACGGGGTCCTTCTCCATGTCGGCGATGATCTGGATGGTGTCGACCATCCGCGCCCAGTTCTGGGTCGCCTCGTACATCGCGAGCATCTTGTGAAGTAGCGGGCGATTCTCCGGCTGGAGATCCTTCGCCTCCTCGAGCGCCTCGATGGCGCGACCAGGGTTCTTGTCCTGGTCGTTCCAGATGTCGCCGATCTCGAGGAGCACTTTGAAGCGCTCGTCGCCGTCGACGACGTTGTCGAGGATCGCGCGCTTGTACGCGACGACCTGCTTCCAGTCCTTGAGGTCGTAGTAGATCCCGACGAGGGCCTCGAGCGTGGGCCGGTGCGCGGCATCAACGCCGAGGGCCTTCTCGAAGTTGTTGATCGCCTGCTTCGCCTGACCCTGCTCGCGCTTGATGCAACCGAGCTTGTAGTAGACGTCCGCGCGCGCCTCGTTCTCCTCTTCGCCGAGCGAGGTGAGAACCTTCTGGAAGTTGGTGAGCGCCGCGCCCCAGTCCTTGAGGCGGAAGCACACCTCCGCGAGGCCGCGGATGGTCGTCTGATCGGTGAGGTCGAGCTGGTGCGCCGCCGAGTAGGCCTTGAAGGCCTTGTCGTCCTTGCCGAGCTTGGCCGTGACCATACCGAGCTTGTTGTTGAGCGAGTGCTGCTCGCCGCGATCACGCTTGCCCGCCTTGCGGGTGAGCGTCTCGAGGAGCGGCTCAGCGCGATCCCAGGCCTCGCGAGCGATGTACTCGTCCGCGAGCGGCATGGCCGACTCCTCGTTCTCTGCGTCGGCCTCCTGCGAGGCCTCCCAGGCGAGGACGGCGCTGTCGTGGTCGCCGAGCATCTCCTCGCGGAGACGTCCGAGCTCGACGAGGAGCCGAGCGCGCTGGCGCGGCGCCGGCGTGTAGCTCTGCTCCTGATCGATGTAGCGCGCGGCCTTGTCGTAGTCCGCGTTGTCCATCGCGATGACGCGAAGGGCCCCGAGGGTCGGCAAGTGGGATGGGTCGAGATCCAGGGCCATCTCGTAGCGATCTTGCGCCGAAACGCGGTCCGAGAGCTTCTCGTCGAGCGCCTTGCCGATCTTGTAGAACGACTCGACGCGCTGCTTCGTGTCCTGCGTCAGCTCGGCTACGCGGGTCATGTAGTCGATCGACTGCGATGCATCGCCGGCCTTGTCGTAGAGCTTCGAGAGCGCTTCGAGAGCCGGGAGGTTCGTGTCGTCGAGGTCGACGATGTTGCGGTAGGCGTCGATCGCCTTGTCGGTTTCCTCGATCTCGTCGGCGTAGACCTGAGCGATCGCCGCGTAGAGATCGACCTTCGTCTTCCGGTCGAGGGTCGCCGAGATGTGACGCTCGTAGACGCCGATGAGCTCGGGCCAAGTGCGCATCTTGCGGTAGCAGCGCTCGAGGGCGAAGTACGCGTCCTCGTGGTTCGGGTCGATCTCGAGGACCTGCTCGAGCCGCGCCGAGGCGGCCTCGGGCTTGCGGAACTGCTCCTCGTGGATGTTCGCGAGCTGCATCAGGATGTCGATGCGCTCGCGCTCGGTCGTGACGACCTCGAGCTGCCCTTCGAGCACCTTGACGAGCTCCGGCCACTGCTCGAGCGCCTCGTAGACGCGCGCGAGGCCGCGGAGGCCTTGCAGGTTGGTCGGCTCGATCTCGATGACCTCGCGGTACGTCTGCGCGGCCTTCTGGGTATCCTGCATCTGCTCGTTCAGAGCGCCGATGCGCAGCTTGGTCGCGGCGATCTCCGCGGGCGCCACGAGCGCGCCCACCTTGCGGGTGAGGACGTCGACGAGCTGCTTGTTCTCGCCCTTCGCGGCGTAGATGCGTTCGAGGTTCTCGATCGCGGGGATGAACTGCGGGTCGACCTCCAGCGCGCGCTGGAAGTAGGTGACAGCCTGATCCGTCTGGTTCATCTGGCTGTCGAGGAGCTCGCCGAGCTCGGTCTGGATCTCCTTGCGATCCACGTCCGACACGGCGACGTCGAGGGCGCGCGTGAGCGTCGCTCCGAGCTGCTGCCAGTTGCCGTTCTTGCGGTACAGCTGGCCCATCTGGCGCAGGGCGCCGACGTTGTTCGGATCAAGCGCGACGATCTGCGCGTAGTAGGGCTGCGCGTACTCGGGGTGACCGAGGTCGTCGCCGTACCACTTGGCGAGGTGGAGACAGAGGCGGATCTTCTGGTCCGCTTCAGTCTGCGCCTGAAGCCAGTTGTTCGCGGTCTGGATGACCTCACCCCAGCGCCCCGTGGCCTGCGCCATGCGCTCGAGATACTTCGCGGTGTCGCGATCGTGGAAATCCTCGCCGAGCGCGTTGATGAGCGCGTCGAGAGCCTGGTTCTTGTCCTCGAGCTTCTCCTCGAAGACGCGAGCGATTCGGCGAAGGAGGTCGGTCTTGTCGGACGTCTCCTCGCGCGTGTCGAGGCGCCCGAGATACAGCTCGATGAGCGGCTCCCAGCGGCCCGCAGCCGTGTGGAGCTTCTCGAGCTCCTTGAAGGCCTCGTCGTGCGCGGCGTCGGCATCGAGGACCTTCTGCCAGGCGACCGTCGCCTTGTCGGGCTCCTGAACCGTCTCGCGCCAGAGCTCGGCGACCTGCCGGTACTCCTCGATCTTGCTCGCGGGTTCTTCCAGCGCGGCGGCGCGCTGCATCTTGACGTCGATGACCTCGGGCCACTGCTCCTGGCCACGGTAGATCGCTTCGAGGGCGACCATTGCCTCGAAGTCGGGACCGACCTCGAGGAGTTTTCGCCACGCATCAGCGGCGTCGTAGGGCTGCGTGAGCTGCTCGCCGTACACCTTACCGAGCTCGCGGAAGATCTCCTTGAGCTCCTCGCCGTCGAGCATCGTCGCGGCGCGATCCACCATCTGGTGGAGGGCCGTCACGAGCTCCTGCGCGTCGCCCTGGCGGCGCCGGATGGCGGCCATGGATCGGAGACCCGCGAGGTTCGCGATGTCGATGTCGAGGACGCGGTTCCAGTCCTCGATTGCGAGGTCATCGCGCTGAAGCTTGCCCTCGAACGTGCGGGCGCGGCGCGTGAGGATGTTCACGCGGTCGTCTTCGGTCTCTGCGATGTCGCACTGACGCTCGAGGATGTCGACGAGCTCGCGCCACGACTGCTGCTGCTCGTAGAGGTTCGCGAGAGCGGCGAGCGCCTCGGGATCCTCACCGCGGAGATCGAGGACGATCTTCCAGGTGTCGATCGCCTTGACCGGGTCGTTCAGGCGTTCGGCGGCGAGGTGCGCGAGCTTCGCGCGGATCTCTCCCTCCTGTACGTCGCCCGATGCGTTCTCGAGCTCGCGCTCGTAAACCGTGTTGAGCTCCGTCCAGGACTCGAGCTGCGAATAGATACGCGCGAGCGCTTGGATGGCCGGATCGTGCGTCTTGTCGAGACCGTCGAAGATGCGACGGAACGCGATGGTCGCGTGCGGGATGTCCGTGAGGCGAGCCTCGTAGACTTCGCCGAGGCGCGCATAGAGGTCGACGAGCTCGACGTCGTCGGCGGGTGCCTTGACGCGCATCTCGAGAATGCCCGCGAGCTCGGCCCACGCCTCGATCGACAGGTAGATGCGATCGAGATTGGAGAGGGCTTCGGTGTCCAGGGCCTCGACGGAGAGGACGTAGCGGTACGTCTCGACCGCCTTGTCGATGTCACCCAGCTCGTCCTCGAACGTCTTGGCGAGTCGACGACCGATGCTGCGCTGGATGTTCGGGTCCGTGTGGAGACCGAGCACGTCGGCGTAGGCGTTCGCGAGGGTCTCCCAGCCGCCGTCGATCGAGGCAGCCAGGCGCGGTGCCTCTTCGCTGCTCTTCTCGTCGAGCGGGAACTCCTTGAGCGCGCGAATGTAGACGTCGAGCGTCTGAACGGGGTCGATGAGCTTCTCTTCGAAGAGCTCGGCGATCCGGTAGTACGCCGCCGGGCGCTCCTCGCCCGACTCGGTGTTAACCGTATGCCTCAGCTGCGCCTCATAGACGCCCGCGAGCTTCTCCCACTCGCCCGCAGCGCGGTAGAGAGGCTCGAGGATCTCGGCGATCTCGTTTTGCTTCGTGGCGGCCGGCGACGAGAAGAGACCCTCGAGGGCCTCGAGCGTGGTCTTGTGCTCGGGCGCCGCGCTGAGGACGTCACGGTAGGCCGTGATTGCCGCATCGAGGTTCGCGAGCTGGTGCTGCTGCACCTGACCGAGGCGATACTTGTATTCGAGGATCTCGTCGGGCGTCTGTCCGATCTCGGACTCGCGTTCGAGGATCGCGGCGAGCTCGGACCAACGTTTCGTCTGGAGGTAGAGGCGATCGAGCGAACGAACCGCGGTCTGGTTCTCGGGGTCTACGGAGGCGACGCGCTTGTAGCGGCCGATGGCATTGTCGACGTCCTCGAGCTGCACTTCGAAGATCTGCGCGGTGCGGAGACCGAGCTCCACGAAGCGTTCCGGGTTCTCACCGAGCTTGTCGAGCTCGAGGTCGTAGAGCGCGGCCACTTGCGGCCAGCGATTCACGATCATCGCGAGCCGCTCGAGGTTCTGGAGCGTCGACTCGTTGCCGTTGTCGAGCGACAGGGCGCGCGCGTACGTGTCGAACGCCGACGCGTGGTTCTCGAGAGCATCCTCGTAGAGCCGCGCGATGCGGTGGAGGAGATCGACCTGCGTGAACGGATCGTCCGCCTTGGCGACCTGGACCTCGTGAACGCTGACCAGCTTGGGCCAGTCGCTCGCTGCCTCGTAGACGGGCTCGAGGACCGCCGCTGCACCGAGCGGATCCTTGTCGCCGCGCTTCAGGCCTTCGAGGGCGAGCAGCGTGGGCTCGTGATCGACCTGGCGCTGAAGGATCTCGCGATAGAGCTCGATGGCGCGCGTGACGTCCTCGAGGCGCTTCTCGTAGAGCTCCGCGATCCGGTACTGGAAGCTGATCGCCTCGTTCGGGTCCTCACACATCTCACTCTCGCGAGTGAGGACGCCGAGGAGCTCGTTCCAGTTCTGAGCCTGTTCGTAGAGGACATCGAGGCGCGAGAGCGCCTGGAGGTCGTCGGGGTCGAGCTCGAGGATTTTCGTGTACGTGTCGATGGCCTGCGGGACGTCGCCGAGCTCACGCTCGTAGACGGCGCCGACCTGGTAGTAGATGCGCTTCTTCTCGTCGGGGTCGGCGACAAGGTCCGCCTTCTTCGAGTAGACGGCGAGCAGATCCGACCAGCGGGACAGACCGAGGTAACGCTTGATGAGGGCATCGAGCGCGCGAAGGTCGTCTTCGTCGAGGACGAGCACCTTCTGGTAGACGGCGATCGCCGCCTCGGGCAGGTCGAGGACGTCTTCCTCGATCGCGGCCGCCTGGAAGAGCGCGTCCTTCTTGTCGGACGGCTCGTCGACGATCTCTGCCTTGCGCTGGAGGATGAGAGAGAGGTCCTGGTACTTTTCCGTCTGACGGAAGAGGCGCTCGAGCGACTCGGCGGCCGCGAGGCTCACCGGATCGATCTCGAGGACCCGACGGTAGAGACCGATGGCGGTCTCGACGTCAGCGATGTCGGCTTCGTAGACGCGCGCGCTCATCATGATGAGCGAGGCGCCGAGGGCGGCGTCCTCCTGCTTCGAGCCGAGCGTGCGATAGACGGTCGCGAGGTCCGCGAAGCGGCCGGTCGCGCGAGCGACGCGGTCGATCTGCGTGACGGTCTGGTCGTTCGACGGGTCTTCTTCGAGGGCACGCGCGAGCGTGGCGAACGCGTTTCCGAGGTCGGAGGCGGCGTCCTCGTGGAGCTGGGCGATTTGATGGAGGAGCTCGACGCGGCGAGCGGCGTCGTCCGCCCGGCGGACCTGCACCTCGTGGGCGCCGATCAGCTTCTGGTAGTCGCCGATCTGGCGGTAGAGCGGCTCGAGGAGATCCGCGATGACGAGCTCGTGCGCGCGATCTTGTCCGAGTCGCTCCAACGAGCCGAGTGCGTCGCCGTTCGAGACGTCGCGCTCGAGAACCGAGCGATACCCCTCGATCGCCTGATCGATTTGCGCCATCTCCGTCTCGCGGATCGCCGCGAGGCGAAGCATGAGGGAAATCTGGACCTCGTCGTCGGTCGCGAGTGCGAGCTGCGACTCGAGGTTCTCGGCGAGATCGCTCCACATCTTCTGGCGCGTGAAGAGCGCGTCGAGCGCGGCGAGCGCGCTCGTCGACGCAGGGTCGAGCTCGAGCACGCGTTTGTAGGACGTGACCGCGTCATCCGGACGACCGAGCTGCTGGTCGTAAATGGAGGCCATCTGGCCGTAGAGCTGCTCGCGCCGCTCCGGATCGGAGGTCTGCTCGATGCGACGCTCGATGACGCTGATGAGATCCGTCCAGCGGTTCGTGCGCGAGAAGAGCATCTCGAGGGCGTCGAGCGCCTCGACGTCACCCGGGTCGAGCGACAGGACGTGGGTGTACCCCTTGGCCGCTTCGTCGACCATGCCGAGCCGCTGGTCCTGGATCTGCGCGGAGCGCATCCAGTAGCCACGCGAGAGCTGCGCGTCGGTGAGGTTCTCGCCGATCTGGTCGTAGAGGTCGGTGAGGGCCTTCCACGTGGTGGAGATCTCGGCGATGCGCTCGAGCTCGCTGCGGGTCTCGACGTGCGCGGGCTGCTCCTTCAGAGCCGCCGCGAGCGCCTTGAACGCTCGATCGTGGTCGTTGAGCATCTCGCTCGAGAACCGAGCGATCTTGCGGAACAGCGCGACGCGCCGATCCGGATCGCTCTCGGCCTCGCTCAGGATGTCGAGCGCGGTGAGGAGCTTCGCCCAGTCGCCGCGCTCCTCGTAGATGTTCTCGAGGATGCTCGCCGATTCGGCGCGCAGATCCACGTTCTGGAGGAGCGCCTCGAGCGCCTCGCGAGCGCCGCTGTGCTGCGCGTCGAGGAAGAGGATCTCGCGGTAATTCTCGAGCGCGCCGGCCGCGTCGCCGGTGTGCTTCTCGAGCGTCTGACCGAGGCGGTACTTGAGGTCGATGAGCTCGGCCTCCGTGGCATCGAGCTCGATGAGACGGCGCAGCGTGTCTACGTAAGGCTCCCAGCGCTCGAGTTGCTTGTAGAGTACATCGAGCGCGGACAGGGCGCGAACGTCGGTCGGCTCCGACTCGAGCACGCCGTTGTAGGTGTCGATGGCGCGATCGAGGTCCTTGAGCTCCGTCTCGTAGAGCTTCGCGATCTCGTAGCTGATCTGCTTCTGCTCGACGTGGTCGGGCGAGAGCTCACGGCGCTTCTCGTAGATGCCAAGGAGGTCCGCATACCGCGACGTGGCGCGGTAGAGGCGCTCGAGAGCGGCGAGCGCGTCGGCGTTCTCGCTGTCGGCGTCGTAGATGGCGCGATAGACGGAGAGCGCCTCGTCGACCTGGTTCATCTCCTCGACGAGGACACGACCCAGCTTCAGACGGAGGGTGATCGCGAGCGACGCATCGCCCGACTCGGTAGCCTCTTCGATCGCCTTCTTGTAGGCGGCCTCGACCTGGCCCCACTCGCCGGTGCCCTTCGCGCCGCGCTCGGCGTCGACGGTGGTCTGCTCGTCCGCGGGGAAGAGTGCAAACGCGGAAAGATAACGAGCGAACGCCTTTGCCGGGTCCTTGACCTTGCCTTCGTAGAGACCGGCGACCTCGCGCAGGAGCGCGAGCTTGGCGTACGCGTCTTCCTCGTGACCGAGCTTGACCTCGATCGCGTTGGCGAGAGCCTTGGAGTTGCCGGCCTGCGAGTAGATCGGGATGAGCGCCTCGGCGGCCCGCAGGTTCTGGGGCTCGAGTTCGAGCACCTTCTCGTAGGCGCGCGCGGCGCGGTCGTTCTTCTGCTTCTTGTCCGCCCAGAGCTCGGCGATCTTGAAGAGCAGGCCGATCTTCGCCTCGGGGACCGCCTCCTTGGCTTCCTGCTGTTCGAGGACGCGGATGAACTCGTCCCACTTGCCGGTCTCGGCGTAGAACACCTCGAGGTCGTCCCAGCGACCGAGCGTGAGGTACTTCTTCTTGAGTGCTTCCTGAGCCTTGCGATCGTTCGGGTCGATGGCGAGGAGCGCGCGCCACGCGGTCACGGCACCCTCGTCGTTGTTCAGACGATCGCCGTAGATCGTGCCGAGCTTCGTGAGGATCTGGCCCTTCGCGGCGTTGTCGTACGTGACCTCGACCTGCTTCTCGAGGACCTCGACGAGCTTGTCGAAATCCTTCGAGCGCTCGTAGAGACCGCCGAGGGCGCCGAGGGCTTCGGCATTCGCCGGATCGCTGTTGAGCACCTCGTGCCAGAGCTCGATGCAGACCTCGGGCTTCTTGACGCGCTCCGTGGCGAGCTTCGCGATTTCGAGGAACTTCTGCGCGCGCTCGTCGCCGTAGAGGCGCTCGGCTTCCTTCCGCTCGAGGCCGAGGAGCTTCTCCCAGTCGCGACGCTTCTCGTACATACCGCGCAGGTAGTCGATGGCCCCGCGGTTCTCGGGATCGATGGAGATGACCGACTCGTAAGCCTTCACGGCCTCGGCCTGGTTGGCGAACTTGCCGGTGTAGAGCTCGGCCGCCTTCGTATAGAGAGAGACCTTCTCCTCTGCCTCGGGGACCATCAGGGCGAGCTGGAGCAGCGTCTTGACGTACTCGTTGTAACGCTTGTTCGCTTCCTGCTTGTCGGCGAGGGCGCGGAGCTCCGCAATCTTGCTCGGGTCAGCGGGTCCCGCGTCATCCACGGCCTGCGCTTCGGCGCGAATGGACGTCGCTGCAACGGGCGCCGGCGCGGCAGTCGGCTCGGGCGCGGCCGGAGCCACCGACGCGGCGTGTGCTTCCGGCTCAGGAGCCGGCGGGAGGGAGACGGGACGTGCGGCGGGAGCCGATTCGACCTCGTCCACCACGGACTGACGCGCGTCGTATTCCTTGGGCGGCGGAGCCGTCTGAGGGGTCGCAGCGGCCGCCGGGATCGAGCCCATGGGCGGGATGCTGCCGTTCGGCGCGGGCGCGTTGGAGAGGCGCTCGCCAATTTGTGCTTCGAACGCGAGGAGCATCGGATGCTGCGGCTCGATGATGCTCAACCGCGCGAACACGCTGCGCGCGCGGATCAAGTTACCGAGCTGACGCCAGGCGATCGTGCCTGCCTGTGCGAGGAGGAAGGTCGCGTTGCCGTTGTCGCCCGCGTGGGTGACGGCCTCTTCAGCGAGCGTGAGCACGCGATCCCAGTCCCCGCCCTTCCGCCCGTAAGCGTCACGCAGGTAATGGAACGCGCCCTCATTCTCGGGATCGAGCTTGATCGACTCCTCGAGGAACTTCGAGCCGATGTCGACGTTCTGATGACGAGAGACCCAGCGCGTACCGAAGACGTGCGCGAGCTTCGCGCGGAGCTTCCTGTCGGACTCGTTCGCGAGGAGCTTCGACTGGACCTGCTCGAGCTCGTCGAGCTTGCCGGCCTCGCCCATCGAGCCCTCGTAGAGAGCAGCAGCCTGCTTCGAGCAAGCGTCCGCCGAGTACGCGCGCTCGAGCATCTCGAGAACGTCATCAGGCGCGAAGCGACGCGCGATGCGCGCCGAGCGGAGGAGCAAGCGGCTCTTCGCGGCCGGGTCGCTCTCGTCCTTCGAGGCCTTCGCGAGCTGCGCGACGTGGCCTTGCCACGAGCCGCTCTCCGCCTGCACGTCCTCGAGGCATGCACGCGCATCGCCGCTCTGGCCGTTGCTCGTCGCGAGTGCACGCGCATACGTGCTCGTCGCCTTGTCGTAGTCGCCGAGATCGCAGAGCACGTCGCCGAGCTCGATGAGCAGCGCGGTGGCTTGCGGTCCGTCCTTGTGAGTGCGCAGCTCCAGCTCGAGGAGCTTCTGCACCATGTTCAACTTGCCGAGCGACCAGTAGACGCTACGCGCTGCTTCCAGGCTCTCTGCGAGCGCGGGATTCAGCTTGTACGCGTCCTGGAAGTGCTTGAGCGCTTTCACGCCAGCAAGGAACTTCTGCTCGAGAACCTGGCCAAGGCGCAGATGGAAGCTCGCCTTCGCTTCGTTGGCGCTCTGGGATTGAATTCCCTTTTCGAGCTCTTCGACTAGCCCCTGCCAGTCGCGAACAATTTCGAGCTGCTTCAGTCGATCCTGCAGGTCCATGGATTCCCTCGGTTATCGCGAACCGAAAATCTGCCGAGCGGCGGGGTCTACGCTATCAGAGCGCG
>JAYSXP010000478.1:0-10609 GCA_043717125.1 Polyangiaceae bacterium | reverse complement strand
GCCCCGGCACCGATGGCGGCGAGGGTGGCCCACCGAAGAAGAAGGCGGGCGGCGGCAAGCGCGACCGTAGCACTGGCGGCGGCGAGGACTTTGACTGGCGCACCTCGGCCCTCCCTGACAAAGACGACGACTGAAAGTCGGCGCATCCTGTCGTGATACCTGCGCGCTGCCCGCGTCGCGTCGCTGCGACGTACAGGAGTACGTCTCGCTCCGCTCCTTGGCAGCGCTTGGTCTCCCGCCAGGCTGTACCGACTTTTCTGCGGGGATTTACGAGTGTTGACTTTCATGGCGGTCTGACTAGATTCCGCGGTCCGACTGTCGCCGACGGTCTTTGAGCCGCATCGGCAGAGAGCAAAATCATGCGTGACATCATCAAGATGAGCTGTGCGAACTGCAATCGCGCCAACTACGTAACGACGAAGAACAAGCGCACGATGGCGGAGAAGTTCGAGATCAAGAAGTTCTGCCCCGTCTGCCGCAAGCACTTCCCCCACAAGGAAGGAAAGATCTCGAAGGGCTGACAGCCCGTTCGAGTCCGCGGCAATGCCCGCCAGACCTCCGGGTCTGCGCGGGATTTCCTCGTTTTGTGCCACGACGCAGGCGTGTCTTCGGCGCGGCAGTGCCGGTCGCGGAAGGCGAATCACGATGGGCAGGTCGCGTCCCGGGGAGCCTCGCGAAGCCCCCCTGGGTAGACACCCCTCCCCCCTGTGCTATGACGGCCGCCTCTTCAGGCGCCCGCTGGGACCCCGAGAAATAAGGCCTCCTTTTGATCACCCGCGCTTCCCGAGCTCGCAGCACCCAATGATCTTCGACTGGCTCCACGGCCTGTTTTCGAACGATCTCGCGATCGATCTCGGGACGGCCAACACGCTCATCTACGTCAAAGGCAAGGGCATCGTGTCCTGCGAGCCCTCCGTCGTCGCCGTCCAGAAGGACGCACGCGGCGGCAACAAGGTCCTCGCCGTGGGCCGCGAAGCCAAGGAGATGCTCGGGCGCACCCCCGGCAACATCAAGGCGGTCCGGCCCCTCCGCGACGGCGTCATCGCCGACTTCGAGATCACCGAGGCCATGCTGCGGTACTTCATCGCGCGCGCGCACAACCGCCGCACGCTCGTGAAGCCGCGGATCATCATCTGCGTCCCCTTCGGCATCACCGAGGTCGAGAAGCGCGCGGTCAAGGAGTCGGCCGAAGGCGCCGGCGCCCGCGAGGTCTATCTCATCGAGGAGCCCATGGCGGCCGCCATCGGCGCCGGCCTCCCGATCACCGAGCCGTCGGGCAACATGGTCGTCGACATTGGCGGAGGCACGAGCGAAGTCGCCGTCATCTCCCTCGCCGGCATCGTCTACTCGCAGTCGGTCCGCGTCGGCGGCGACAAGATGGATGAAGCCATCCAGGCCTACTTGAAGCGAAAGTACAACCTCGCCATCGGCGAGCAGACGGCCGAGCGCATCAAGATGGAGGTCGGCAACGCCTACCCCCTCGAGCAGCAGCTCACGACCGAGGTGAAGGGCCGCGACCTCGTCGCCGGCATCCCGAAGACCGTCGTGGTCAACTCGGACGAGATCCGCGAGGCCCTCAGCGAGCCGACGAACGCGATCGTCGAGGCTGTCCTCCTCGCCCTCGAGAAGACGCCCCCCGAGCTCGCGGCCGACATCGTCGACAAGGGCATCGTCCTCACCGGCGGCGGCGCGCTCCTCAAGAACATCGACGTCCTCCTCCGCGAGGAGACGGGCCTCCCCGTGATGGTCTGCGACGACCCGATCAGCGCCGTCGTGCTCGGGAGCGGCAAAGCGCTCGACCACATGGAGCTCCTGAAGGAGGTCACGATCGGCTGAACAGCCGCTCGCGATTTTCCGAGTAGTACCCGTGACTGCGTACAAGCGGTACCGCGACGTGGGGATCGTCATCATCCTCCTCGCCGTCCCGTTCTTCTTTCTCCGCGCGAACATGAAGCGCCCGGAGAACTTGAACGGTCTGGACCGCGCCGTCCTGCGTATCAGCGCGCCCATCGAGTTCGCCGCGTCGAGCCTCGCGCGAGGCATCTCGAATCTCTGGGAGAGCTACGTCTATCTCGTCGACGTGAAGTCCGACAACGAGCGACTCGAGTACGAGAACGCGCGCCTTCGCGATCAGGTCCATCGCCTCGAGCAGAAGGAGACCGAGAATCGCGAGCTCCGGAGGCTCCTCCAGCTGCGCGAGTCGCTCCCCGGCGATCTCGTGAGCGCGCAGGTGGTCGGCAAGGACTTCACCGAGTTCTTCCGTGTCACGCGTGTGGTCCTCGACCGCGGCTCGCACAACATCCGCCCGAACATGCCTGTCGCCAGCCCCGACGGCGTCGTCGGCAAGGTACTCCGCGTCGCGGGAGACACGGTCGATCTGCAGCTCTCGGTCGACGCCGCATTCGGCGTCGACGTCGTCGACGAGCGCACGCGGGCGCGTGGCTTCGTACGAGGCACGGGCGATCCGTCGAAGTACTCGTGCAAGGTCGAGAACGTGGACTCGCGCGACGAGGTGGAGATCGGCGATCTCCTCGTGACGAGCGGCATCGGCAAGATGTTTCCGAAGGGCCTTCCCGTCGCGCGCGTCACGAAGGTCGTCAAGCGCGAGCCCGGCCGCGATCAGGAGATCGAGGCCAAGCCGACCGTGGATTTCTCGCGCCTCGATGCCGTCCTCATCCTCGTCGGCCCCGCCGCCGACGAGGACGCGCCGACCGGTCATTCACCGCCGACCAAGCCGACCGCGAACGCGAAGCAAGGGGGCGGCAAGTGAGGAACACGGCGTTCTTCATTGCAGGCGCCATCCTCCTGCTCCTCCAGTCGAACCTCTTCCGGCTGATCGGCGTCACGCTCCGCGGCATCGGCTGGATGGTCGGCGCCAATCATGACCTCACCGTTCCCGGGCTCGTGCCGTCGCTCGTGCTGCCCCTCATCCTCTTCATGGGCGTCCACGAGTACTCGCTCGTGCGCGGTGCATGCGTGGCGTTCGCGCTCGGGTACCTCACCGACCTCGTCGGCATCGCGCCCATCGGGCTCTACACGTCGACCTACGTGGCGATCTACATCCTCGCGCGCGCAGCAGGCGTCCGGCTCGCTGCGCAGACGATGCTGATGCAAGTCGGCCTCGCGCTCGCGTTCACGCTCGTGCACAGCATCATGATCCTCGTCCTCCTCGCGATCTTCGGACGCGACGCCTGGGTGCCGCGTGCGCTCTACCTGATGGCGCTGCCGCACGTCGTCGCGACGGGCGCGGTCGCGCCGCTCGTCTTTCGGATCGCGGAGCGCATCCACCAGGCGACGATGTCGGGGTCGCCGAAGGAGACAGGAGGTCGCGCGTGAGCGCCTTCCTCGTTCCTCGTTCGGACGTCAGCGAGTTCCGGAAGCGGTACCGCTGGATGGCGCTCGTTGCCTTCCTCGCGTTCGGCGTCGTCGGCGTGCGGCTCTTTCAGCTGCAGGTCGTCAAGGGCGCTGAATACGCGCAGACGGCGCACGAGAACGTCATCCGTCGCGTGACCATCCCGACGACGCGCGGCATCGTCCGCGACTCCCAGGGCCGCGTCCTCGCGTCGAGCCGCCCGTCGTTCAACGTGCTCATCGTCCCGGGCCGCGTGATGCCGAGCGCGCGGCCGCAGAAGCCGAATCGCGCCGTCGTGGCGATGACCGATGAGGTCGATTCGTGGAATCGCATCGCCGACACACTCCGCCTCAATCCGGACGAGCGGACGCGGCTCACCGCTCGCATCAAGGACGCCTGCACGACCGACGAGGACCACTCGCCATGCTGGCGCGCCATCCTCGTCCGTGAGGATCTCTCGCGGGACATCGTCGCCGAGCTGAAGCAGCACACCTCCGAGCTCCCGGGCTGCGAGGTCGTGAGCCAGCCGATTCGCTACTACCCGTACAAGCACCTGGCCTCGCACTCGATCGGCTACACAGCCGAGATCGACGCTGAGACGCTCGCGCGCTTCCGCCCGCAAGGCTGGGACTCGATGACGGCAGAGGAGCGCTCGCGGACGAACCCGCTCGGCTACGACCCAGGTGACGTCATCGGCGCCACGGGTGTCGAGCGCGCGTGGGAGAGCTACCTGCGCGGTCAGCGCGGCTGGGAGAAGCGCGTCGTCGATGCGCGCGGTCGCTACCGCACCGGCCCCGAGGCCGAGCGCCTGCTCGATGCCCCGTCGCGGCAGGAGCCGCTCTCGGGTCGCGACCTACGCCTCACGATCGATATCGACCTCGTGCAGTCGATCGAACGCGCGATGCGCCCGCACGCCGCCGGCTCGGCCGTCGTGGTCGACGTGCGCACGGGCCGCTTGCTCGCGATGTACAGCAAGCCGGACTTCGACCCGAACGACCTCGCCGGCGGCGCCGGGCGCGACCGCATCCGCGAGACTTTCAACAAGCTCTACACGGATTCGCTCCGTCCGATGCTCGACAAGACGACGAGCGGCGCCTTCCAGCCCGGTTCGACGTTCAAGCCCTTCAGCGCGCTCGCGGCCCTCGAGGACAAGATCGTCGATCCGAACGAGCACGAACGCTGCGACGGCTATCTCTCGTTCGGGCGACGTATTTTCCATTGCACGCACGTGCACGGCAAGGTCGACATGCGCGCCGCCATCGCGCAGTCGTGCAACATCTACTTCTTCAAGCTCGCCGAGTCGGTCGGCATGGACCGCATCGCGCGCGTCGCCACCGAGTTCGGGTTGGGCCAGAAAACAGGCATCGGAGTGAACCCGGAGTCGCCGGGTCGCATCCCGACGCGCTCCTGGTACGCGCTCCGCTACAAGGGCCAGTTCCGCATCGGCTTCACGCTCAACACGTCGATTGGCCAGGGCGCGACGACGGTGACGCCACTGCAGCTCGCGCTCGCGTACGCGGCGATCGCGAACGGCGGCACGGTCTACTCGCCCCAGCTCGTCCGCGCCGTCGAGACGACGAACGGCGACGTCGTCCAGGATTTCCCCCCTCGCGTGCGCCAGAAGGCGAAGATCGCGCCGGAGAACCTGGCCCGCGTGAACGACGCGCTCAGTGCGGTCGTCAACGACACGAAGGGAACGGCGTTCCCCGTGCGCGATGCCGCGCTCGACGTGGCGGGGAAGACCGGCACCGCGCAGACGGGCTACGTGAACACCGGCGGCGACGAGCCGAAGAAGGCCTGGTACCTCGCGCGCGACCACGCGTGGTTTGCCGCGTACTCGCCGGCAAAGGCGCCCGAGATCGCGGTCGTCGTGCTCGTCGAGCATGGAGGCTCCGGTCCGACGGTTGCGGCCCCGATCGCGATGCAGATCGTGAAGGAGTACCAGCGGCTCGCGGCCTCCAGGCAGAAGCCAGCCGCGAAGGGCGCGGCGGGAAAGGACGCGAAGGCGCCCGCCGATGCGCCGGCCGTGCGACCTGCGGGCAGTGGAGCGCCGGCACCGGGCATGGCTGCGGACGGTCTCCCCATCGTCGACGACCCGCTCGCGGTACCGCCTCCGGGGCGTCCCCAGGATCCGCCTCCGCCAGGGCCGGGGGCTCCATGAGGCGCCGTGATCAAGCGCGCTTCTTCGGGATGCCGCGCGACAACTTCGACTGGGCGCTCTTCCTCACGGCTTCCGCGCTCGCCGTCATCGGCGTCATCAACCTGTACTCGGCGACGAGCGTGTCGCGGGCGGCGCTCTCGGAGATCTACATCCAGCAGGTCTACTGGCTCGTGCTCGGCGGCATCCTCGCTGCGGTCGTCACCGTCATCGACTACCGCCACTACGAGCGCCTCGGGTACGTGCTGTACGCGGTCGGGATCATCTTGCTCCTCCTCGTCTTCATCCTCGGCAAGGACATCCGAGGAAGCTCGCGGTGGATCTCGATCGGGAGCTTCGGCTTTCAGCCGAGCGAGTTCATGAAGCTGTTCATGATCATCGCGCTCGCGAAGTACCTGCACGACGATCCGAAGACCGAGGAGCGCTCCCTGAAGGATCTGCTCATCCCCGCGGTGCTCACCGCAGTGCCCATGCTGCTCATCTTGAAGCAGCCCGACCTCGGCACGGCGCTGATCCTGAGCCTGATTTTTGCAACGATCTGCCTGCTCACGAAGATCCGCTGGCAGAGCCTCGTCAGCCTGGTGATCGGCGGCGGAATCGCGGCGCCGCTCATCTGGACGTACGTCCTGCGCGACTACCAGAAGCAGCGCGTCCTCGTCTTTTTGAACCCCGAGGCGAACATCCTCGGCGCTGGCTGGCACGCGCACCATGCACGCGTCGCGATCGGGGCCGGCGGCTGGACGGGCCAGGGCTTCATGCGCGGCACACAGAACCAGTTCCTCTTCCTCCCCGACCAGCACTCGGACTTCCCGTTCGCCGTCTTCGCGGAGGACTGGGGTTTCCTGGGGTGCGCGGTGCTCGTTGGCCTCTACGCGTTCCTGGTGCTCTGGGCGGTGCGCATCGCGGCGACCGCGAAGGACCGCTTCGGGGCGGTGCTCGCGATCGGCGTCGGGTCGCTCATTTTCTGGCACGCATTCTTCAACCTCGGCATGGTCACGGGCATCCTCCCGGTCGTCGGCGTGACGCTCCCACTCTTCTCGGCGGGCGGCTCGAGCGTGCTCACCATCATGATGGGCATCGGGCTCCTGATGAACGTGTCGATGCGTCGGTACTACGTGTCGCCCGCGCGAACGACGGGCCTGCTCACGAGCATGTGAGTGCGCGCACGCTGCCCAAGAGGGCCTTCGGGGAGGGGGCCCCTGCGCACCACCTTGATCGTCTCGAGGCGAGCACTCCGCGACGTCGCAAAGCTCGGCGGCAAGCGACGCGGCACTCTTGCTCCATTTCTCGATGCATCAGGGCCCCTGGTGACCCGCGCGTAAGACGCTGAAAGACGAGGAAGAACGGTGGACTAGGAGAAGGGATCACACGTAGGAGTCACCTGAGCGTCTCCCTTGAGCGACGCCCGAGCGCCCTACAAAGCTCCGCTGCTAGTGTACCGGCCATGCGTCGCTTTGCCCTCATCCCGGTTGCCGCTCTGTCTCTCCTCGCCCTCATCTCGGCGTGCGCGACATCGCCTGACGAAGGCCTCGGAGCGACGACGGAAGAGACCAAGTCGGCGGAGCCCGCGCCGGGGGATACCAGCGTGAAGCTCCCGCCGAAGTCGACGACGAACGCAACGGCCGACGCCGGTACCGCGGACTCCGCGAAGCCCGACACGGGCTCGAGCACGTCGTCGAGCGGGTCGAGCGGCACGTCGTCGAGCGGGTCGAGCGGGACGTCGTCGAGCAGCTCCAGCTCCTCGGGCAGCTCCGGCGCCGTCGGCCCCGCCTGCGACCTGAGCAACACGCTCAAGGTTCTTCTCTACCAGGTCGAGGTCTCGAACCAGTCGAGCCCCGTTCCCTGCCCCTGCGCCGCGACCAAGTGCTGCTACCTCGGCGTCACCTGCATCGATCCCTGAGCGCGTGAGCTCGTAAGAGCCTCCGAGAGAACACGGAGGCGCAGAGGCGCGAAGGAACGCGGAGTTTCTCGGCTCGAGACATGCGCGATGAGGCGCGTGTCTCGGACCAAAGAAATCCGCGTTTCTCCACGTCCCAGCGTCTCCGCGTTCTCTCGAAACCGCGACTACTTCTTCGAGGACTGGAGAACCATGAGGTGGAACTTCGCGAACTCGGACTGACCGAGCGTGAAGAGCACCTCGACGAGCAGGCGATACGGCGTGCCGGCGTCGGCAATGACGATCGCTTCGCTGGCGCTCGGATCCTTGCCGGTCGCGAGACGAACCTGGCGGTCGCGCTCGCGCCAGCTTTGGAGAGCATTGGCGAGCGGCACGATGTAGAGGTCGGTCGGGCCGCTGCGCTTGTACTTCGCTTCGACGCCGTGGGTCGCGTCGGTCGGAACCGCGCAGACCGTGGTGTCGTCGACGACGATCTGGCTCCGCGAGATGAGCACCGCGACGCCCTCCTGCGAGGCCTCCGTCGTCAGCACGCTCTTCGGCATCGTGAGATCGGCGGACTGCGGGAGCGAGGCCGATGACGAGCTCATGCTCTTGAGCAGGAAGACGAGGATGATCGTCATCATGTCGAGCATGGCAGTGATGTTGAGGAAGTTGGCCTCGTGCTCGACGTGGCGTCGCTTGATCTCCTTGCGGAGCATGCGCTTGTAGGTCGCCATGCTCGCGGGCTTCTGCCGAGCCATGGGCCTGGGCGGACCGCCGCCGGGGGGAGCGCCAGGAGCGCCAGGATTCTGCGGAGGGACGTTTGCCATGTCTGCCTCGACCTACCGCGCGATGCCGAAGGAGACTTCGGGGAAGAGGTCCTCGCCGGCGGGGTTCTTCCGCACGGCATCCATCGTCCCGATGATGACCTGGTACGGAATCGACGGGTTCCCGCTGATCGTCACGCCCATCTCGTCCTTGAACTCGGCGGCGGCGCCTTTCAGCTTCGTCGCGCAAGCCTTCAGCCCGTCGTAGTCGTAGTCGTTGTCCTTCTTCGGGATCGCGATGCCGGGGCCCGTGTCGCTGCAGCCCGGCGCAACGTTGCCGCCGCGTGCCTTCATGCTGAAACCGTCCGGAACGACGAGCACGGTGAGGCCGAGCGTCGGGGTCGTCGGTGCGCGCGCGCCGCGGTCCGCCCGAGGCGGGAAGGTGTCGATCGTCGCCGTGAACGTGACGCTCACGGTCGCGAGCACGAACATCAGGACGTTCATGACGATGTCGAGGAACGGGACGATATTGAGCTCGCCCCCCTCTTCATCCGCAGCAAGCTCCTTCGGCGCGGCGAGCCGACGGATCTTGCTCCGCTGTCCTGCACTGAGCTTTTCGTCGGCGGCTGCCACGAAATTCTCCTCAGTAGCCGCCCGGACGCGTCTGGATCGTGAGCAGGTTGAAGACTCGCTCCTGCGTCGCGTCGAGGTCGTGAGTGATGTTCTTCGAACGCTGGTGGAGGACCAGGTGAGCGACCATGCAGATGACGGCGATGCCGAGACCCATGGCCGTGTTGTACATGGCCTCTGCGATACCGTTCGCGAGGATGCGCTGGCGGTCAGCCGCCGACAGGCCCGGGGCCGAGACGGCGCCGAACGTGTGGATGAGGCCGAGCACGGTTCCGAGGAGACCCACGAGCGTCGCGATGTTTGCGAGCGACCAGAGCGAACCGATGCGCTTCTCGACGGCGGGCTTGAGCTCGCCGATCTTCTCGCTCATCGCCGCATCGATCTCGTCCGGCCCCTTGTTCGCGTGCGTCAGGCCCGCCTTCACGAGCTGCAAGGTGGGGTAGTCGCCCGCGTCGCAAAGCTTGATCGCGCGGTCGATGTTGCCCGCGGTGACCAGCTTCTTGATCTGCGCAAAGAACTCCTTCGAGTTCACGCGGTACTTGCCGAGCTGGAACGCAGCTCGTTCGACGATGAGCGCGACGACGATCGCGCTCACGACGAGGTTGATCGAAAGGAAGGTGGGATTCTCCTTGAAAGCGGCCATGAAACCGCCGCTTCCACTGTCACCACCGGCCGCTGCCGCCGGGGCGTTACCCAGGCTGCTCAAGAGAGCAACGAACATCCTCGATGCTCCTTTCTAAACCTCACCACACACGGCAACTGCCCCTCACGCAGAGGAAGAGGCCGAAATTTCGGCCTTTTGCAGGTGCCTTTGAATCGCTCGGAGCACGATAGCCGGGCTGTTAACGCGAAGTCAACGACGCGAAGCGTGGAAGCGATCCGTCGCAGCGTGCGCTCCATCTTTCGACAGGAATCGGGAATGTAGACGTTACAGCCACACTGCACGTTTAGCCAACCACGCGATACTGCAAAACTTTAGCGGGGGTTGAAGTGCAGTTGAGACCCAAACTTTATTGACGGGTGGGGGTCTCAGACGTCAGACTCCCGCGCATTGATGGTCTCCTTCTCAGGAGGCTTGCGTCTTTCGAGCTCGAGACGATATCGTCCGCGCCGCGTTTGACACGGCGAGCACCTACCCATCGAGCGCGTGTATCGAGACCTGAACGACGCTAACGGCGATCCCGGACAGCGAGGAAACAGCGAACATGTCTACTCTGTGGAAGCACTACAAAGAGGGCGGTCTTGTGATGATGTCGGTGATTCTCCTCTGGAGCGTCATCACCATCGGAATCATCATTGAGCGCGCGCTCTACCTGTACGGATCGTCCATCAACAAGGACGTCTTCCTCGCCACGATGCAAAAGTGCATCCTCGCGGGTGACGTCGCCAAGGCCGTCAAGATGTGCTCGGCGGCCAACGCGCCGCTCGCACGCATCTGCCAGGCCGGCCTCGTGAAGGTCAATCGCCCGGACGAGGAGGTCCAGGCTGGGATGGACGAAGCGGCCCTCCGCGAGATCCCCCGGCTGGCCAAGCGCACCGGCTACCTCGCCCTCCTCGCGAACCTCGCGATGCTCACCGGTCTCCTCGGCACGGTGTCCGGTCTTATCTACAGCTTCGGCGCCGTCGGCGGCGAGTCGGTCGATCCGAGCCAGAAGGCGCGCATCCTCGCAGAAGGCATCAGCGAGGCCATGAACTGCACCGCGTTCGGCCTCATCGTCGCCCTCATGGCGCTGATCGGTTACGCCGTTCTCAACGGCAAGACCCAGCAGATCGAGGACGACATCAACGAGGCGAGCGTCCAGGTGCTCAACCTCGTCGTCACGAAC
>JAYSXP010000477.1:0-3669 GCA_043717125.1 Polyangiaceae bacterium | reverse complement strand
TGAAAGGCTGCTTACAAAATTAAAGAAGCCGTTTAAGCCAGAAGGTCTTAAGCTGGTGCAATTAGTTTTTCTGTTTTCGTACACTGTTAATCTTCAAGATACATAACACTATGCCAATTTGGCTCTTGACTTTCAATACCGCATCTACTTTGCAATCGCCCTGGCCCGGCCGGTAGGGCAAATGGAGCGCGCGCTTTGCTTCATAACTAAGGCGCGTAACACCATGTGAGGAAAAGTTAAAGCGCTGAGAGTTATGAAGATGATTTGCAGGGAAGGACCGTAGTAGTAGCCCCGTATATTGTATTGCCAGAATATAAATATTCCCGCTCCTGCTATTGTCAGAAATGTAAGGGGCAAGGCCAGAACTACAAAGTGCCGAAGACCCTCCAAGGGTTGTCCCGGATTAAGTAGAGCCGCTAATTGTAAAGTGTGCCGGATGGAGTGCCAGCCACAAAAATAAAGTACAAAAGAAACTAAAGGAGGAACGGTGGCCATAAGTAAACCAAGGGCGGCAATTTCCAGAGCGGTGGTTAGTTGCAGCTGCTTGGCTGATTGTGGGGGTATCCTGCTAAGTTTGACTGCAGATGTTTTTGTTATAGCCTGTCTCAAATGATAAAAGAAAAAAAAGACTAATAATGGAGCTAACCCTGCCAGTAAAAAAGTTGAAACTTGAGTAAACAAAATTGCCATTATTTGGGCATTTGTTCCTGGTATTATTTCTAAAAAAATTTGCATAACGGCCGAGTTAAAGAAGTAAAGCGGTAAAATCACCACTATCAACCCTCGCGCTAAAACTTCCAACCAGTAGCAACCACCAGGAGAAAGTTCCGGATTTACATCCTCCAGTCCAAAATGAATGGCTGAAAAAATTAGAAACAGGCTGAGGGTGAAAGTGCCGGCTATCCACCAGCAAGCGAGTGTAATTCCAATCAGACCCACATAAAAGATCAGAAAAACCAGGGGCCAGACCTTTTTAAAACGAGGTTTGAAGATTGGCCGGGCTATCAGGTGATCAAGAGCACCGTGTGGCAGACCAAGGAAAGCTACTCCTGTTCCAAGTATTATTATCTGTGAGAGCTGGCCAGGCTCAGGCCTGGCCAGGAAAAAGAGGGAACTTCCGGTTGTAAAGAGTACCATTATCCGGGCGTGCTGCAATTGCCAGCGGTCCAGCCACGTTTTGCTGCCTGATTTATTCGGAGTATTAACCAGAATTATATTTTCCATCATGCCCGCCTGTATAAAGAAGCCCGATCATGCAGGATTTGAGGGGCATAAAGTTGTAAAACTTCTTTAATAAAGGGGAGAACGGGCAAAGATTTAACTACCTGCAGTATGTCGGATGAAGAACCCTGCTCAGAAAGGAACCTCACCAGAGCTTCAGGCTCGGTTCTGGCAAATAAATCTTCAAACAAACTGGGCGCTCTTTCAGGGTAGTGTTGCAGGTAAGAGAGAAAGACTCGATCCATAAAATTAGTAAACGGGCCTCTTGCCGCCTTTGGCTCAAATGGGGTGATTTCCCCTCTAGAATCACAGCCTGCCGTCAGCGATTGAGCCAGTTGTTTTGAATGCTGCTGAATTTTTGAGAAAGCGTAGCCTGTACTGGGACGAACCATTCCTCCCCGGCCTCCAATATTGTAAACGTGAGGGGATGGATGAAGCGGATAGGCAACAGTTGACATGGGAATAAGACCTTCTTCCCGCCGCTTTATTGCGTAATCACCGGTCCCATATTCTCGCTGCAGGTAATCTTTCAAGCTTTGTTCATAATTCGCTCGTGGGATGCCGCGTGGTGAGATGTAGGTTGCTTCAACCAGCGCAGTTCGTTCAGTAAAGGGCAACATATAAATAAAATGTATACCTGAACTTTGATCAACCCGGTAATCCATCAAAGTTGCAACAGTAGGGTCGAATAGAGGGTGAGTGACTTCCACTACAAATCCTTTAAAGTGCTGGTATAGATAAATTTCCCCTGCTTTATCCTGACCCGGGATTAATCTGGGAAAGACCGGACGGCTATCAAAGGCCAGCTTCGCTTCGATGGGGCCTTTGTTTGTTTCAACCAGGACGCCGAAATCATTATCTGTAAGTGAAAGTGCTTTCTGGCCTAATTTTAATTGAACATTGGGTACTCTCTGTAGCTTCTGGAGCGCCAGGCGGTAGAAATCTTCAGCAGACAGGTGCTGGTAACTGTACTGCGAGGAACCTTGCACCACTTCTGAGCCAGAGCCTGCCAGTCTCCAGTTGGCCCAGCGGTAGCTAACTGCATCTTCAAAGAGGTGAGGTTGCAAATTCCAGAAACACCAGGTGCGGTCATTGTGGAAAGAGGTGCGAGGGTCTACAACTGTAATTGAGTGATCCGTAATTCCGGCTTCCACTAAATTAAGGGCCAGGCTAAGGCCAGCACAACCAGCACCGATAATTAACAAATCTGTCTTTTCGGCCACTTTTCACCAACTTCCCTGTTCACCGCTCGGCTGGGCCGCGCCAGGCAAAAACTTGAGTACAAAGAAACTATATTCTCAAGTTAAATTACCTGGCGCGGCCCCCTTAGATCTTGAACCCGCCTCCAGTTTTACCTGGCGGCCACTTCATAACCCTACACAACCGGAGTGACTGCTTTAGCAGAGTTAAGGTTATAAACCTCAACGCTACCTTCCTGCTCTTCCGCTTCAGTTTTGCGCCGGGCAATAGCGTAAATCATTAACCCGTAACCACATTTGGCCGCTACGTCAGCAATACTGTAGCCGAACTGCAAAGCGACAGTCGAAGCGCTGCCGCTCAATCCTATAACTGGAATAAGGTAGGCAATCGGATAAAACCCCCAGGTTCCCAGGAGCAGAAGCCGGCTATTACGGACAAGTACCTTGACTGAAGCGGGCTGGCGGTCCATCGAGTTAGACAGTTGCACCCACAGTACATAAAGAATATAAGCGAAGGGGATAGTGCTCAGAGTACCCCAGAGTAGCCTTGTCCCGTTATCTCCGGCTATTTCGCCTGGATAACCCAGGGCAATCATAGCAGCAGCGGCTACCATTAACCGGGCCATCAGGTATTTATCCTTGCCGCCCTGCAGTCGCAGAACCGCTACCAGTTCTGCCAGCAGGAGCGGTACAGTCAGCAACCAATCTACGTAGCGATAGGCATCATTAAAGGGAGTTCCACTCGGTGAGTAAGCTCCGTTCTTAAGGGTGTAGGCACTTGACCAGCCCTCGAATATGCGGAAGTAGTGATAGCCTGCCACCACCACCACGATAGCAGACATAACCAGCGCTCCTCGGTATTTCTCGGCAACCTGAGCACGGGCCAGCACGAAAAAGACAAAGGATGCAAGCATTGGCTGCAAAGGTGAAAGAAATGACGTTGTAAACAATCTGGTACTGGTCGAAACTGAGGATGTCCTTAGGTGGTATAAACAAACCTCCTATATGAAGTTACTCGAACCTTAACTACTCCTATTTACTTCCCTACTTTGATTTTATGAGTTAGAGCAGTTTCAGGAAAATACAAAATAACAGCCCAAAGGTACTAAAGATATTTTTTATAGTTTAGAATATTCTAAACTAAGAACTATATTATAGGCCGGTGGGCTTCAAAGCAAGAGCTTTATGTGATATTAATAGCAACAAAAGCGGGTTCAATTGGGGAAGAATTTTGGAACTTGCTCAATTA
>JAYSXP010000476.1:0-10625 GCA_043717125.1 Polyangiaceae bacterium | reverse complement strand
CGCGGAGACCGGCCTCGTAGCAGAGGCGGAAGCGGCCGAAGTTCTGGCGGACGATGCGCTGGATGACCTCCGCGGGGAGGCGGCCGTTCGACTCGATGGTCGGGTTGCGGAGGATCGGCGCCTTCGCGTCGTGACCGCGTCCGCCGGGGCCGTGGCCGATGCCGATGCCGCTCTTGTCGCCGGGGCCGAAGCCGGAGGGGCCGATGCCGCCGCCGCCGCCGCCGAGCGTGTTGACGTGGTCGAGGCCGACGCCTTGGCCGGTACCGCCGCCGCCCTCACCGGTGCCCCAGAGACCGAGGCCGGTGCCCATCGCGTCGTCGATGGTCGGGCTGAACATGTCGCCCATCGCGGACTTCTCGGACGAGCCCTTCGGCGGGTCCTTCGCCCACGCCGACGTGGGGGCGTTCGGGTCGATCGGCATCGCGGAGGCAAGGAGGCCGGCCATGCCGAAGTTCTGCGCGAGGCGGAGCTCCTCCTGCTTCGAGAGCGAGGACGTCGACTCGCTGCCCTTCACCGCGATATGGCCGGGCTTCGCGACGACCTTGTTCTGACCCGCTGCGCCCTCGGGGCCTTCGTGACGCTCGCCGGTGCTGCCACCGCCCGCAGCCTCGCCGCCGGTCATCTCCTTCGGCTGCTGCTCGGTCTCGCGCTCGGCAGACGCGCTGAGGAACTTCTGCATGAGCATCATCTGGTCGCGATCCATCGCGTCGGTGTCGTCGGTCGACATCTTCGGCATGAACATCGCGAGCGACGCGACGATCGCCGCATGACCGAGGAACGAGAGACCGACGAAGCCCGTCGCGCCGCCCGCGAGCGTCGCGAGGAAGCCGATGGGGGCGACCTTGCCCGCGCGGACGGTCCCGATCTCGAACGTGATGGCGCCGATCTCGAGGGTGACCGACATGCCGTACGCGAGCGGGAGCTCGGAGGCGCCCGCGAGCTCGCTCGACGCGTGCATCGTGGCCGTGTCGAGCGACTGGGCCTCGGCGCCGCGCATCGTGAAGTGGCCGCGAGCGCCGCGCGGAACGACGACGTAGGTGCCAGTGGCGCGCGAGACGACGATCGGGGCGCGGGTGGCGCCGAGAACGTCCTCGGGGAGCGCGAGGTCGGCGCCGTCGCCGACGTAGAAGCTCTTGCCGCTGGAGAGGTGCTTCACGGAGAGCACCTGGGTGCCCCAGCGCACCGTCACCTCGACGGCTTCGATGTGCGACTCGACCTCGTCCGCGGAGACCGGCGGGCCGCTCTGCACGAGCGCGAACGACGCCTCCGGGTCTTGTGCCTCAGCGACCGCATGGCTCACGCCGAGCGTCTCGCGCGCCGGGAGAAAGACGTTGGAGAGGTCGAAGCGGGGGGCGAAGGCGTGGGTGGTCATGGCTTTTCTCGAGGTTCCGGGACGACGTCCGCGAGGACGCCTGCAGGGGTTTGGTGGTCGACCGATCCGGCGCTAGGCCCTGGTTTCCCAGAGGCTTCAGCGGCCCCGCATCGTGTCTCGCCGTGAATGACAGGGCCGCGCGAGAAAGGTTCCCGGGGTGGTGCGCGAGAAAGCCGTCGCCCGATTGGATGACGGGTCCAAGGTGCATTATTTAATCGTTGACTTATTTTAGTTACGGCTTCATTTCAGTGATCCTTGCTCACCTTCACGGCCCTGGCCGACCCCAAGCGACGTCGCATCGTCGAGCTCCTCGCCACGGGCGAGATGGCCGCGGGCGAGATCCACAAGCACTTCCGCGTGAGCGGCCCGGCGATCTCCCAGCACCTCAAGGTTTTGCGGGACGCCCATCTCGTCCGCGTTCGCGTCGATGCGCAACGGCGCGTCTACTCGCTCGATCCGAAGGGGCTCGACGAGATCGAGGAGTGGTTGACGGGCGTCCGCAAGTTCTGGAGCGGCAAGCTCGATGCCCTCGAGCGCGCGCTTGTCGCCAACCTCCCCCCTGAAAGCAAGAAGAGGAAACCATGAACGAACGAAACAAGAACGGCACGCTCGTCGAGCCCACCACGGTGCGCTTCGAGCGACTTCTACCCGACGTGCTCGAGATGCGCGTGCGCGGCACGGCGCACTTCCGCTTCATGGACCGCTTTGAAGCGAACCTCGCGCTGTATCCTGCGAAGGCTTGAAGAAGATCCTCCTCGGCGACAACCTCGTTGGGCTCGCTTCGCTGCCCGACGCGTTCGCCTCCGTCGTGTACGTCGACCCGCCGTTTAACACCGGAAAGGTCCAGAAGCGCGATCGCATCAAGGCGACCGCCACGACGGGCGCGAACGAGGCCGGTGATCGCAGCGGCTTCGGCGGCCGCCGCTACCACGTCGAGCGCGTCGCGAGCAGCACGTACGCCGACTCGTACGACGACTTCGAGGCGTTCCTCATGCCGCGCATCGAGGCGTCACTCCGATGCCTGACGAAGAACGGCTCGCTGTTCGTGCACCTCGACTACCGCGAGGTCCACTACGTCAAGGTCGCGCTCGATCGCCTCCTCGGCCGCGAGTGCTTCGTCAACGAGATCATCTGGGCCTACGACTACGGCGGCCGCCCGAAGAACCGCTGGCCCGCCAAGCACGACACGATCCTCTGGTACGCGCGTGATCCGGATGACTACGTTTTCGACTACGCCGCGATCGACCGCATCCCCTACATGGCGCCGGGCCTCGTGGGCCCGGAGAAGGCCAAGGCCGGCAAGACGCCCACCGACGTGTGGTGGCACACGGTGGTGCCGACGAGCGGCAAGGAGAAGACGGGCTACCCGACGCAGAAGCCCCTCGGGGTCCTCTCCCGTCTCGTGAAGGTCCACTCGCGCGAGGGCGACGTGGTGCTCGATTTCTTCGCGGGCAGCGGCACCACCGGCGAGGCTGCCGCGAACAACGGCCGCGGCTTCGTCCTGATCGACGAGAACCCCGACGCCGTCGCGATCATGCAACGCCGCCTCGCGGCCCACGACCCCGACCTCATCGACCTCCGCACGGCCACGGACTAGCGCGCGCCAAGGCGTGCGCGACGCGGCGATCTGGAACGACGTGGTCGCGGTGATCGATTCGACTTCGAATCTGCCGTCGTGGTCGCGCTCCTCGTCCACGGGCGCATCGGGGGCTGCAGCCTCACGGCCGACTGACGCGACCGATCTCGACGCGACCGTACACGTACGTGATGTCGCGACCGAACGTCCCTGCGGGATCGAGGCCACGGATCCGGAGGTGCCGTGCATCACCGATGCGCGTGACGTCGGGCAGCGCCATGGCCTGCCCCACCTCCTCGGACGAGATGAGCGCGGCGCGCCCCTCGAACGTTCGCCCGACGGCGAGCGCGCAGGTCGGCGCCCCGACCGTGTTGCAACCGAGGATCATGACGAGCTCCTCGTTCGCGACGGGCGACCACTTCCACGCCTTGGAGAAGTGATTGGCCGCGGTCCCGATCGCCGAGCGCAGCACGGGCTCCCACGCCTCGTGAAGCTCCTCGGGATTGCCCACGGTCTGAAAGCCCGGTGTGCCCTTCACCGTGAGCTGCACCGCGCTTTCGTTGCGGGTACCGGCGCAGCAGCGAAGTCCCATCGTGGGAGACTTTTTCCCAGTCGGGCGACCGATGGCATTCGCGCAGCGCGCGACGAGCTCGCCGGCGACCGCGTTGCCGCCGCGCAGGACGCCGAGCGACTTGTCCTTGGAGCCGCGTCCCCATGAGCTGTCCGTCCACTCCCAAACGCCGCCGTGCATGTCGGCCGGGCCGAAGCCGCTCTTGCAGCCGGCATGCTCGCCGCTGGGACGGCGCGCCGCTTCCTCCGGGGAGACGCCCGTTCCGCAGGCGGCGGAGCGATACGCGTCGCCGTACTCGTACGACGCGTTCTCCGGCCCCTTGCACGCGCGCTCCCATTCGAGCTCGGTGCAGAGGCGCTTGCCCTTCGCGGTGCAGAGCTGCTCGGCCTCGTCGCGCGTCACGTTGGTGGTCGGGATGGCGCCGGGCTCGTTCGGATACGGCAGGCGATCGATGTAGAATCCACCCATCTCGACGGGCTGACCGGCGGGCTCTTCGTCGGCTACGCGCGGCACGCGATCGGCAGGCGTGCCGACGCGCAGCGTACCGGGCGGAACCCAGGTCATGCCCGTTCGCGGCGCGCCCGAGTCCCCCGCGG
Organism: Polyangiaceae bacterium; assembly: GCA_043717125.1. Lineage (GTDB taxonomy): Bacteria > Myxococcota_A > Polyangia > Polyangiales > Polyangiaceae > Labilithrix. The sequence continues at coordinate 6,510 of JAYSXP010000476.1, read as the reverse complement.
CCGAGGCGGGTCTGAACACGATCGCGCCCTGCGCACCCCCGGAGTCCGGCGACGAGCCGCCGTTCGAATCAGGCGCGCGCCGGCACGACGAGCAGCCGCTGAGCGACGCCGCGAGCACGCCGAAGCCGACGGCGAGGACCGACCCGGACGGCCTCACTCGCCCTTCTCGCCGAGTCCCTCGCGGAGCCCGAGCTCCTTCATCTTCAGCTGCAGCCCCTTGCGCGAGATCTTGAGGAGACGCGCCGCGTGCGTGACGTTACCGCTCGTCTGCTTGAGGGCGCGGCTGACGAGATCGCGCTCGAGTCGGCTCATCGCGACCTTCACGTGCTCCTTGAGGCCGCCTTCGGCCGAGAGCGGCATGTCCCCTCCCGATGCGTCGGACGTGGGTGGAGCGACCGAGCCCGCGCTGCCACGGAGCTCGCCGGGCAGATCCTCGACGCGGAGCTTCTGCGCGTCGCAGAAGAGCACCGAGCGCTCCATCACGTTCTCGAGCTCGCGGATGTTGCCCGGCCAACCGTACGCCGAGAGGATGTCGCGGGCCTCGGGCTCGACGCCCGTGACTTGCTTCTTCAGCCGCTCGTTGAACTTCGCGAGGAAGTGCTCGACGAGCAGCGGGATGTCGGTGTCGCGCTCGCGGAGTGCGGGCAAGCGAATCGACACGACGTTGAGCCGATAGAAGAGGTCCTCGCGGAAGCCGCCCGCGGCGATGAGCTTCTTGAGATCGCGGTTCGTCGCCGCGACCAGGCGCACGTCGACGTGGATCGTCTTGATGCCGCCGACGCGCTCGAACTCGCTCTCCTGGAGAGCGCGCAGGAGCTTTACCTGCATCTCGACGGGGATCTCACCGACCTCGTCGAGGAAGAGCGTGCCGCCGTTCGCAAGCTCGAAGCGACCCGGCTTGCTCGACACGGCACCGGTGAACGCGCCGCGCTCGTACCCGAACAGCTCGCTCTCGATGAGCTCCTTCGGAATCGCCGCGCAGTTCACCTTGATGAACGGCTTGTCCTTGCGCGTGGAGTGCTCGTGCAGCGCACGCGCGACGAGCTCCTTGCCGGTGCCGCTCTCGCCCGTGATGAGCACAGTCGTCGGCGTGTCGGCGACGCGCTCGAGCACCGCATAGAGATCGGTGAGGCCGGGCGACTGGCCGATGATGCCGAAGCGCGCACCAGGCTCGTTCTTCGCCTTGCCGACCGGCTCGGTGGTCGCCTCTTCCTGGGCGAGCTGGCGCGTCTTCAGCGCCTTCGCGACGACCTGGCGGACCTCGTCCTTGTCGAAGGGCTTGGTGAGGTAGTCGAACGCTCCCAGCTTGAGCGCCTCGACCGCGGTGTCGACGGTGCCGTGCGCCGTGATCATCACGATGGGGAGATCGGGCTGCTCACGCAGTGCATCGCGGAGGAGCGTCATCCCGTCGACTTTGGGCATCTTCAGGTCCGTGACGACCAGATCGATGTGGTGCTCGCGGAGCATCGTGAGCCCTTGCTCGCCGTCCTCGGCGAGCATGACCTCGTAGCCGTCGCGGGAGAGCTGGGCGGCGAGGATCTTCCGCAAGTTCGGCTCGTCGTCGACGATGAGGACCTGCTTTTTCTCGGGCAACACGGGTGGTATCCTAACCGACCTTCGGGAGGCTGTGTCGTGTGAGTCACACGACCTACTACAGCGACAGCTCGTAGAGCTTCACCATGTCCTCGCGCGTGCACGTGCGGGGGTTGCTGCGGTGGCAGGCATCTTCCATCGCCTTGTCGGCGAGCTTCGGAATGTCGGCCTTGGTCACGCCTTCGGCCGACAGACCGCTGGGCAGCCCGACCTTCTCGCGCAGCGCGCGGAGGGCGTTCGAGAGGCTCGTCGCGTTCAGATCGACCATGCGCCTTACGCGCTCGATGCGGTCCGGCACGGCCTGGTTGTTGAAATCACACACGGCCGGAAGGCAGAGCGCGTTCGCGAGACCGTGATGGAGGTTCTTCTCCGAGGAGAGCGGGTGCGCGAGCGAGTGGCACACGCCGAGCCCCTTCTGGAACGCGACAGCACCCATCATGGCAGCCTTCATCATCGCGCCACGTGCGACGAGATCCGCACCGGCCTCGACCGCGCGCGGGAGGTGCTTCGCCGAGAGCTCGATGCCCGCGAGCGCGATGCCGTCGGCCATCGGATGGTCGCCGTTCGAGAGGTACGCCTCGATGCAGTGCGTGAGCGCGTCGAAGCCCGTCGCCGCGGTGACGCGCGGGGGCATCGAGACGGTGAGCTCGGGGTCGAGGATCGCCGCCTTCGCCAGGAGGAACGGCGAGAAGATGACCGTCTTGCGGCCCGTCGCCTTGAGCGTGACCACGCCCGAGCGACCGACCTCGCTGCCGGTACCGGCCGTCGTCGGCACGTTGATGATGGGAGGTAGGTTCGAGGTAATGAATTGATCGCCGCCCGTCGCGTCGTCGTAGTCGGCAAGCGGGCGGTCGTGCGTGACCTTGAGCGCGATGAGCTTGCCGACGTCGAGCGGCGAGCCTCCGCCGACCGATACGACCACGTCCGCGTTGTGCGAGCGGAACGCGGCGACGCCGTCGACGACGTTCGGCTCGATCGGATTCGGATCGACGCGATCGAAGACAGCGGCAGGAACGCCGGCGTCCTCGAGGAGCTTGCGGACCTTCTCGGCGATGCCGGCCTTCACGACGCCGGGGTCGCACACGACGAGGGCGCGCTTGGCGCCGATCCGCTTCACGTGATCGGGCAGCGTCTCGATGCTGCCGTTGCCGAAGACGACGGTGGTGGGAAAGCTCCAGGTGACGATCGACATTGGCCGTGAAGGGTAGACCGGGCTCCCCCTGCTCCGCTAGGGCCGCCGGTCAGAACGCGAGCTGCGTTCGGAGGAGGACGGCGTTCTCGACGTCGCGCGCGTCCCGGACGGCGCCCGACAGGAACGTCGTCCGCGCGCAATCGGCGACGATTTTGAGCTGCGCCATGGGGTACCAGTTGACCCCGGCCGCGACTTCGAAGGCGTCGCGGGCCGATTTCGTCGGGTCCGCGAGCATGGAGAAGGCGCGGCCGTCGAGGTGCAGCTCGGTGGCGCGTACAGCGAGCTCGACGGCGCCGATGTGCCCTTGGTCGAGGTCGAACGAACGCGTCAAGATCGGGCCGTCGAAAGCCGCGTCCTCGCCGGTGACGAGGAGCGACGCCGTGGCGTTCCACGCCGCGTTGTGGAGCAGGCGCGACTGTCCTGCCCGCGTGACTCGCTCCTGCGTGGTGACGACCTCGCCGAGCAGCGCGAGCGGTCCGATAGGCCAGTAGAGATGCGCCGTGCTCCGCGCGTGGAGACCTGCCGCGACGGCCGTACCCGCGGGGGGAGCTCCGGCGGCCGTGTCCTGGAGATAGCAGAAGAGCGTGTTCTGACCGAACGTGCGGTAGCCCGCGAGGTAAGGGCTCGCCGCCGTTCCTGTCTTCTCGCCGCGCGTGATCGCGAAGCCGAGGCGCAGCCCGCGAGCCGCCTTTGCGCGGGTCTGCGCGAACGGTCCGACCTCGAGACGCGCGGCGACCTCTTTCGAGTCGTCCTGATCGCCGTCCGAGACCCCGTTGTCGGGCACGCCGTTGAACACCCCGAGGCCGTAGCCGAGCACGCCTCCCCAGAGGTCGCCGTGCAGCTCGACGCCGAGGTCGCGATTCGGAGCGAGCGCCGTCGGATACGCGCGCTCGCCGAAGACGATGGCCGCGTCATTCTGGAGCCGCTCGAGCGCGAAGGGCGGCTTGGCCTTGCCCACGCGAAGCCGGAGCGCGTCGTTCGCGCGCACGTCGAACCAGGCGTCGTAGAGGACCGTTCGACCCTCGGCAAAGTCGGGCATCACGCGGAAGGTCACGACGCGCGCCACCTTCCCCTCGACGTAGAGGCGGGCGCGACGAAAGAGGAACTGATCGGTGAACTTGTGCTCGTCGTCCACGAACATGCGGAGGTCTGTCTGCACGACCGCGCGGATCCGCAGCTCGTAGGAGCCGTCGTGGCTCGCGATGGCGGCGCCGCGGTCGCCGATCGAGACACCCGCCGGGCGGGCCTGCGCCGCCGCCGTACCGTCCGCGCCGAGGACGAGAAGCGCGGCCGCCAGTGAACAATTCACTATACTGGACACACGGTCGTTATAGCAGATGCTCCCGACGCGGACCAGCTCGAGTCAGATCGACTCGAAGTACCGCCTCAGCTCCCACTCGGTGACGACTCGCTCGAACTGGCGGACCTCCCATTCGCGCGTCCGGACGTAGTGGTCGACGAACGGCTCGCCGAGGATTTCGCGTGCGCCGGCGCTGGCGGAGAGCCAGGCCGTCGCCTCCTTCAAGGTCCTCGGGAGTGCCTTGAAGTCCGCGCTCATCGAGGTGTCACCCTTGCCCGCAGGCGGCGGCTCGAGCTTCTTGTCGATGCCGTGCAGCCCCGCGGCGAGGCACGTCGCGATCGCGATGTACGGGTTGATGTCCGCGGCGGTTTGCCGGTACTCGAGGCGCGTCGAGCTTGGGCCGCCCGGGATCGCGCGGATCGCACACGTGCGGTTCTCGAGACCCCACGAGGCCGTGAGCGGCGCCCACACCCCGGGGACGTAGCGCTTGTAGCTGTTCACGGTCGGCGAGTAGAGCGCAGTGAGCTCGGGCATCAGCGCGAGCTGACCGGCGAGGTAGTGGAGCGCGGTCTGGGAGAGCTTCGACTCCGCCTTGGCGTCGAAGAATGCATTGCGCGGCGCGCCGCCCGGCTGCGCGACGCGCCATAGCGACTGGTGCAGGTGACCGCTCGAGCCGGGGAGGTCGTGGCTCCACTTCGCCATGAAGGTGACGGAGAGGCCATGGCGCGTCGCGAGCGCCTTCATGTGCGTCTTGAAGAGTGCGGCCTTGTCGGCCGCGCGGAGCGCCTCGTCGTAACGGAGAGCCACCTCGTAGACCCCGGGGCCCGTCTCGGTGTGGAGCGCCTCGATCTCGATGTCCATCGCGGTCATCTCGTCGAGGATCGCGTGGCAGAACGAGCGGTTCTGATCCTCGCGGAGCCACGAGTAGCCGAACATGCCGGGGCTGATCGGCTGGAGGTTCCTGAACCCCTTCTCGTGCAGCGACTCGGGCGTCTCCTTGAAGACCCAGAACTCGAATTCCGACCCGACCGTCGCCTGGTAGCCGCGCTTTGCGGCCTCGGCGAGGACGCGCTTCAGGAGCGAGCGCGGGCACGCAGGATGCGCGGTCCCGTCCTGGTTCACGAAGTCGACGAGGAACACCGCCGTGTCGGGCTCACCAGGCGGGAAGCGAACGGTCGCAGGATCGATCGTCGCATGAGCGTCGGGGTAGCCGGTGTCCCAGCCGGTGACCTTCGCGTTGTCGTAGAGGACGTCGGCGATGTCCCAGCCGAAGATGACGTCACAGAAGCCGAACCCGTGCTCGACCATGTTCCAGAACTTGTCGAGCGAGACGAACTTGCCGCGCAAGACGCCGTCGATATCGAACCCGCCGACCTTGACCTTGCGGATCTCGTGGCCGGTCTTGACCTTGTGCTCGTCGAACTTCGCCTTGATCGCGGCAGCGTCCATCGCGTGAAGCTACACCGAAACCAGGCCGCGTCACTCAGAGGGAGAGCTTCATCGACGTGAGCTGGGTGGCGGTCGGGGCGAGGGAGAGGAGGGAGAGCTTCATGATACCGCACGCAACCTGGTTTTTTCCAGGGGCGTGCGCGATCGGCACGGGAGGCCCCGCGGGGTCGTGAGGATCGTGACGCCCGCAGAAGAGACGACGGGAACCCAAGCGGTCGCGCTTTGTCGGGTTCTCCACGGCCATGAGACGGATGCGAGTTTGGACTGACCACGTCGCGCTGAGCGTGCTCCTCGTGGTCGCGGCGTGCGGCAAGGACGCGGTCTCGCTCCCGTCGGCTCCGTCGGCGCCCGCCGTCGATCTCGTGATCGGCGCGCCATCCCCTACTCCTCCGCCCACGGCCGCCAGGCCGATCGCCGTCCCAGGGCCTCTGCCCGTGAGGAAGCCGCCCGAGTCCGAGTCCGAGTCCGAGAGCGAGACCGAGACCGAGACCGAGCCGCTCCCCAAGGCGTGGAGCGCGCCGATCGTGCCGGGGCTCGGCTTCAGCGATGCGCTCCGCAAAGGCCGCGCCGCGCGCGCGGCGTTCGAGCGCCTCACACCGCCGCCGCCGAACGCGAAGGAGGCGAGCCTCAAGGCGTGGTTCGTCCAGGCGCAGATGCTCGTCGACCAGGCCAGCCGCATGTACGCCGGCGCGTTCAACGCCAAGGACGCGACGCGCGACGGTCGCATCGATGCGATCGCGGAAGCCGCCGAGCTCGACATGACGATGGCGCGCACGCTCGACGAGCAGAACCTCGGCTCGATGCCGCCGGCATGGCGCTCGGACCCCGCCGTGGCCGGAACCTTCGAGGACGTCGAGGTCGGCCCGACGCGGCGGTGGCGTGCCGAGGCGCGCGTGCTCTCGCGTCAGTGCGTCGACACGGCGAGGGAGAGCCACGTGGCCGCGGATGCCGCGCGCCGATGTGCAGCGCTGCGAAC
>JAYSXP010000475.1:0-10667 GCA_043717125.1 Polyangiaceae bacterium | reverse complement strand
TGCCAACGTGAGTCACCCGGACAGCGACGTCACACCTCAGCCGCATGCCCGCGAATCACTGCAGCAAGAGGCCGCAAGCAAGCAAGTGCGGGTGAATGCCTCGTTGGATCGCTTCGTGTAAACGCGCTCCGCCATGCGTACCCGCACGATCTCTTCGCTTGCCGCCGTCCTCGGTATCCCTCGGGATGACTTGGGCATGTGGCAGCGGTGACTCTAGCGCCGATGCGAATCAGGCCGACGAATGCACGCCGCGTGGTGCCCTCTACGCGTGCCAAGCGAACCCTTCCTGCGAGCCGAACTACCTGCCGCTTTCCGGCATCTCGTGCGGCTCGCACGCAGGCTACTGCTGCATCAAGGGCGCGCTACCGCCCACCGACGCCTCGTCGGACGGCTGATTGCGAGTCGTACGCGGGGCCGCTGCCGAAGTCCGTGGTGGCGCCCGTACCTCGGGTGCGGTGACTTTTCGCGAGGCTTCGTCCACGTGAAATACACGTCGCGTGGCGACGCGATGGCCGTCGCGTTCTCGTGCAAGCTGCGTGGGCTGTGCCCGAGCTACGGAGGCCGGCGCATGGCCGGGGCGAAGGCTGCAGGCCACGCGACGTCAGCGTGGAGCCGGCGGCCGTCAACAACGACTCCGGCCTCCACGCTCGCGCGCCTCACTCTCCCCCCCAAGAGCGCCGCATGGGTCCAGTCCGTCAGCTCCACGGGCAACGACGCCGACGCGCGCGCGCCGCGCTCGACAAGGACGGCAACATCTTCTTCGCCACCGACTTCGGCGGCGGCACGATGACCACTACCGACGGAGAGGACCCGTTCGTCGTGAAGCTCTCGGGCGTCGACGGTTCTGCACCTGGGCCACGGTCATCACAACCGATCCGCCCACGGCCACGTGGGCGTTCAAGGCGGGGAGCGCCGGGCTCGACACGGGCCAGGTCGTGCTCGGGCGCGACAAAGCTGCTCTACGGCTTCGGCAAGTTCATCGGCGACGGCTCGTTCTTCGGCAAGACCGTGACGAATGCGGGCAGCAACGACGCGTACCTCTTCGGCGCCGTCGTTCTCTGATCCCGACGACGACAACGGGATGCTCGTGCGGACGGCTCGTCGCTCACGGCAGCATGAGTCGACGTACCGCCCGAGACGTTCCGAAGAACAGCGAGCCGCTGGCGCTGTCTACCACCAGAGCTTGGGGCCGTGCCTCGTCCGACGCGAGAACCTGGACGGCAGACGGATTGGCGATCGGGATCCGGATGACGGTGCCGCCCGGCGCCTGCGCGCTGAGCGACGGGTTGAGCAACGACGCGTACGCGTACGTACCGTCGAGCGCGACGCCGCCGATGCATTCGAGGTTGCTCGCGATCACCGACGTCACGCCCGTCGGGCTGACGTGAAGGAGGCCCGTCACGCAGTAAGGTGTTCCACCGTTGGGGACGAGGAGGTCGCCAGCGGCGGACGTCGAGAGCCCCCGGCAGTCGACGCTCGGCACGAGCGTCGTCGCGTCGCCGCCCGCCTTGGGGATCGTGACCAGCGCTTGCTGCGCCAGATCGCAGTAGACGAGATCGCTCCCGCGCGAGACGAGGAGGCGCTTGTCCACGCCGGCGGTGGAGGAGGAATAGGGACCGAAGCCGGCGAACGTCCCGCCGACGTCGCGAAGGGGGCTAAGGAGAGCGCTACCGAGCTCCCCGACCAGAACCGGATCCGACGGCTTGAAGACCTGGGCAGGCAGCACGAAGACGCCCGCGGTGACCGGATCGACCGCGAGGCCGCTGACGGGCGGCTGCACGACAACCCAAGGGGCGGCCACCGAGCTCGCGATCGCCGTTGCGCCAATGAGGCCAGGTTGCGCCCGGTAGACGCTCGAGGTCCGCACCCCAAAGGCGTCCGTGGCGTGACCGCCGTAGTAGAAATACGGGCCGCTCGTCGCGAGCGGGGTATCGCAATCGACGTGGCCGCCGTGAAGGGAGATGGGCCCTCCCGCCAGGGACCGCGAGACGGCCGCGTAGGAGTTGAAGGGAGTTGTGCTTGTGTGGCTGCCATTCGACACGACGAGGTAGCTGCCCTGTACGACGAGGTTGTCGGCGCTCCCATTGAAGGAAAAGGTCCCGGCGAGCTCCCGGGTGATCGGGATGTCGTTCGTGACGATGAAGTCGGTCGGCCGCGTGGAGGCGTCCCTCCCTGCGTCGGCTCGGTCCACCGCAGCATCCGTCGGTCCCCCGCCGGAATCGACGCCGCGCCCCGCGTCGCTGGCGTCGTCACCCGTTCCTTCCTCTCCCGGAGTCGTCGGCACGCTGGTCGACGACGGCGCACTCGTGTCGGAGGAGGTCCCGCAGCCCCCCATCACGAGTGCGACGAGGAGCGGGCTCGAGAGTGCCGCGCCGCGGTAGCGCGGGCTCACTGGATCCTCGTATAGGTCGACAGCATCGGCTGGGGGCGGCTCGTATCGGCGAGGATGATGGTCGTCGGCGTCGCGGTCAGCTCGTTCACCGTGAGGCCGGGACCGCACACGGTGGTCGTCGTGAGCGCTTCTCCCTTGGTCACCCAGGTCCCTATCACGATCACATTCTCCGGATAGGTATTGGTGCTGACGATGGCGAACGACGAGCCGCCGTCGCTGACTCGCAGCGTCTCTTGGAGTGTGCCGATCGGCGCGCTCAGACCTCCCTGCCCCGTATACGTGGTCGCGTCCGTGAGACCGTAGAGGCCATCGACGAGAGAGCCTCCGATCCGAGCGGGGGCATCCTCACCGAGGAGCCGAGCCTCTGCGGGGGCCGCCGTGTTGGCGAGAGCGCATGCCGGCGCCGAAGGGAGCGGGCTTGCATCGGTCGTGTCGGCCGGTGCCGGTGCCGTCGCCGCGACACAGCCGCATGCGAATGTAGACGCGAGGAAGAGCGCGGGGACGGCGCGCCGTCGCGTGCGAGGGAGCATCATGAATTGCATCATCGTCGCGGCACGCCCTAGCACGGCACATGCCGCGCCTCGACGACCACCGCCTTGTTCCCGCGAAGCATTGCGCGGAACGGCACGCGCGCGCTCGTCGGTGCCCGTGATCGACGGTCCGAGACGAACTCCGTGTGAACGATGATTCACGCTTCGGCACACTCTGCGTCAGAACAAACGAACGACCGCAGAGGCGCCGAGCGGCCCCAGCCGGGCCGAGACGAAGTCGCGGTCCGCGCGAGGAGCGAGCAGCTCGAAAAACGCGAAGACGACCGGCGGCGGTCGCGGCCGCTTCAAGCGCTGAGCACGCAGCGCGTTACGGCCTCGAAGGGGGAAGAAGGACGTTCGCCGGGCTGCAGGCGGGGCGCTCTCCGACACACAGCTCGCAGGAGACCACCTCGTCCTGCCCCATCGCGCACGGCCGGTGGACGTCAGCCCTGGGCGGTGTGAGGCAGTTCGGCTGTACCGGCGCCGTCGGGTCGTTTCCCGTCTCGAACGAGACGAGGCAGCCGTTGCACACCCGCACCGGGAATTGATATTCGGGCGCCGATGCGGCGCTGCCGGTGGCCGGGTCGGTCCCCGAGAGAGTGACGTGCACGACGACGGATTTCGACGCCGTGCGGTTGTCGAGGTTCGTGAGGAGATCCTCCCTCGTCTGCGCGTCGATCCCGATGACGGTCACGACGCCGAAACCACCGGCATCGACGAAGCCAGCCGTCGTCTGCGTGAACTCCCGAATGAGAGTGCCGTCGGGCTCACGAACGCTGACGTGCGCGCTGCTGAAGCTCGTCGAGACCGCTTTGTCGGTGCTCTGGAGGAGGAGCGTGAGCGTGTAGTCGTCGCGGAGGCCGAGGTCCACCGTGCCCGAGAAGAGCGCGGGCGAGTTCGGGTCGCTCGTGTACGTGCACGCGCCGTTCGCGGTCGTGACGGACGGAGGCGCGAGCGCCTGGCGGACGAAGACGACGCGACGTGAGCCGCCGTCGAGCTCCTGAGCGTTGCACGCGATGAGCAAGACGAGCGAGATGCTCGTGCCGAAGAGGAGCAGGAGCCCGACGCGGAGGTGTCGTAACGCAAGCGAATGGCGGGAAGTGTTCTTCATCACGTCTCCGCTTGGCCGTACACCACACGAGTCATTGGAAATAAAGTTTTCACGGAGCGCTTTCGACGGCCGCCTTTGCCGCACGAACGCTGAGGCCGCTCGGAAAGCGCTGCTCGAGCGCGCGCACGCGGGTGCGCGCCTCGTCCTTGCGGCCGAGCGCAACGAGCGCCTTCACGGCGATGGCCTCGCGTTCCTCGACGAGAGCGCCGTCCGGGTAATCGTGGGCGTGGCGGCTGGCTGCGGTGAGCGCGTCGCCCGCCTCGCCTCGTGCGAGCGCGGAGCGCGCGACGTCGAGGAGAGCGCGCTCGGCTGCGAGGCCGCGGGACGAGTGCGCTTCGGACGACGAGGCTCCGCGCGAAAGCGCGTTCGCGGAGGGGGCTGCACGCGGCGCATCGGGGAGAGAGCGAGGGCTGACCGTCTCGATCTCCGCGGCGCGGGCACCGGGCTCGGTCTCCGTCACCACGCGTGCGGTGGGCACCGCGACCGCAGACGCGAGCGGCACCGCGCTTCGGCTCGGCAAGAGCGAGCGATCGACGGCGACGCCCACCGCGATGCCGACCGCGAACGTCGCGAGCAGCGCGAGCGTCAGCTTCGTGCCGCCGGCCGCTCCCGCTCCCGCTCTCGCGCCCGCTCCCGCGCCCGCGCCCGCGCCCGCGCCCGCTCCCGCGCCCGCGCCCGCGCCCGCGCCGGTTCCCGTGTTGCCTCCGTCGTTGCCGCTGCCTCCGCCGTCCGGAATGAACGCGCCGATCCTCGCCGCGGTCGCCGCATAGAGATCGGCCTTACGCGCCTCGCTGAGCGCACGAATCGGCTTCGCCGCAGAGACGAGCGCGAGGATGTCGTCGTCGAGAGGCTCGAGCTCGCTCATGCCGTCCTCCTTCCGCTTTGTTGCATGCGCCTCACCGTGGCAGTCAGTTCCGCGCGCGCTGCCCGCAGACGCGTGTACGCCGTGCCCTCGGGGATCCCCAGGGCGCGGGCGATCTCGGGGACGGGCGTCTCGTCGAGATCATGAAGCACGAAGACCTCACGCTTTCCTTCGTCGAGCTCGGCAAGGGCACGTTCGAGGAGCTGGCGCGCCTGGCGTCGCTCGATCGTCTCGTCGGGAGCGAGGTCGGACGTCGCCATGTCGACCTCGGCGAAGACCTCGCGCCGGTGACGCGCGAGCCTCCGATGCTCCGAGGCCACCCGCGCGGCAAAGGCAAACAGCCACGGCTTCATCGGTCGCGCCATGTCGTACGAGGACAGCGAACGATGAACGCGGACGAAGACCTCGCTCACGAGGTCGTCCCGGTCGCGGTCGTCCACGCCGAGGCGCCCGAGGGTCGCAGCGACGTAGCCCACGTGCCCGTCGAACACCTGACGGAAGTCGAGGGAGCAGGCGCGAGACGACTCCACAGGAGAGGCTTGGGGGTGTCCGGGCGAATCCATTTCAGAGAAATCGCCAGCCGAGGTGAATTCCACCGGTGCCCGCAAATCCAGGCAGCTGGTAGCTATCGACACCGTCGACGAGGACCCGATGACGCGTGAGCACGACGTCTCCCTCCACGAAGGGCTCGACGTAGAGCTGACGCCAAAACGGGATGTCGACGCCGCCGCTGAAGACAACCGCCGTGAGGAGCGCCGTGTCACTGGCCGGCGTGTGGACTCCGGCGGTGGTGGTGGCGAACGATCCCACGCCTGCGCCGGCACAGACGAACGGCACGTCACCTCGGATGCATCCGCTCACGCTCGCGAGAACGGAGCTCGCCATGACGCGGCCCCCTCCGGCGAGGTCTCCGCCCGCGGGCAGGTCCGCGCGCAGCCCGAACCGCGCGGCGAGCAGCGAGTAACGCAGCGTCCCCGCGAGCGAGGCTCCGATCGAAGGCGAAGGCGCGAACGCGAAGGACGTCGTAGGCCCAGCGCCGAGGAGCAAGCCGAGCGCGCGGGCCGGCTGGGCGGGAGGTGCCGCGACCCGTGGAGCCTCGCGCAGCGGCTCGACCTGCGGCGGCGGGGAGGGCTCCGGAGCGGGCGCAGCGGGCGGCGTCGTCTCCGCGGCTTGACCCGAGGCGCTCGTGGGCGGCGGCTTGCCGTCGTCGAGATCGTCGAGGGCGATGCTGATCGCGAGAGCGAGCGCGCTGAGCAGCTCGGAGCAATCGTCGCCGCGCGTCGAGAGATCACGGGAGCCACGGAGGTTGCCGTCGTCGCCGACGATCTGGACCTTCCCGCGATAGCCGGTCGCGGCTCTCGAGATCTGCGCGATGACCGTCTTCGATGCGGTCGGGAAGAACGGGTCGTAGCCGATGCGGCTCGCGACGGCCTTGCGGAGGTCGCTCTCGCCGGGACAAGCTCTCGCTGCCGGCTCGCGCACGTAGACGAGCTTGGCCGAGGGCGTCGCGCGCGATGGGATCGGCCAGGCCGTGACGGCGAGGAAGCTCACGAGAGCGAAGGCCACGCGCACGGCCCGATCCTCACACGTTTCAGCGCAACGCGCGAACGGGACGCGCGTTCATGGGCGAGCGCGCGGACCCGGGCGCGGACCGTGAGCGGGCGCAGAGGCTGGGGCGCTTCCTGCGAGCCGAACTACCTGCCGCTTTCCAACATCTCGTGCGGTTCGCACTGAGGATCCTGCTGCATCAAGGGCGCGCTCCCGCCCACCGACGCCTCGTCGGACGGCTGATTCGTCTGGGGGGCGGGAAGGAAGCCCAGCTTCTGGCTCCACGAGGACGGAAAGTTCGCCGGGGGGTGACCGGTTCAGGGCGTGAGGCGCCAGACAGCCATCGCATAGCCGTCGGTCGCGTTGCCGCTCGTGCCGCTGATGACGGGCCGATCGAGCGCGTCGATCTTCACGGACGTCGCGTTGTCGATGAATGCCGTGCCGCCATCGCCCAGGCTGCTCGCGGTGCCGGTCTTGTCGAACAGACCCCCCGCACCGAAGCTCGCATCGAGCGCGCCGTCGGCGGTCAAGCGCCAGGCGGCCATGCTGCCGCCGCCGCTGCCGACGACGACGATGCGGCCCTTCGAGTCGACCGCGAGTCGGCCACCGAACGTCACGTTCGCGTTCTTCGGCGCCGGCAGGACCGTGAAGCCGCTCGTGCCGAACGTGGTGTCGATGCTGCCGCTCGACGTGAGGCGCGTCACGTACGCGCGGTAATGGCCCGCGGCATCTTCGGTCGAGCCGCCGACCAAAATGCGACCGGTGCCGTCGATTGCCAGACCGCTCGTCGAGTCGGCCGCGGTCGCGCCGACGCCTCCCGCGACGCCCGTGATCAGCCGAAGGCCTGTCGCGTTGAAGCTGGTGTCGATTGCGCCCGCCCCCGTGAGGCGAACGACGAGGCCCGCTGTCGTCGCGCCGTTGAACGAGGTAGCCGCGAGCACGATGCGACCGGCCGCGTCGGTCACGACCCTGTTCGCCACGTCGAACGGGTTCGAAGACGGATTCGAGGCGCCATGCTCGGAGAAGAATCCGTTCGGGGCCGCGAAGCCCGCTGTATCGAGCACTCCCGAAGCCGAGTGACGCCACAGACAGAGGTCGATGTTCGACGCCGAGACCGCGCTGAAGCCAGCCACCAGGATGTTGCCAGCTGCGTCGACCGTGATCCCGGCGCCGACATCGTAGCCCCCCGCGCCGACGGTGCTGGTCGCGCCGTAGAAGCCGGTGCCGCCGCCGAGCGTGGTGTCGAGCGCCCCCGCCGTCGTGAGGCGCCACGTCACCATGTAGTACGGAGCGATGTTGTTGCTCTGTCCCGTGACGATGGGACGGTCTTGCGCATCGATCGCGATGGCCGCGGCTGACTCGTACGTGGCCGTGACGAACGAGCCGTTCTTCAACCAGACGCCATTCGTGCCGAAGGCGCCATCGATGGCGCCTGCGGAGGTGAATCGCCAGACCGCAGCCTTCGTGTCAGCTCCGCCGGCTCCCATCGACGAGCCCGCAACCACGATGTGACCGAGCGAGTCGATCGCGAGATCGTCCGCCTGCTCGAAGGTGCCGCCATTCGATCCGATTCGAGTGATGAATCCTTTGCCGCTGAACGTGAGGTCGAGCGCCCCGCTCTTGGCCGCCGGGGGTGCGTCGAGCGGTGCATCGACGGACGCGTCGGTTGGCGGAGGCGCGGCATCGCGTTCGGTCCCCGCCTCGACTTGCGGAAGGGTCCCGCCGTCCGCTGGAACGAACGCCTGCTGCGTGCCGCTCGAGCCGTCCCCGCACGCGTAGATGGTGATGCTGGCGAGAGAGACGAAGAGGAGGAGCTGGAAGCGACGACGGGGGCGCATGGGGACTTCTACGCCCCAGTTTCGACCCACGCGAGCCCGGCGAGTCATGAACATTTCGTGAGGGTTCCGTGAAGGCTCTCGTGCGACGGAACGATCAGCGCTGTCCGAGCAGCTGGAGCAGCGGCCTCACGCAGTCGCGGTTAGCTCGCGGCGCCGAGCTCGTCGCGCAAGCCTCCTCTACGACGGCTCCTTCGCGTCGGCGTACACCGCGTCGACACCAAGACTCGCGGCGACCGCGGCGATCTGGGCTGTCTGTCCACGGACGATGAGCGCGCGTTTCCACGATTCGCCTTCCTCCTCCCGGGTCCAGCTCTCGATCTCCTGTCGATCGGCAGCGACGAGCAGGCACGCGCGAAGGCTCGGGATCCG
The DNA here is from genome assembly GCA_043717125.1 of Polyangiaceae bacterium. Taxonomy (GTDB): domain Bacteria; phylum Myxococcota_A; class Polyangia; order Polyangiales; family Polyangiaceae; genus Labilithrix. The sequence continues at coordinate 2,017 of JAYSXP010000475.1, read as the reverse complement.
CTGGTAGTGCTCGAGCTTCTCGCCGCGGTCGTAAGCCTCGGTGCTCGGACTCAGGACCTCCACGATGACCGTGGGATTCAGGATGGTGCGCTCGTCCTCGGGGTCTCGCTGCCAGGCGCCGCAGATCGCCGCCACGTCCGGATAGGTCGCGAGCCCCGTCTCGAGGACCCTCACGCGGAGATCCGACATGTGCACGCGGCATGAGCCGCCACGCACCTGATTGGACAGGTGGGTGGTCACGCTCGCGATGAGCGCCGAGTACTCCGGCGTTCCGCCGGCCATCGCGTAGATCTGGCCGTCGAGATACTCGTGCTTGGTATTGCTCGCTTCCTCGTGCGCGAGGTAGTCGCGAAACGTGAAGTGAACGGAATGCCCTCGCACAACCATCGCAGCGAAGCGTAGCAGAGAGCACCTTGCGACGGAGGCGTTGGGCGGTCAGAAGAGGCGGCGAAGGGTCACGGCGGAGCCTCGGTGGGGCCACGCGGAGGGCTTCAGGGGATCGTGGTGATGGGTACGAGGAGGGCACGTCTCGCGAGACCGGTCGCGACCGGAACGTTCTCCCCGAGGCAGAGCGCGAATGCTAACCTCGCGTGACGGAGTCGATGGACGCTTTCCCTACGCGAACGAGCGCCTGCTTCCGTCGGCCCTTCGCTGTGGCTGTCCTCGGCGCGCTGCTCTCGGCGTGCTCGTTGCTCGTCTCGACGAGCGGTCTGTCGGGCGGCACGGAGGTCGGGTCCAGCGGTGACGCGACGTCGGGAGACGCGACCGTCCCGGGCGACACCGCCGTGTCGGTCGACTCGACGCGCGCATGCGCGGCGCCCCATACGTTCTGCTCGGACTTCGACACTGGGTTGCTCGCCGACTCCTGGGAGCTCTTCTCGACCGACGGCTCGTCCAGGATCGACTCCGCGAGCTTCGTCTCCCCGACACGGTCCCTGCTCTTGCGGTGCGGAAGTGGACCGAGCTGCGGCATCTTCAAGCGCCTTCCGTCCGCGAGCCGAGCGCGCGTCGAGCTCCAGGTCGAGGCGGTCGATCTTGATTTAGTCGACGCCGCCTCGTCGCCCATGTTCGTCGTGAGCGTCGACATCGCGGGCGGCGCCAGCCGCTTGCATTTGTTGCAGAAGGGCGGGGTTCTCTTTTCGCAGATCTGCGACAGCGCGGGCTGCCCTTACACATCGCCGGCGCTCGGCTCGCTGTCGACGACGCGGTTTCGCCGGGTCACGATAGACCTGCGATGGAACGATCCGAATCCGAAGGTCGACATCTTGCTCGACGGGGCCTCGACGGGCGTCGTTCCGTTTCCGCTCCGGGGCGCGGGAGCCGTGCGCGTGATCGTCGGGTGTCAGTTCAGGGCGTCGTGCCCCGATCCCGTCGCGATGCGCTTCGACGACGTCGTCATGGACACGTTCCCCTAGCCTGCCTCCACGCGACGTGCGCGAGCTCGACGGGATGTACGAATCGACTTCAGCACCGCGTGGCGAAAGAAGCGGGCGCGCGACTGAAACGCGGTGCGCTACTGCAGCGACGCATGCCGGAAGCGTCGCGTCGCGTCGGGGGCGAGGAGGACTTTCGCGACTGGTCCAAGGAGGCCGCGTCTTCAGACGAACTACGGCGCCGTCGCGACCTTTCCCCGCGCCTGCTTGGTCGTGCTCGGAATCTTTCGTGGCAGGCGAACCGTGAACGTGGTTCCACTTTTTGCCGACGCGACGTCAATCGTTCCGTGGTGCGCGGTCACAATCGATTGTGCGATGTAGAGCCCCAGGCCGGCGCTGCGCAGGTCTTTCGACTTCGCTCCAGCGGGCTCCAGCTGTTGGAACGGATCGAAGATGTCCCGCAACTGGCGCTTCCCAATCACGCGCCCCTCGTTGTGCACGGTCAGCACCACGCGCGCGGGCTTGCCGTGCAGGGCAACCTTCACGGGTGCATCCGCCGATCCGTGCTGGTAGGCGTTGCCCACGAGATTGGACAGCACTTGCGCAATCCGGCCGCTGTCCCACCGGCCATGAAGCTTACCGCT
>JAYSXP010000474.1:0-1150 GCA_043717125.1 Polyangiaceae bacterium | reverse complement strand
TGACCAGCTTTGGGGAATGGTAATACTCCTGCGGATTTGTTTTTATTCCTTTACGGTGGATGCGCGAATATTGATGTAAAAAAGAATGGGTTAGATTTATGGCTTTTGGTTTATCAAGGTTGAATTCGGATATTTTTGCTGGCTATCGCCTTAAGAAAGGAGATAACCAGCAAATTTGAGTTTAGGGGTTCAGGAGTTGAGTTAAACCGGGGTAATAGCCTGCTACTTAAAGTTTACGTTCTTTTGCAACTTGCGCAGACTCTCGGCCGGGTTTGAAGCCAGGTCGGACGGGCTAAGCAGCATCTCCTTTTTTTTGCCGAAATCTATTTCCATTCCCCCGGATACTTCGTCTAACTCTTCCTCGGTTAGCTCGTTTTTCGCGGCCTCTAACAGTTCGGGATTCTGAATTTTGGTATCTTTCATGACTTTTCCTTTCTTTTAAAAAATAAGTAATTAAAATTAGAAGCTAGACCAGCATCGGTAGATCATAAATAAGACTACCGAGCGTGTCGGCCAGTATTTGGCGGCTATTAGTGCAAAAAGCGGTTTGAGTGACTCCGGTGGAACCATGCTCAAAATACTTGTTGCTGGCAAAGCCACCCCGGCAAAACAAATAATAGGAACAATTGGTGCGGCAAGCTATTTTGCTCAGAATAAAATCCTGAACATAATTTGCTTCTTTAGCCTTTTCGGCTATGGACAGCAGAGATTCGTTATACAGGTTGCCCACCACGAAATCGTGATAGCGCTCCGATTTAACTCCCAGGAATTCAGGAGATAAAACCACTACGTCGCCCTACCAACCAACCGTTGGTATCAGCGCAACTTTTGGCGGTCCTACCAGCTTAATCCCCGCTTCAGCGGCCTTGCTGTTCAACCATCTTAGATAATGGTGAATTTCCCGGATGAAAATAACGGGATTGGTTTGCCAGACCCTAAAAAGCTCGGTCCAGAACCGGCGTACTTCGGCGGCTTGTCCAACCTCGACTTGCCGGTTAATCCCGATTTCTTCCTCCAGGTTAATCGAAAGGCTACTACAGCCAAGTTCTGTGAAGAACTGGTATAGTTCACTTGCGCGGCCCAGGTGTTCCCTGGAAACCACTGCGATAATCCCAAAATTTATCCCGGCTTGTTTCAAAGTCTCGATTCC
>JAYSXP010000473.1:0-3699 GCA_043717125.1 Polyangiaceae bacterium | reverse complement strand
CCACTGCAGACGGCACTCCGCGCACCGGCGGCGTGAAGGATCTCGAGGCCCCCCCGGAGGCGAGTGGTTGCTCGACCGCAGCGGCGGGCTCCGGCTCGACCAGCGGCTTCGCCACGCTTCTCGTCGGCCTCGGCCTCGCCATCGCCGCCCGCCGTCGCGCGCGACCCAACGCCCGCTGATTCGGTGCGGACCGTCGCCTTCGTGAACGGTCAGCGGCTCCGTCCCACCGGCGCTTGCATCTGCAATGAGACGACCTTGAAAGCGCTTCCAATGCACGTGCCTCAAAAGGTGTAAATTGCACCTAATTGTTGCGGCGCGCTGCCAGAGGCCGCCCCCGGCAGCGGACTGTTGACCGCGCGCCCATTCACCTTCGACGGCCCCAGCGAGCGAACCCTGGTACGCTCGGCCCGTCGGTAAGGGGCAACGAACGACGTAGATGCTGGCCGGCGAGGGGTTTCGAGGAACCAAGCGATTCGTCATCGAGGACCGCGTCGGCGCCGGTGGCATGGGCGTCGTCCATCGCGTGCGCGACCTCGAGCGCGGTGAGGTCGTCGCTCTCAAGACGATGACGCGCCTCGACCCCGAGGCGCTCCTTCGCTTCAAGAAGGAGTTCCGCTCGCTCGCGGACATCAGCCACCCCAACGTCGTCCAGCTCTACGAGCTGTTCAGCGAGGGCGAGCAGTGGTTCTTCACCATGGAGCTGCTCGACGGTGTCGACCTCCTCACGTGGGTCCAGTCGTCGTTGACCATGCCTCCGCCACCACCCTCGAGCGAGGCAGGCGTTGGCACTCGCTCGACCATGCTCGCGGGGACCGGGCTCCTCGATCCGGCGCGACGCGCCGTCGTTCATCTTCCCGAGCCGCCTCCGAGCGCCGCGATGAACGCAGCCGTCTCTCGCCACTTCCCGGTGCGCGACGTCGGCCGCCTCCGCGACGCGTTTCGTCAGCTTGCGTCGGGTCTCATGGCGATCCATGCGGCTGGAAAGCTTCATCGCGACGTGAAACCGCCCAACGTCATCGTGACGCGCTCGGGTCGCGTCGTGCTCCTGGACTTCGGCGTCGCGTCCGATCTTGCCGACCGCAGAGGTCACGGCGTCGACCACGCGATGGCAGGGACGCCCGCGTACATGGCGCCCGAGCAAGCGACCGCCGCGCGCGCCACGCCGGCGTCCGACTGGTACGCCGTCGGAGTCGTCCTCTACGAGGCGCTGGCGACGCGACTCCCCTTCGAGGGCTCCGCGCCCGCCATCCTCTTCGGCAAGCAGCAGCAGCAGCCGATGCCCCCGTCGATGCACGTCGAGGGGATCCCCGAGGACCTCGAGCAGCTCGCGATGGATCTCTTGAACCTCGATCCACGCGCTCGGCCGAGTGGAGAGGAGGTCCTCGCGCGCCTCGAAGGCGAGCGGACTTCCGCGGTGTCGTCGCCCGGCTCGCCGTCCTTCGTGGGCCGTCGCACGCAGCTCGACGAGCTGCGCAACGCCTATGCGTCGAGCGCCAGCTCGCTCGGCATCGTCATGCTGCACGGTCGCTCCGGCATGGGAAAGACCGCCCTCGCCGCACGCTTCCTCGCGGAGCTCCCGGGCGAAGACGCGCTCGTGCTCTCCGGTCGGTGCTACGAGCGCGAGGCCGTGCCCTTCAAGGCGGTCGATTCCGTCGTCGACGAGCTTCGTCACTGGCTCTCGTGTCTCCCCGACGGCGAGGTCGCGAGCCTTCTTCCGCCAGACCTCGGAGCGCTCGCGCGCGTCTTCCCCGTGCTCGAGGACCTCGACGACCCGGAGCGCGGTTGCCATGGGGCTCCCCGTCGCGCTCACGACGGGGTCGAGCCGCACGAGCTGCGTCGTCGTGCATTCGTGGCGATGAAGGAGCTGCTCTGCAACATCGCGCGCCGCTATCGCCTCGTGGTCCACATCGACGACCTCCAGTGGTGCGACGCTGACAGCGTGCAGCTGCTCGAGGCGCTCTTCGCGCCGCCTTCTCTCCCGTGGATGCTCCTCTGCACGTACCGCACGGAGCTCGCGCGGGCGTCGCCGCTCGCGGACCTTCGCGCGGCGATCGACGCGCTCGGTGCTCAGTGCACGTTCCGCGAGCTCGAGCTGAGTGAGCTCGCCCCGCACGAGGCCGAAGAGCTCGCGCGCGCGCTCGTCGGGACCGGTAGCGCGGAGCTCGCCGCTCTCGTCACCTCCGAGGCCCGCGGCAACCCCCTCTTCCTCGGCGAGCTCGCGCGCTGGGCGAACGAGCGTCTCGACGGCACGCGAGGTACCGGCACGCTCTCCCTCGAACAGGTCATCCTCGATCGCGTCGCGCGTCTCTCGGACGACGCGCGCGGTCTCCTCGAGACGCTCAGCGTGGCCGGTGGACCGCTCACGCATGCGGTCGCCGCGCGTGCATCGGACCTCGCGTCGCGCCTTCGCACGCCCGCGCTCGCGCTGCGGAGCGCGCGGCTCGTCGTCACGCGCGGGATGGGCGACGAGGACGCCATCGAGCCCGCCCATGATCGCATCCGCGAGACGATCGCGCAGAGCCTCGGTGACGATCGCCGCCGTGCGTGCCATGCGGGGATCGCGAAGGCGCTCGCGGCCGTCGAGCCATGCGACCCCGAGGCGATTTTTGAGCACTTCCGCGCGGCCGGAGACGACACGAGCGCGAAGGCGTTCGTCATGGCCGCGGCCGAGGCCGCCGACCGTGCGCTCGCGTTCTTGCGCGCGGCGTCGCTCTACGAGGCCGCGATCACGCTGCGCGCCGGTGCGCTCGACGTGCTTCATCGCCGGCTCGGAGACGCGTTCGCAAACGCCGGCCAGCTCGCGGACGCTGCGTCCGCCTATCTCGGCGGGGCGAGCTACGCGAAGCGCGGCGAGGCGCTCGAGCTCCGGCGCCTCGCGGCGGAGAGCTACCTGAAGAGCGGTCGCCACGCGCGTGGTCTCGAGGTCATGCGCTCCGTTCTCGCGGAGGTCGACCTTCCGTACCCGCGCACCAAGCAGGGGGCGATCGCGTCCTTGCTCCTCAGCGAGGCGAAGCTGCGCGTGGCTCCGCTCCGTCGCGTGCTCCGGTCCGCGCAGAGCGTCGACGTCTCTCTTCTCGCGCGGATCGACGTCGCGTTCGCCGCCGCGACCGGCATCGCGCTCAGCGATCCCTTGCGCGGGGCGGACTACGCGTCGAAGGGGCTCCTCCTCGCGCTCGAGGCAGGCGAGCCCGTGCGGCTCTGCCGCGCGCTGGCGGTCGCCGCCATCAACGCGGCGACCCGCGGCGAGCGCTCCCGATCGCGCGCCGAGGATCTCGTTCGCACCGCCGAGCGAATCGCCCAGGAGATCGACGAGCCTCGCGCGCGTGCCCTCGCGCTCCTGGCCGCCGGCACCGTCCACTTCTTCCTCGGCGAGTGGCGCAGCGCTCGCACGAAGCTCGAACGCGCCGATCAGATGTTCCGCGAGAGCTGCCGCGCCGTGGCGTGGGAGCTCGCCAACACGCACAGCTGGACCTGCAACGTCCTCATTCTGAGCGGTGACCTCGGCGAGGCGGCGCGTCGCGTCCCTGCGCTGCTCGACGAGGCGCAGAGCCGTGAGGACCGCTTCGCGCTGATGAACATCGCATACCCGGCCTCGATCTCGCGCATCGTCGCCGACGACGTCAAGGGAGCGCTGGAGATGGCGCGCGTCGGCGAGATGGGCGACGCTGCCATGTTCAACGCCGGACGGTGGGGCTCGTT
>JAYSXP010000472.1:0-1154 GCA_043717125.1 Polyangiaceae bacterium | reverse complement strand
GGCTGAAAGGCCGAATACTTTATTGCCGCCTGTACCGGTTGTAAGCTGCTTGGCGTACTGGGCAATCTGATCAAAGCTATTGCCGTTATTCCAGTCCTGGGACAGTTTTATACCGGCTTTATCCAGCATATCCTTGTTGTAGTACATAACCATGTGATAGGAACCGGAGGGAATACCGTAGTATTTGCCATCTTTATACCCGGCGTTCTGGAAGGGCTTTGCGATAAACTGGGCCGGGTCAAGTTGTTTAACTGTATCGGTGAGGTCCACTACCTGGTCTTTAGCAATAAGCTGCGGCAAAAGTGACTCAGCGACCCTCGCAATGTCGGGTGACTTACCAGCCGCTATTTCAGAGGCAATCTTGGTGTAGTAGTCAGTCCAGCCGTTAGGAGAAGCTATTTTCTGAATCTTGATATGAATTCCTTTAGATGCCAGGATTTTATTTGCCGCATCGACCTGGGCTGTCCAACCGGGCGTTTCGGCTGCGGAGTCATTCAAATCGTAAGTTAGCTCGACCATCTGACCGCCTGGAACTGTGGCGGAAGTGGTAACGGCGGCGGTAGTTACTGATGCTGCCGTGGTGGCAGAAGCAGCAGCGGTAGTTGCTGATGCCGTGGTAGCGGAGGCGGCCGCAGTTGTGGAAGTTGCCGCAGCGGTAGTTACTGATGCTTTGGTTGCGGCGGCGGTGGTAGCGGAGACTGCTGCCGTGGTTGACGAGGCTACGGTTGCTGTGGCATCACCACACGCCCCTAGAATCAGTGTTACCAGCATGCAATTCAGGAGAATCGCCACCAGTCTGGCGGATTTCCCAGGTTTGAATCTGGTTTGAGTAAGTTGTTTGGTTCTCATAGAAACTCCCCTCCTTGTGAGTTTAGGATTATTTGTAGTAAACGCTCAAATGATTAACACAATGCCGTCGAGTAGCAGACAGGTTATTACCTGCAAGAACATTAATGTTTGATCTTTGCCAGAAACAGCCCGGTTTTAAGGCAGACTTAATACACTCCCTTAATACCAGGCGCAGCCTGGGTAAAAATTTAGCCTTTTAGACCGGCCAGGTTAATACCTTCGATAAAGAATTTTTGAGCCAGTAAGTACAACACCAGAATTGGCACTACTCCTACACAGGCTGCCGCCATAATCAGACCAAACTG
>JAYSXP010000471.1:0-10705 GCA_043717125.1 Polyangiaceae bacterium | reverse complement strand
GCCTCTTCACCGTCGGTCTCGACAAGGTGGTCGGGCACGCGCTGCCCATCGCGAAGCCTGCGAGGGCGTGGACGTCGAGCCCGTGGCACTTCCGCGGGGACCACTGCTTGCTCGTCCCCGGCGACTCGCCGGTCGGTCTTCGACTTCCGCTCGATTCGGAGCCATGGGTTCCGCGCGACGAGCGCGAGGCGCTCTCCCCGCCCGTGGTCGCGGACGCCGCCGACGGGACCGACGAGCTCGTGCGCTCCGCGATGTGCGCCGAGCCACGGAACGGCGTGCTCTACGTTTTTATGCCGCCGACGGAGACGGTCGACGACTACGTCGCGCTCGTCTCCGCGGTCGAGGCGGCCGCGACGGCGCTCCGCGTGCCGGTGCTCCTCGAGGGTTACACGCCGCCGCGCGATCCTCGGCTCGTCCACCTCAGCGTCACGCCTGATCCTGGCGTGATCGAGGTGAACATCCAGCCCGCGACGTCCTGGGACGAGCTCGTCACGCACACGGTGCATCTCTACGAGGCCGCGCGCCTCTCGCGCCTCGCCGCGGAAAAATTCACGCTCGACGGTCGCCACGTCGGCACGGGCGGCGGCAATCACATGGTGCTCGGTGGAGAGACGCCGGACGAGTCACCGTTTTTGCGGCGCCCCGATCTCCTCCGCAGCCTCATCGGGTATTTCCACCAGCATCCGTCGCTCTCGTTCCTTTTTTCTGGGCAATTCATCGGTCCGACGTCGCAGGCGCCCCGCTTCGACGAGGCGCGCAACGACTCGGTGTTCGAGATCGAGATTGCCTTCCGTGAGGTCACGCGCAAGCTCGCGGAGACGGAGGGCAGCGTTCCTCCCTGGCTCGTCGATCGCCTCTTCCGCGATCTCCTGATCGACGTGACGGGCAACACGCACCGCGCCGAGTTCTGCATCGACAAGCTCTTCTCGCCAGATGGCGCTACGGGGAGGCTCGGCCTCCTCGAGCTCCGCGGCTTCGAGATGCCGCCGCATGCGCGCATGAGCCTCACGCAGCAGCTGCTGCTCCGTGCGCTCGTCGCGCGCTTCTGGAAGACGCCGTACGCGCCGGAGCGCCTCACGCGCTGGGGGACGGAGCTGCACGACCGCTTCATGCTTCCGTTCTTCGTCTGGCACGACTTCGAGGACGTGCTCGCCGATCTCCGCGCGAGCGGCTACCCGCTCGAGCCGGCGTGGTTCACGCCGCACTTCGAGTTCCGCTTTCCGAAGTACGGCGATTTCTCGGCGCTCGGCGTCGACGTCGAGCTCCGCTGCGCGCTCGAGCCCTGGCACGTCATGGGTGAGGACGGCACCGCAGGAGGGACGGCGCGCTACGTCGACTCGTCGCTGGAGCGCGTTCAGGTGCAGGTGATCGGCATGGCGCCGGAGCGCTTCGTCGTCACGTGCAACGGTCGTCGCTTGCCGCTCCATCCCACGGGCAAGAGCGGCGAGCACGTCGCGGGGGTCCGCTTTCGCGCGTGGCAGCCGCCGCGCTGCCTGCACCCCCACATCAAGGTGCACGCGCCGCTCGTCTTCGATCTCGTCGACACCTGGTCGTCCCGCAGCCTCGGCGGGTGCGAGTACCACGTGAGCCATCCCGGAGGCCGCGCCCATGACACTCGCCCAATCAATGCTCGCGAGGCCGAGGGACGCCGTCGCGCGCGCTTCTCGCGCACCCGCCACACCCCCGGTGAGATGAAGGTGCCGCCCGCGACGCCCAACCTCGACTTCCCCTTCACGCTCGATCTCCGCAGGCCCTAGTCGCGATGTCACCTGCCCCGAAGAGCCTTCTCTCCGACTACGTGCCCTCGGCGTCTCGCTACGACGAGATGGTCGACGACATCCTCATTCCGCGACCGCACTGGCGCGGCTTTCTCTCCCACCTCGCGACGCTCCCGATGGAGACGATGCTGGGCCGAAGCCGCTTCGTCCAGGACGCGATCGCCTCCGACGGCGTGACGTACAACGTGTACGCGGACCCGAAGGGAACGAGCAGGAGGTGGGAGCTCGATCTGCTCCCGCTCATCCTCCCGGATGACGAGTGGCGCTCGATCGCCGCGGCCGTCACGCAGCGCGCGCGCCTTCTCGACGCCGTGCTCGCGGATCTCTACGGCCCGCAACAGCTGCTCGCCGAGGGGCTCATCCCGCCGGCGCTCGTGTTCGGCCAGCGCAGCTTCCTCTGGCCCGCGCAGGGGATCACGCCTCCGGGCGGCGTCTTCATGCACATCTACGCCGCGGACCTCGCGCGCAGTCCCGACGGTCGCTGGTGGGTCATCGCGGACCGCACGCGCGGTCCCTCGGGCGCGGGCTACGCGCTCCAGAACCGCATGACGCTCTCGCGGGCCTTCCCCGACTCGTTCCGTGAGCTACAGGTCGAGCAGCTCGCGCCGTTCTTTCGTGATTTCCAGGACTCGCTGTATCGACTCTCGCCGACCGCGGGCGAGGCGCCGCTCGCGGTGCTGCTCACGCCGGGGCCGTACAACGAGACGTATTTCGAGCACTCGTTCCTCGCGCGCTACCTCGGCTTTCCGCTCGTCGAGGGGCAGGACCTCGTCGTCAGAGGCGACTGCGTCTACCTGAAGACGCTTCGCGGGCTGCGGCGGGTGCACGCGATCCTGCGCAGGCTCGACGACGACTTTTGCGATCCTGTCGAGCTGCGCGCCGACTCCGCGCTCGGCATCCCGGGCTTGCTCCACGTGATCCGCGCCGGCAACGTGCTCATGGCGAACGCGCTCGGGAGCGCCGTGCTCGAGACCGGCGCCTTCGCGGGCTTCTACCCCGCGCTGAACGAGCGGCTCTTCGGCGACAAGCTCGCGATGCCGTCGATCGCCACCTGGTGGTGCGGCGAGGCGCCGGCGCTGGAGTACGTCGTCACGCACCTCGACGAGCTCGTCATCAAGCCGGCTTACCCGTCGATACACATGGAGCCCGTGTTCGGTCACAAGCTCGACGCCGCCGGGCGCGCGCGCCTCATCGATCGCATGAACCGCCAGCCACACGCGTACGTCGCGCAGGAATGGGTGCGCCTCTCGCACGCGCCGACGTGGGGAAACGAGGACGGGAGCGTCGTGTCCAGGGCGACGGCGCTGCGCGTCTTCGCGGTCGCCACACCGAACGGCTACACGGTCATGCCGGGCGCCCTCACGCGCGTCGCTCCGCAGGAGGGCGACGTCGTGTCGATGCAGTCCGGCGGCTCGAGCAAGGACACGTGGGTGCTCGCGGGACGGCCCGTCGCGCGCGTGCCGTTGCGAAGACCGCGCCTCGGCGCGAGCGACGTCGCGGCGAGCGCGGTCGACATCGCCTCGCGCGTCGGTGAGAACCTCTTCTGGATGGGGCGGTACGCGGAGCGCTGCGAGGGCCTCGCGCGCCTGCTCCGCGCGGCGCTCGTGCGCGTCGCCGACGCCGCGCCGCAGTCGGAGCCGGCGCTCCGCTCGCTGATCAAGGTGAGCGAGCGGCTCGAGCTCCTCCACACGGAGGAGGAGGCCGCGGAGATCGCCAGCGCCAAGACCGTCGAGACGCCCATCGTCGTCGCGATCGAGACGCGCTTCGTCAGCGCCGTCGTCGATCCCAAGGTGGCGGGCGGCCTGGCCGCGAACGTGCACCGCCTCCACTCGTGCGCGAACCAGGTGCGCGAGCGCATGTCGACGGACAACTGGCACGTCTTCAATCGCCTTCCGCAGCGGCTCGCCGGCCCGAAGGCGACCGTCAGCTCCGCTCTCGCGTCGCTCGACGAGGTGATGCTCGCGTGCGTCTCGCTCGCCGGGTTCGCGATGGACGACATGACGCAAGACGAGAGCTGGCATTTTCTGCTCCTCGGTCGGCGCCTCGAGCGGCTTGCTCACGTCACGGCGATGGTGGCGCACGTGCTCCGCTTGCCGGCGGCAGAGCGCCCGGATGCGCTCGAGTGGCTTCTCGAAGCCGCGAACAGCATCGTCACGTTCCGCGCGCGTTACCGGCGCGCGCCAGAGCTCTTGCCGGTGCTGCATCTCGTCGTGTTCGACGAGTCGAACCCGCACGCCGTCGCGTTCCAGCTCCGTGAGCTCTGGCTCTCCGTCGAGCGCACCGCTGCGGAGCTCGGGCGCGAGGTCACGAGCGATGGGATCGGTACGCTCGCGGTCGCGCTGCGGAGCGTGAGGCTCGAGGGCTTCGAGCCGGAGGAGGGGAGCGCGCTCGAGGCGTCGTGCAAGGAGCTCGCAGACCTTCTCGGTCGCGCCGAGCGTGCGGCCATCGGCCTCTCGGACGAGCTGCAGCGCCGGTTCTTCAGCCACGCGGGCACGCCGGCTCCGCTCGCTCAGGGCAAGGCGCGGCGGCCGAGCGAGGCCTGGAAGGCTGCGAAGGTCAGCAAGGCGGACAAGGCATGACGATGCGGAGCTACGTCGTCGTCCACGAGACGAACTACGACTACGAGTACCCGGTCGGGCTCTCGCGTCAGATCGTGCATCTCGAGCCGCGCTCCACGCCGTTCCAGACGCTGCGCGCGCACGCGCTCCGTATCTCGCCGGACGCCGAGATCCTCGGGACATCGGTCGATGCGTTTGGCAATCCGGTGACGTCCCTGCTCATCGAAGCCGATCACGACTCGCTCTCGGTGCGCGTCGAGTCGTGGGTCGACCTCCTGGCGCGCGACTATCCCGAGGATCGGTCGACGCCGCCCTGGGACGCCGTGCGCGCACGCCTCGCCTACCAGGCTGGTCGCCGCCCGAACGCGCTCGATCTCGAGGCCACGCGCTTCCTCTTCGAGTCCACGCGGGTGCGCAACAAGCGCGAGCTAGCCGAGTGGACAGCCGCGTGTTTTCCGCCGGGGCTTCCGCTGCTCGTGGGCGTGAGAGCGCTGATGAACCGGATCCATACCGAGCTGAAGTTCGATCCGACCGCCACGACCGTGTCGACGCCGGTGATGGAGGTGTTCGAGCGGCGGCGCGGCGTCTGCCAGGACTTCGCGCATCTGATGCTGTCGTGCCTCCGCTCGATGGGGCTCGCGGCTCGCTACGTGAGCGGCTACCTGCTCACGCGTCCGCCGCCAGGGCAGAAGCGTCTCGTCGGAGCGGACGCCTCGCATGCCTGGGTCTCGGTGTACTGCCCCGACCATGGCTGGGTCGACACGGACCCTACCAACGGCGTGTTCCCGTCGCTCGAGCATGTGACGCTTGGGTGGGGCCGCGACTACGACGACGTGATCCCGCTCCGCGGCGTGCTCCTCGGAGGCGGTGACCACGAGCTCGAGATCAAGGTCACCGTCGCTCCCGCGGGCGACTACGAGGCGGTCTTCGGTGCGCCGTCCGAGCTGATGCGCGCGTAGCCTCGCGACGTCAGACGATCTCCTTCATCAGCTCGCTCGCTCGTGGCCCGCGGCATGGGGGAGGGCGGTCGCGCTTGGCTACCCGCCGTTCACGGGCAGCGCGTCGCGGCTCGTCGCGTGGTCAGGGAGCCTTGCGCGCGCGCAACGGAATACGGAACGTCGCCGGCGCCGACTGCGCGGGGAAGCGTGTCCTCCTTCCGACACCTGCGATGCATGCCCCGAGCGGCGAGCTCGCGACTTCGGCGGGCGAGACCTCGGCGCGTTGCACGACGCCCTCGGTGTCGATGGTGAACCGCACCGACACGTCAGGGGTCCCGCCTGCGGCTCCCTTGGTGACGAAGCACGCCTCGATGTCTGGTTGGTTCTTCGCGAAGGCCGCCGAGAGCGGGTCGCCCGCGAGCGCCTTCGGCGGCTTGCCCTGCGGCGGCCGGGACGATGAGCTCGGCGCAGACGGCGCCGCCGATGCCGTGTCGACCGGCGTGTCGTTCGTCGGAGTCGCGCTCGCGTTGGTGGTGCGCTCGATGACGAGGAGCTTCGGCTCCTCCTGGCGACGCCCGAGGTAGAGCGCGAGCCCCACGCCACCCGCCACGAGCACCCCGAGCGCGACGGAGATCGCCACGACGACACCGCGGCTACGCGTGGGCGGAGTTGCCGTTGCGACGGCGGCGGCACCCGATCCGCCTGCGCCCGCCGGACGCAGTCTCGGCTCGCTCGCGGCCGGCGCTGCCGCGGGCGGATTGCGCCACGCCGCCTCGAGCTCCGCGAGCGACGACCCCTCCTTCATCGGCATCGCCGCGTAGTCGGCCTTTGCCAGCGTCGCGAGAGCCCGAGCGGCCTCGTCCTCGGGCACGTTCTGCACGCGCCGCAGCTCGCGCGCGAAGTCCTTTGCGCTCGCGAATCGCGTCGTCTTGTCCTTCGACATCGCGCGCGCCACGATCGCGTCGAGCTCCGGCGACACACCGGGTCGTACCTGGCTCACTGGCGGAGGCTCGTGCGAGATGACGCGAGCGATCGTGCGCGTCTCGTCGCCAGCGGTGAACGGGTTCTCGCCCGCGAGGAGCTCGTAGAGCACGACGCCGCATGCATACACGTCCGTCATGGGCGTCGGCGGCGAGCCGTCGAGCGCCTCGATGGGCAGATACGAGAACTTTCCGCGGATGGACTTGTCGTCGGTGGTTCGCGTCTGCTCGCCCTTCATGCGGGCGATGCCGAAGTCGAGCAGCAACACCCGACCGTCGGTGTCGACGAGGACGTTCGCGGGCGAGACGTCCGAGTGGACGATCTCGAGCGACGAACCGTCGGGCAGTGTGAGCCCGTGCGAGTACTCGAGCGCATCGAGCACCTTGATCACGATGTGGACGACGCCCTCGATCGGAAGTCTCTCGCCCTTGCCGAGCTGGTGTTGCTCCTCGCGAAACGTGAGCCACAGCCCGAGCTGATAGGCGCGCACGTAGTCGAGCACCATGATGTGCGCGCCGTCTTCCTCGCCGAAGTCGGTCACGCCCACGATGTTCGGATGCTGCATGTTCGAGAGGATCTTTGCCTCGCGAACGAAGAGGCGAGTCATGCGCTCGTCGCCCGTCATTCCCGGGAGCACGCGCTTGACCACGACGGGCTTCGCGAAGCCCGCGGCCCCTTCGGCACGGGCGAGGTACACGACGCCCATACCGCCCTGCGCGAGCCGCGCCACGATCCGGTAGCGACCGAGGATCGTAGCCCCGAGCATGTCGTCGCGAGGTGCCATCGCTAGCGCGCTCCCGCCGCGTGACGGACGTAATAGACCGTCCCGCGCTTCGGGTGACTCAGCTTGAGCACGAGCGCTGTCTCTCCCGGCGGCACCGTCGCCGTCGTCGCAAAGCGCTTCTGCTCGTCGAGCGCCACCGCGGCGCCGTTGACGCTCACCGTCCAGCCCTCGACGACCACCCCCGAGACCTTCACGGTGTCGCCCTGCTGGAAGCTGCCGTCCACCGGATCGCGCACGCTCGCGGCTGGCGCGGCGTTGTCGAACTTGATCACGAGCGTCGTCTCGGCGGACTTCTTGCTGCCGTCTCCGGTCTCGAAGCTGAGCGTGTGCGTGCCCTCGGAGACGCTCCCGGCCTTCAGGGCCAGCTTCGGCGTCGCCGACTTCGTGCGCTCCTTGTCGACGTGAACGACGTAGCTCCCCGACTGCGGCGCGTCCGGCCAGCGGGCGATCACGGAGGGAAGCTGGTTCTGGTAGAGGACCGTGTACCGCCGGCCGTCCATGTCGACGAGCGTCGAGGGGGGGAGGCGCGCGAGCTCCGCGCGTGCGCCGTCGGCGACGACCGTGACGGCTCCCGAGGCAGCGACTTTTTCCTCGACGCCGTCCGCGCCGATGCAGTGGATCGCATACTCGTGGTGACCCGAGGCGAGCGCCAGGACGGCCTTGTGCTCGCCTCTCGCGGTCGCCGCGCCGTCGCTGCGCGACACGACGCCTGCGCCGGGACACACCGACGAGAAGTCGAACCCGAGCGCCGTCGGAGGCTTCGGATCCCGAACGAAGATCGACTCGCCGGCGCGCACCGTGAAGTCGGGTTTGTCGGGGCCTTGATTCGCGGCGCCGACGACGACGCCCTTCGCGCTGACCGTTGCGTGCTCGCCTGCGCGGACCGTCTCCGGAGGCCCTTTCCCTCGGATCTCGGCCTGCCCTTGGCGGACGCCGACCTTCGTTCCAGAGGCTGCGACGTCCGCATCGACGCGGCTCTTGCCGTCGCCACCGGCCTTCGCGACGATCGCGCCGCCGGGCACCTCGACGACGACGTCCTCACCCGTCGCCTCGAGCTCGACGCGACCGGAGCTCGCACGCACGAGTGCAGAGCCGTCGGCTTCACCGATCACGAAGCGACCGGCGCCGACGACGCGAGCGTGCTGGGCTCCGCGTCGCACGTCGACCGAGGCGCCGTTGGCGACCTCGAGCGTATCGCCCGGACCGACGGAGCCCGCGCCCTCGGAGAGCGCCTTTGGTGCGGTCTCGCCCCTCGCGACGACGCGAACGCCTGCACCTTTGACCTCGATCGCGATCGGCCCCGCTCCGCCGCCATCGGTCGGCGCCGGAGCCGCGACGACCCGCGCCGTCGCCGCGGCATCGGCGCCGGCGTTCGCGGCCTCGTGCTCGACGATCGCCCCGCCTAGCGACACGTCGAACGATTTACCCGGCGAGAGCGCGACGCCGCCGTCCTCGGTCTCGAGGCGCGCGGCGCCAACGGTGACCTCGATGCGCGTCGCGCTCCCGTCGGCCGAGATATGCAGCTTGCCGCCCGGCTCGATCTGCGCGAGCCCGATCGTCGTCTGCACGGTGAGGGCGCGATCGTCCGCGGCCTCGATGCTCGCCTCGCCCGCCTCGATCGCGAGCTTCGGCTGCGCGGCGCCGGGGCTGCTCGCGAGGAATCGGATCGTGGTGTCGCTCGACACCGCGATGTTGCCTCCG
The DNA here is from genome assembly GCA_043717125.1 of Polyangiaceae bacterium. Taxonomy (GTDB): domain Bacteria; phylum Myxococcota_A; class Polyangia; order Polyangiales; family Polyangiaceae; genus Labilithrix. The sequence continues at coordinate 1,965 of JAYSXP010000471.1, read as the reverse complement.
CTCGTCAGATGCACGACGGCGCTGGCGCTCGGGCCGGTCTTGAGCCCGTCGCCCATCGCCAGCTCGGCGCCGTCGGGCGCGGCTTCCCACCTCTGCTGCGAGGCGCCCGTGTCGCGCTTCACGTCGCCCTCGTGCTTCTTCACCTCGGCGATGTGAGGCTTCGAGCAGCCGCGGCACCCGAGACCGAGGCTGCCGCCGAGGAACAGCGCGAGCGTCATCCGCGTCACGGCGCGCCGCGAGGTCGTCATGGCGCCTCTTTGCCCGGCCTCAGATCGGCATTCAGGATGGTCACGCCGTTCTCCTCGACCTGCACGGGGCGACGCTGTCCGACGTGTCCCGTCGCGGCGACGACGACCTCGTAGGAGCCAGGAGGCACGTCGATCTGGAACGTGCCGTCCGGGTCGGTCTTCGCCTCGACGCCGATCGGCTCGACCCGGACCGTCGCGGCGAGCGGCTTGCCGTTGAACGAGCGGACGAGGCCGCGGAGCTGTCCGGGCTTGATCGCCTTCTTCATCACGACATCGACGACGGTCGCTGTCGCAGCGGCGTTCGCGTCTGCGCCGGCCTCGTCGAAGCCGGTGGCCTTCACGACGACATGCACGCGACCGGGCCGCAGGTCGGTCAGCTGGAAGGTTCCGTCTGCGCCGGTCTCCGCCGTGCGTTCGCTTGGTTGCGAGGGATCGTCCGAGGTCACCGTCACGCGCGCGCTTGCGATCGGCGCACCGGTCTCCGCCGTCACGCGCCCACGTATCGCGCCGTTGACCGGAGCGGTCGCGGCCCCGGCTCCGCCGCCCACGGCATTGTCCGGCTTGGCGGTGGCCTTCGGGGGCCTCGCTCCGAGGACGGGCGCCCATCGCAAGCCGACGAGGATCGAAAAGCGAGGGTCGATCGGAACGAGCGCGTCTGTGGGCCCGGACGGCGGACGCGCGCTGAGCGAGATCTCCGTCCGCGCCTCGAGCTGGAGAGCACCGAAGGTCTCGTCGTCCTCCTTCAGGTGGTAGCGCGCCCCCAGCCCGACACGCAGCGGTGACTCGAGCGGCGCGGGCGCATTCGCACCCACGAGGACATCCCAGGTGAGCTCACCGAGCAGCTCGACGTGCGATGCGCTCGTCTCTCCTCGGCCGAGACGCTTGCTCGCCCCGAGGCCGAGCAGGATCGCGTCCGAGTCGCTGAGCGCGAGCGAGAGTCGGTCGCCGCGACGAAGCCGCGGTCGTTCCTTCGCCTCGAGGACCTGCGCGCTCCGGTCGACGCGATAGCCTGCGTTGAGCGCTACGGCGAGACCCTCGCCCGGCGGCGCATACGTGGCGAGCAGCAGCGCATCGAGCGTGGAGGCGTCGAAGCGAAGGGAGGGCGCCTCCGCGCCCGGGACCCAGACGCCGAGCTGCGCGCCGAGCGCGAACGACCTTCCGACCGCCTCGTTCGCGCGCACGAAGAGGCGAGGCTCACCGACGGTGCTGGAGCTCCCGCCGAGCACGTCGTCGGGGTGCGCATCGTGGCGGCCGTCGAGCACGAGGGCGGCAGCCAGGAAGCGAAGCGGCTGCGCCATGAAAGCGAGCGTGCCGAACGTGCGTTGATGGGCTCCGGACTCGGCGGCCTTTGCGCCCTGCGCCTCGGTCAAGCCGTAGCCCATGCTCACGGCCGCCCCCAGGTGCGGAAGCTCCTTCGGCGCGGCGACGGCGACGCGACCGAGACCAGGCAGCCCCGAGGCGGAGGCTCCCACCGTCGTCGCGAGGTCGGCGGGGGGAGCATCGACGGCGTAGGCGGCTGTAGGCGACGCGAGCCACAGGACGAGCTGCACGAGGAAACAGCACGCGCCGACGCGTCGGAGACCGGACGCCATGCCCGTACGTTCTGCGGGTCGCAACCTCGCGCGCATCTCGCTGACCAGATCGTATACTGAAAGCATGGCGAGACTGTCGCGAACATTGGTGGTCACGCTCGTCACCGGCGGCGCCGTGCTCCTGG